>NZ_JBUBKD010000047.1:0-79806 GCF_054902215.1 Nitrospira sp. CMX1 | reverse complement strand
GCCGATGCGCTCGTGGCGAGTGCGCGGGAGCGCTTGCGACTCTGGGATGTGACCGGTTCACAGATCGAGGCTCTTGAGCGTCGAGGCCAAGCCGAGCCGATGCTGACGATCTATGCCCCTTCCTCCGGGATCGTAATGAAACGTGAGGCCTTGCCGGGGAAGTACGTGGAGCCGAGCGTGACTCTCTACGAGATCGCGGATCTCTCCACGGTCTGGATCTCTGCCGATATTTATGAATCGGAAATGGCGGTCACGAAAGTTGGTCAGCCGGCCTTGATCACATTTGCCGCCTATCCGGGAGAAACATTCAGCGGCAAGGTGGCCTATGTCTATCCAACACTGAACACCGAAGCCCGTACTGTAAGAGTACGTCTGGAATTGCCGAATCCTGAGATGAAATTGAAGCCGGGCATGTATGGGAACGTGACTGTGCGGACGAATGTAGCCAGGACTTTAGTCGTACCAAAGGAAGCCGTACTGAATACCGGGCTTCGTCAACTCGTCTTCATGGATCGCGGGCAAGGCCGGTATGAACCTACTGTAGTCAAACTGGGGCGTCGTAGTCAGGATGCAGTGGAAGTGATGGAAGGACTCAAAGAAGGGGATCGGATCGTCACATCGGCTAATTTCTTGTTGGACGCGGAAAGTAAATTGGCATCGGCTTCGAGCATGCAGAGCATGATGGGCCGGATCGGTATGGGCGACTGGCAAATGCGTGGCGCCTATGAAGCCAAGATGGAAGGGATGGCTGGAAAGCAAGGAATGTCAAGCATGAAAGACATGAGCGGCATGCCGGGTATGGATTTGGGTTCAGCCAAAGCCATCTCCGAAACCCGCAAGGTGGCTGGATACACCCTGACCTTCACGACCTTGCCCGAAACGCCCAAGGCGGGTGCGGTGATCCTCAAGCTCAGGGTGACGAATCCGAGCGGCAAACCAGTGACCAATGCGCACGTTCTGTTCGTCTATACCATGCCGATGCCAGGCATGACCGATTCCAAGGTGACGGCGCACCACATCAAGTACGGACTCTATGAAGGCAAGGTGATGTTCGGCATGGGCGGTACTTGGGTCGTGACTGTCAACGTGACCATCCCAGGCCAAGCACCGGTTATGGAAAAGTTTCAATTCATGGTTGCCGGAGGAGGCATGTAACCGTGGGACGCCCGCTTTCCACGGGAAAACAGCCTGTCTTGGCAGGCTGGGGGGTGGGAGGGCGAAACAGCCCGCGGGATGGGGGATAAAAAACAATGATCGCACGACTCATCGAAGGGAGTGCCCGCAATCCAGTCCTCGTTATCCTCTGTGTGTTGCTGCTGAGCGGCTGGGGTCTGTGGGCGGTATTTCAGGTTCCTCTGGATGCCATTCCAGACCTTTCGGACGTTCAGGTGATCGTCTACACCGAGTGGCAGGGGCGAAGCCCAACCCTCATTGAGGATCAGATCACCTACCCGGTCGTGACCTCTCTGCTCGCTGGACCTAAAGTCAAGCGGGTCCGGGGTGTCTCGGAATACGGCGTCTCCTACGTGTATGTGATCTTCGAAGACCGGACCGATCTCTACTGGGCTAGAAGTCGTGTCCTCGAATATCTCCAGAAGCTTACCGGCAAGTTGCCGATGGGTGTCACGCCGACACTGGGACCGGATGCGACTGGAGTCGGGTGGGTCTATCAGTACGCGTTGGTAGACGAATCGGGGATGCACGACCTTGCACAGCTACGGAGCCTTCAGGACTGGTACCTGCGTTACCAACTGGAGAGTGTGCCAGGTGTGGCAGAAGTATCAGCGATCGGTGGATTCGTCAAACAATATCAAATCGAGGTGGACCCGAACACCTTGGCAGCCTATCGGCTGCCGATTCAAAAGGTCATCGAAGCCGTCCGTAACAGCAACGCGGAGGTGAGCGGCAGGGTGTTGGAGATGGCCGGTACCGAGTACGTCATTCGGGGACGTGGTTACCTTCGGTCGGTTGATGAGATTGAACTGATTCCCGTCGGCACGGATGGACGAGGTACGCCCGTTCTGGTTCGAGACATCGGGCATGTCCAACTCGGGCCGGACCAGCGGCGGGGTATCGCCGAATTGGATGGCAAGGGCCAGACGGTCGGGGGAATCGTGATCATGCGGGCTGGAGAGAACGCGCTCGACGTGATCGAGCGGATCAAAGCCAGGCTGAAAGAAATCACACCGGCCTTGCCCGAGGGCATACGCATTATTCCCACCTACGATCGGTCCGATCTCATTCATCGCGCGATCACCGTCCTCCGTGAGAAACTAGTTGAAGAAAGTGTGATCGTGAGCCTGATCGCACTGGTCTTTCTGTTTCATGTTCGAAGCGCCCTGGTGGCCATCCTCATTCTTCCAGTGGCGGTGCTGCTCGCTTTTATCCCGATGGCCTACTTGAAGATTGCGTCCAACATCATGTCGCTCGGCGGGATCGCCATCGCCATTGGAGCCATGGTCGATGCCGCGATCGTGATGGTCGAGAATGCCCATAAACGGCTGGAGCAATCCCCCTCGGGCAAGCGAACTGAGATCATCATTGCCGCCGCAAAAGAGGTCGGGCGGCCCTTATTCTTTTCACTGCTGGTGATTGCCGTGTCATTCCTGCCGATCTTTGCCCTGGAAGCACAGGAAGGGCGTCTCTTCACGCCCCTGGCCTACACCAAGACCTTTTCGATGCTCTTTGCTACCGTTCTCTCGGTGACGTTGGCGCCCGTGCTGATGGTATTGTTGATTCGTGGGAAGGTTCGCCCTGAAACCAAGAATCCGCTGAACCGATGGCTCATTGCCCTGTATCGGCCTATCCTTTCTGGTGCCCTGCGAGTCCGGTGGCTGACCGTGGGCTTCGCCGTCGCAGCAGTGGCGATCACGGTGCCGGTGTTCTCTCGACTCGGCGCGGAGTTCATGCCACCGCTGAACGAGGGTACCATCCTGTATATGCCGACCACCGTCCCAGGCCTTTCGATTCCTGAAGCGACGAAGGTCTTGCAGGTTCAGGATCAGTTGCTCACGACCTTCCCGGAAGTGGAGCGGGTGTTCGGCAAGATGGGGAAGGCTCCCACCGCCACCGACCCGGCCTTCGTCGGCATGGCCGAAATCACAGTCACGCTCAAACCGGAAGCCCAATGGCGAGCTGGCATGACCTGGGACCGGTTATTGGATGAGATGGACGCGAAGCTGCGCATTCCCGGTTTTCCGAACATCTGGTGGATGCCGATCCAGACCCGCACCGAAATGATCACGACCGGCGTCAGGAGCCCGGTTGGAATCAAGGTGCTGGGGCCAGACTTGAAGACGATCGAACGAATCGGCATCGAAATCGAACAGGCCTTGGCGACCGTGCCGGGCACCAGGAGCGCCTTCGCCGAACGGCTCAATGAGGGCTATTACTTGGATATGATCGTGAACCGACGTGAGGCGGCCCGGTACGGCCTGACGGTGGGTGACGTGCAAGCGGTGATCACCTCGGCCATCGGAGGAGAAACCGTGACGACCACGGTCGAGGGGCGGGAACGATATCCGGTCAACGTTCGCTATAAGCGCGAGTTGCGCGATGATCCAGACCGGCTCAAACGGGTGCTGATTCCCACGCCGACCGGCGCGCAGATTCCCCTCGGCCAAATCGCGGAGATGGTGATCACCCAGGGGCCGCCGTCGATTGCGGATGAGGCGGGGGCGCTGGCTGGTCTCGTATCGGTGTCAGTCGGTGGGCGTGACTTGCGGGGCTATGTCCAAGATGCCCAACGGGCAGTCCGCGACAAGGTCGCGATGCCATCTGGGTACCGTCTAGTTTGGACCGGCCAGTACGAACATCTGGTGCGAGCTGAAGAGCGACTGAAATTGGTGGTTCCTATGACCCTGGCCGTGATCCTGTTGCTCTTGTATCTGAATTTTAGATCGCTGGCCAAATCGCTGATCGTGCTCTTGTCCGTCCCCTTCGCCGTGATTGGAGCCATCTGGTATCTCCATTACCTGGGCTACAATCTCAGCGTGGCCGTGTGGGTGGGGATCATTGCGCTGGCCGGCGTGGCGGCGGAGACGGGCGTGGTGATGCTTGTCTATCTCGATGAAGCCTATGAGCGGCGTGTGCGCGAAGGTCGAATGGCAACGGCGCAGGACCTCCGCGACGCGATTATGGATGGCGCGGTTCAACGAGTACGGCCCAAGATGATGACGGTGGCCGCGATCATGGGTGGCTTGCTCCCCATCATGTGGACCAGCGGTACGGGCGCTGATGTGATGAAGCGGATCGCCGCGCCGATGATCGGCGGGATGGTGTCATCTACGGTGCTAACGCTGCTGGTGATTCCCGTCCTCTATGCCTTATGGCGTGGGCGGTGGTCGAAGTCCCAGACATACCTGTCGGACAGGCCAACTTAGAACGTGATCACCTGATACCCCTGCGCGACCAGCTTCTTGAAGCTTGGATGGCCGTCATACTCCCCGGTCAGCTTCACCCCGCAGGCGACCACCTGATCTTTCACTCCAAATGCCCCCGCGCAGAACTCGCACGCGCCTTTGATCCGATCTTTCACCGCAGCATACAGGCCGTGCGCCATGTGATCGGGCTTCTCTAGTTCCGGAATCCACTTGGGGCCTGCTCCGTCGAAGATGAGCCGCACGTCATCGTGCCCCTCCTTGAACTCCTTCACAGCTTCCAAGGCATTCACCACACGCCCTAATCCTTCGTGTGTTTCCGTGTCGGCCAGGACGACGATCGCGACTTTGGACATGGATGTGCTCCTTTCAAGATGACGATGGGTTTGAAACGATACTGTGTCGGCTCGACCATCCCTATGACCGTGGACTCTACTCCACGCCTTCTTGATTCATCTGTGGTCTGGCTTACACACCTCCAGGTCGATTTTATTGGCCACGTAAGGTGTCTTACAGATTGAGCGGGGGCAAGTCGGTAGGATTGCGCTTGGCAATGAACGGATCTGTCACTCAGAAGGAGGTACGTCATGACGTGCCAACGATGTGCCGGTTTGATGGTGAGCGAGTGGTTTTATGATCTGCAAGGCACGAGCGGCGATTTCTGTGTGGAGGGGTATCGGTGCCTTGTTTGCGGAAACTTGGTCGATGCCACCATTCTTCAGCACAAACGACGAGACAACCGCCGCGGCGTCACAGAGGCCGTTGACCCGCTCTCGGCTGTCATGGCCGGTGGAGGCCGACATTGTTCAAACATTCTTAGATAGCAGGGAGGCTTGCCATGATTCATCGGGACGACCCCGTGATGGCATTACGCATTCAACTCCATGAGCTTCCCTGTCCGAGCTGTGGACGCCATGATTTGGCCCCGCAGTTTCAGTGCGATTACTACCCCGATGGATGTCTTTGGCTGGTGTGTTGTGGAACTTGCCGAGCTCAATACCATCTAGACCATCGGGCAGTGCCTGCCTAGAGGAGAAATGGGAGTCTGGTGGGCTCATCGATCTTGAACAAACGCGCACAGCAGAAAGGAGGTGAATAAGATGCCACTCGCACAATTGAAAGGCCTCAGCGGGTTTCTCAGTCTGGAACAGAAACAGGAATTGATCCGCAAGGTCACGGATGCAATTGTGTCTGTCGAAGGAGAAGGATTGCGGCCCGTCACATGGGTCATCGTGGAAGACGTTCCGTCAGGTCAGTGGGGGGTCGGCGGCTCTCCCGTCACGACCGAGGCACTGCAACACATGGCTGCGCAGGGGAAGTAAAGGACGCTCATTGCACATCACAAGAAGGAGGATGAACATGCAGTTTCCCATTTATACGAAGGACACGGCTCCGGAGGCATCGCGGGCGACGCTCGAAGCCACCGCAAAGAAATACGGCTTTGTGCCAAATTTGTATGGCGTGCTGGCCGGGTCGCCAGCGGCGGTGCAGGCCTATGCGGGGATCAATAAAGCGTTGGAGCAGAGCGCGCTCACTCCAGTTGAGCAGCAAGTCGTGACGTTGACGGTCAGTGCCGCCAACAGCTGTACCTACTGCATGGGAGCCCATTCCACGGTGGCCCAGATGGTCCGGATGCCTGAGGACGTCCTTGACGCGCTGCGAGCGCAGCGCCCACTTTCCGACCGGAAACTCAATGCGCTTCGTACCTTGGTGCTGTCCATTTTGCATCATCGCGGCTGGGTACCCGAAGAGGACTTGGAGCTATTCGTGGCGGCAGGGTATGGGCAACAGCACCTGTTGGATGTGCTGACGATCGTGGCGCTCAAGACCTTGAGCAATTACACGAACCACATCGCACACACGCCGCTTGATCCACAGTTTGCAGCGCAAGCGTGGAAGGCTCAGGCTAAGATCGGAGGCTGATACGCCTCTGTCGCTGTGCAGGCACCTTGCATGAGTGGAAAGGTGACCAAGGCTCTGCAGCCTGTTGCCGCGCCGGTGTCGAGAGAGGGAGATCAGAGATCCGGTTTCGTCTTTTTGATCCCGAGCGATTTGACGCGTGATGCCAGCGTCGTCGGTTTCATGCCTAACAACACGGCGGCACCGTTTGCGCCGAATATCTTCCCCTTGGTGAGCCGTAAGGCTTGCGAGATATTCTCCCGCTCTTGACGCCTCCACTCTTGCCGAGTCGCTACCTGCGATGCTGGAGGAGCCGGTGCTGATGGCACTCCAGGGGGGCGGGAGGGCGAGGATGGGAGATGAATATCCAGGGTGCGGCCTTGGGAGAGGATGACGGCGCGCTCAACGACGTTCTGGAGTTCGCGCACATTCCCCGGCCAGTGATGAGCGGCCAGTTGACCCAAGACCGCTTGAGTCAGGCGCGGGGCCCGGCGGTTCATTCGCGTAGCGCTCTGAGCGATAAAATGGGCCGCCAGCTTCGGAATGTCTTCTGGGCGCTCGCGCAGCGGGGGGATGTGAAGGGGGAAGACACTGAGTCGATAGTAGAGATCTTCGCGAAAGCGACCGGCTTCGACTTCCTGTTTCAGGTCTCGATTGGTCGCCGCGAGGATCCGAACGTCCACGTGGCGTGTGCGGGTGTCACCGACACGCTCGAACTCTCCTTCCTGGAGCACACGCAGTAATTTGGCTTGCATCGGGAGGGGGATCTCACCGATCTCATCGAGAAAGAGAGTGCCATGATCGGCCATTTCGAAACGGCCTGGGCGCTCAGCCAGCGCTCCGGTAAAGGCACCTTTCACATGACCGAAAAATTCGCTCTCGAACAAGGTATCCGGGACAGCACTGCAGTTCACCTTGATCAACGCTCGCCCCTTGCGCGCGCTCCGGTCATGAATTGCGCGAGCAATCAGTTCCTTGCCCGTCCCACTTTCACCAGTAATCAAGACCGCGGCATCAGTAGGAGCCACTAACTCCACCTGCCGCAGAACATGCTGCAGCGCTTGGCTCTCACCGACGAATTCTCCCATCCCAAGAGCCGCGGTGACTTCTTCTCGCAGATAGAGGTTCTCTTCTTCCAAGCGAGCACGAAGGAGGTCGATCTCCTCATACGCTTTGGCGTTCGCAATGCTCACCGCCGCGTAATCCGCGAAGATCCGCAACCATTCGAAGGCTTCCTCGTTGAGCAAGCCCCGGTCGAAGAGCCCCAGGACTCCGAGAATCTCGTCCCGGTAGGTCAAGGGCTGCGCAGCAAAGGTCCTCACTCCCTCGCGTGTAAACCAAGCTGGGCGCGCCATCCATGCTTCGTTGCCTTGCAGCCCGGCCAGCCAAAGGGGCTCTCCGGTCGCAGCCACACGCCCGATTTTGCGTTCTCCCAATGGAAATCGATGAAAGGAACCGTCGAGGCGGCCGTAGTCGGACTGCGGATCATGGGGTATGCCCGCACTGGCAACGAGGTGCAGTGACTGTTCACCCTCCGGAAGATCCTCCCGGATTCGGCACAGGTCGCAGCTCGCATCCGGTTCGACCAGCCAGATGCGTGTCAGGACAGTATTTGGGCATTGGGCAATGCCATCAGTGATCGATCGCAAGACATCGCGAAGCCCGCGGTAACGCGCGGTGGCCACCATCACCTGGGGAAGTTGTGTGGGATTCATAGGGCGCAAACTACGAGATTTCGAGATGAATTACAACGAGGACTCGTAGATTACGAATACTCGTAATCATCGATCTGGCAGATAAGTTAGCACAGTAACCTATTATCAATGGGTTAGCGATCTACGCACAAAGGCACGGTTACTGCTGAACTGGATAATCAATCGCGTACTTGAAGCGCGGGTAACCCACACCGTTGAAGGAGGTATCATGACTCGCATCGCACAACTCGATCCGCAGACAGCCACTGGACCAGCCAAGACGCTCTTCGAGGGCGTCCACAAGAAGCTGGGAGTCGTCCCCAATCTCTTTCGAGTCCTGGGCAACGCGCCAGCTGCGCTCCAAGGGTACCTCAGCTTCAGCGCCGCCCTTGCGGACGGAAGCTTCTCCCCCAAACTTCGCGAACAGATTGCGCTCACCGTCGCAGAGACCAATCGCTGTACCTATTGCCTCAGCGCCCACTCGTTCATTGGCGGCAAACTCGGACTGAGCCAACAGGACCTCGCCGATGCGAGGATGGCTGCGGCAGTGGACCCGCGCACGGATGCCATTTTGAAACTCGCGCACAGCATCGTGGTGCAGCACGGGGAACTCGGGGAGACAGGGCTCGAACAAGCCCGCCATGCCGGACTGACGGACGGTGAAATTGTTGAGACCGTGGCGCATGTCGCGCTGAATACTTTCAGCAATTACATCAACCACATCGCCGGGACCGTCATCGACTTTCCGGAGGTCACACTCACCACCGGGTGCGCCACGTCGTCCTGCGCGTGCGGGTAAGGAAGGCTCTTAAGGGCTCAACGAAGACGTTTCCTATTCGATCATGAAAGGAGGAGGGAAACCATCATGACCAGGTTTATTCGATCAATTGTTATGTCGCTGGCTGTCGTCGTCGTCAGCCTCCCTCAGATCTCATCGTTGCACGCACAGGACTCCAAGCCAACCGTGGCGCACTACGCTGGCCCACGGGCGGACGCGCCTATCCCCCGTCCAGGGCTGACGATCAAGAAAGGACGGGTAGCCGTCGTCGTCACCGACCCGCAGAACGATTTTCTCAGCCCCAAAGGGGTAGCCTGGGGCGTGGTTGGTCAGAGCGTGCAGGAAAACAACACGGTGGAGAATCTTGAAACGCTCTTCAGAGCCGCCAAGTCTGCTGGAGTGCCGGTCTTCGTGAGCCCGCACTACTACTATCAGCATGACCATCACTGGAGGTTCGGTGGGGCACTGGAAGTCCTCATGCACAACATCGGGATGTTTGACCGAAAGGGGGCCTTGACGCAGGACGGCTTCACTGGCTCGGGTGCTGATTGGCTCGAGCGGTATAAGCCGTATATCGAAGACGGTCGGACGATTATCACCAGCCCGCACAAGGTGTTTGGTCCTGAGTCGAACGACCTGATTCTGCAACTGCGCAAGGCCGATATCAGTCAGGTCATTCTTGCCGGGATGTCGGCGAACCTCTGCACGGAATCACATCTGCGCGAACTGCTTGAACAGGGGTTCGAGGTTGTGGTGGCAACCGACGCTACGGCGGCTGCCAAGTTGCCGGGATTCGACGGCTATGAAGCAGCCTTCGTAAACTTTCGGCTGATGGCCAGCGATATCTGGAGCACAGCGCAAACCGTCAAGGCGTTCTCAGCTATCAGATAACTCGGTAGTAGCAACGAAACGTCTCACTGACAAAACAGGAGGAGCTATGAAAACAGCAATCGTCATATTGTCCGATCCCAAGAGCGGCGCCGAAGAAGCGCTGGGACGCGTGTTCAATGCACTCGCGCTGGCCGCAGAATCCAAGCAGAAAGGCGACGACGTCGCCGTGGTATTCAATGGGCCAGGCACTAGGTGGCCGGCGGAGCTGACCAAGCTGACACACCCGGCTCATGCGCTCTATCAATCCGTACGCGATGTGGTCCAGGGCGCATCGTGCGCCTGCGCTGAGGTGTTCGGGGCCACGGAGAGCGTGAAGTCGTGTGGAGTGACGAGTGTGAACGACAACGCGTTGCCGGGAACGCCAGGGCTCTTGAGCCTCAGGCGCTACCTGGCAGACGGATGGAGCGTGGTGGTGTTTTGACCGGTCGAGCAGGGCTGGTGGGAAGACGGCCTCAGGCCGCCTTCCCTCCCGCCCGACGGAGGGCAAGACGATGGCGATGAAATATCTGCAGATGACGATGACCGAGTCGGTCCGCCTGGCGCAGCAACGGTACTACGGGCATGCGTTGACGATCACTGATGTTCCTGACCGTGATCCCCTCGGCGAAGCCGAAGCTCGCTTTATTGCGGATCGTGACAGTTTCTATTTGGGCTCAGTCGGCGAAACCGGTTGGCCCTATGTCCAGCACCGGGGCGGGCCGAAAGGCTTTCTGAAAGTTCTCGATCCTGCCACGCTCGCGTTCGCCGATTACCGGGGAAACCGGCAACTGCTGAGCACGGGGAATTTCCACGTGAACGACCGGGTGGCCTTGTTTCTCATGGACTATAAGAACCGGGCACGGTTGAAGATCCTCGGTCATGCGCGGGTAGAAGATGTCCGGGAGAATACGGCTCTCGCAGAGCGGCTCGCGCAGGGGGACATGCGGAACAAGGCCGAGCGGGTCGTCATCATCGAGGTGGTGTCCTACGACTGGAACTGCCCCAAGTACATCACCCCGCGCTATTCCCTCGACGAGGTGGAGGAGGCCATCGCGCCGTTGAAATCTCGCATCGCCGAGTTGGAAGCGCAGCTTGGATTGGTTCGAGCATAGGAGCGCGGTGGAAGCGATCGGGCTTCTGCCGCTGTCAACGTAGAGGAGACAGGACCGATGCACAATATCTCGCGTCGAAGGTTTTTGAAACTGACAGCCGCAACGGGTGGCGTGCTCGCTCTCGGAGATTGGCCTGACTTACTCCGGCGCCCGCGGTCAGGAGCTATCGCCTATGCCTCAGAACCAATCAAGGTTGGGATCATCGATCCGCTCTCCGGTCCGTACAGCACGTCCTCCATCCACGACGTACATGGCGCAACCGTGGCGGTGGACTACTTCAACAAGAGCGGCGGGGTGTTGGGACGACCGGTGAGACTTGTGGAGGCCGACGATGCCTCGAATGTCCGGACCGGGCTCAAGGCTGCCGCCAAACTTATCAAAGAAGACCGTGTGGACTTCTTGATGGGGACCTTAAATGGAGAGGTCGCCCTTGCAGTCGCCGATCTCGCAAAAACGGAAAACACACTCTTTATGGTGACCGGGGCGCATGTCCCGGAATTGACGGGTTCCGGATGCAACTCGCACACCTTCGTGTTCATGCCGAACGCTCGGATGTTATCCAAAGCCGTCACACCCCATCTCGTGAAGGCCTATGGGAATCGTTGGTTCATGGTCACAGCCGAGACGATGGACGGCCGAGCGGCAGAACAGGCCATGACCGACGCCCTCCTGGTCGAAGGCGGTGAAGTGATTGGCTCGCTCAGTACACCCTTCGGGACCACCGACTTCACAAGCGCGATGGCCCAGGCCAAGACGGCGAAACCCAGTGCCGTGATTCTGAATCTCTATGGCTGGGATCTCGTTCATGCCCTGAAGGCCTACAGCAGACTTGAGCTGGGCAAAGAACAGATCGGTGTCGGTGGGATGGTCAGCGGCGAACAGATTGGGCGCCCGCTTGGCTACGCCGACCATGCCGGCATCTGGGGGCTGATCTGGGATCCCAAAGTCAGGAGCGACAGTTCACGACGTTTTATCCAGGGCGTGATCGACAAGTACCAGCATACTCCCACCTCGCGCTGCTACCACGGCTATGCGGCCATGACGCAGATGTTGGAGGCGGTCCAACGGGCCGGCACGACCAACACGCAGGCGGTCATCAAAGCGCTGGAGGGGCATGAATTCGATGGCCTGAAAGAGGGACGCTCCTACTTCCGCGCCAGCGACCACCAACATGTGCAAGACGTGCTGGTGGGGAAAGCGTATGGCAAGGAGCTGGGCCTGGGCCACTACCAACTCTTGGCCACAGTTCCTGGCGACTCGGTTGCCAGCACGCCCAATCAGCCGGACTGTCGGTTGTCGTGAGCTCCCATTATGACGCTGCGTCACCACCACAAAGGAGGATCAAACATGAACGAGTCGCAGTCGCCACGTCTGCAACCTCCTCGCGGGTTTAGCCGTCCATCGTTCATCGTTCATCAAGGTATCCAGTCGCCTCTTGACTGAGGCCCTATTCATGGGAGGTTATCAATGGAACATTCGAATCGCCCCATCGCCCTCATTGTCGGTGGCTCCAGTGGAATCGGTTTTGCCACCGCGAAGCTCTTGTTGGAGCGAAATATCTCCATTGCGATCGTCGGCAAGTCTCAAGGAAAACTGGAGGCGGCAGTGCGCGAGCTGTCAACGCTTGGAACCGTCGAGGCATTTGCCGCCGACTTGTACGCGCCGAATGATGTCCAGCGTATTCTTGCATTTGCCGAGCACCACAGTCGCCATATCAAATACTTGGTGAATGCGGCGGGTTACTTCAAGCCCACCCCGTTTTTTGATCACACCCCCGAGAACTACGACAGGTATCTGAATCTGAATCGGGCCCTCTTCTTCATTTCGCAGGCCGTCGCCAAGAACATGGCCGCCAACGGCGGTGGTTCGATCGTGCATATCGGATCCATGTGGGCGCGACAAGCGATTAAGGCGACGCCGTCCTCTGCCTATTCCATGGCGAAAGCAGGACTGCATGCGCTCACCCAACACATGGCGATGGAGTTGGCCGGCCACAATATTCGCGTCAACGCCGTCTCGCCGGCCGTGGTGAAGACTCCCATTTACCAGGCCTTCATCGAACCCAGTCAAGTTGACGAGACGTTGGCCTCCTTCAACGGGTTTCACCCAATCGGCCGGATTGGGACGGCTGAGGACGTCGCTCGGACCATCACGTTCCTGCTGAGCGACGATGCAGCCTGGGTGACTGGTGCGATTTGGGATGTCGATGGTGGCGTGATGGCGGGACGCAACTAATCAGCTGCAGCAAAGAAAGACCCACTTCAGACTGGATAACGTACTACAAGTGTTCCTCAAACCGTGATGTCGGTTCGAACAGTATTCACGATTGTGCGCGGCTGGCGTGCCGTCCCAACTGCGTCACGAATGGGAAGCGGAGCATCATGAAGAGGTTCAGGCAGACCGGTGGACCGAGATGCTCCAAGCCGATCTTCATGCCTGTCTGCCCCAAAGCCGGGTGGGGACAATAAGTGCCGAACAGGCGATCCCACCAGGGCACGTTGAATCCGTAGTTGCTGTTGGTTTCTCGCGCATCCGTCGAATGGTGAATCCGATGCATATCCGGCGTGACGATGAACCACCGGAGCACTCGATCGAGGGTGACCGGCATCCGAACATTGCTGTGGTTGAACAGGGCCGTGCTGTTGAGGATGATCTCGAAGATCACGACCGCAAGCGGAGCGACTCCTAGCACGAGTACAGACAGCGTCTTCACTCCCATCGAGATGACGATCTCCACCGGATGAAAACGCACCCCGCTGGACACATCCAGGTCCAGGTCGGAGTGATGCATCATGTGGAAGCGCCACAAGGTCGGGACGTCATGGAAGACGTGATGTTGCCAATAGATGATGAAATCAAGCGCGACAATCGCCAGGGTGAGTTCGAGCCAGGCCGGCCCTTCGACCCAATTCAAGAGTCCCCAGTGATGATCCTGCGCCATCGCCGCCGTTGCCACGACGCCGCCCATGAACAGCAGGCGGGCGAGGACGGTGTTCAAGCCCACGATCGTTAAATTGCCGCCCCAACGACAGAGCTTCGATGCCGTCAGCTTCCGCCGTGGCGCCAACAGCTCCCACGTCGCCATCACGCCGAGGACAGACACGTACGACCCAACCCGAATGAGATCTACAGCTTCCATCGACCTAGTCTCCTCTCGCCCAAATCCAGTTCATCAGGCGAGCATACACCTGTTTCAAACAGTCAGAGGCACGAAACGGTGAATGGATTCAGGCGGGCAGAACAAATCCGAATCGAAAGAGACAACGGTGTATGAAACCGTTTCGGTTTCACGACGAGAGCCGTTTCCGCGTGGGATCAGCGCAGGGTCCGAGTCGGGGCCGCACTCCTCCATTCTTTTCTGGATTTGTAAGCCGCCTCACAGCTTGGTGTGGGGGCGATCGGTAGGATGCGAGTGTACCACTGTGCTCTGAACCCACGGTTGGGAACATGATGTTCTCGCATTCTAGAAAGGAGGTCTCTCGGTGAGGATGTCCTGACGGGTAGAAAGCAAGCTCACGAGGTCAATAAGAGCGCCGTTTCAACAACTCTTAACAGGAGAACCACATGAACGTGAAGATAAAGAAGAATGCCGTGATCCATTCCGCATTATTAGTAGCCTTGAGCCTGGTCGGAGCCCAGGCGGCAAGCGCCGAGCCCAAGGTCCCACAACTTCCGTCTGGTTGGGAAGCCTGCGGCGGAGTCGCCAAGGCCGGCATGAACGATTGTGCCGTGAGAACCAGCCTCCATGCCTGTGCGGGCATGGCCAAATCCGACAACGAGGCCGATTCGTATGTGTTCCTGCCGAAAGGTGTATGTACCAAGATCGCCAAAGGCACCGTCCTCGCCATTACGAAAGAAGACATGGCCAAGATGAAAGAAGAAATGAAGAAGATGTAGGACGGTCATCGATGTCACAACTGGTTGCCACTCCGATCCCGGCGCGCGCCGGGATCGGGCTTCGGTCACAACATTATCGAGAGATCCTGGAGGAGCCACCTCCGGTGGCCTGGATGGAAGCCCATCCGGAAAACTATTTTGGCGAGGGAGGCGTCGCGCTTTGTATCCTGGAGCGGATTCGAGCCGACTACCCATTGAGTTTTCACGGAGTTGGGCTTTCATTGGGTTCCACCGATCCGATCGACTCAACGCATCTCCGTAAATTGAAGGCGTTGTTCGATCGCTTCCAGCCGACCTTCGTATCGGAGCATCTCTCGTGGAGTTCCGTGGATGGGCGGTTCTTCAACGATTTGTTGCCGCTCCCGTATACAGAGGAAAGCTTGAGCCACGTCTGTGCCAAGATCGACGAGATCCAGACCCTGTTGAAACGGACGCTGCTGATCGAAAATATCACCCGCTACCTGACCTGGCGAGATTCCACAATCCCAGAGGGTGAGTTCATGGCCAAAATCGTCAGGAGAACCGGCTGTGGGATTCTGCTGGATCTCAACAATATCTACGTCAATGCCGTGAATTTTCACCTGGACCCAGTGAGGTTCCTCGACGCAATTCCGCCCGATGCCGTTCAAGAGATCCATCTGGCGGGATTCGACCACGTCGGAAGATGGCTGGTCGATACCCATGGGCAAGCGGTGTATCCGGAAGTGTGGGGTCTGTATCAGTGGGTCCTCCACCACTTCGGTCCGCGCCCGACATTGATCGAGTGGGATACCAACCTCCCTCCGCTCTCTGTGCTTGTGGACCAAGCATCGCAGGCGGATGTTCTACTCGGAGCGTGTCATGCCACCATTGCGTGAGCTGCAGCGCTCGTTCGCAGCGGCAATAGTCGCAGGGAGGGGTGAGGCTGTCGTGCCGTCGATCGTCACCGGGGTACCGTGGCGAAGTCTGGCCCTCTATCGTCGATTGATTCGAAACAACTATGTGCAGGCATTGGCGACCACCTATCCCATGCTTCGTCGTCTGATCGGAGGTCGCTATTTCAACCTGTTCGTACGCGGGTACATGAAGCGGTATCCCTCGCCGAGTGGGGATCTGTTCACGTATGGCTGGCATTTTCCGTTCTTCCTCCTTCAACTCGAAAGCCCTCGTCTGCTCGTTGAACTTGCGCGATTGGAATGGGCTTGTCACGAAGTGTATCAAGCCGCCGACGCCGCTCTCCCGTCGAAGGAGTGGTGGGAGGCCGTTGCGTCGGCCGATCCTTCCTCCGTGACATTCCGCCTGAACCCGGCCGTGCGGCTGCTGCGGCTCTCCTTGCCGGTGCAGCGAGTCTGGTACGCGCTGCAACAGGAGGCCGGCGGAGAGGGAATCGACGACGTGCGCCTGTCTCCCGAGGAGGGAGGTCTCCTGGTGACGAGAGGCTGTGGAAAGATCCATGTCAGGAGTCTCTCGACCGAGGAGCTGTGGCTGCTTCACGCGATGCGCGATGGAAAAACTGTGGCGGAGGTCGAATGTATGGCGAAAGAGTTCAGGCCAGAAATCGGCTTTGCGCAATTTGTGTCCGGGCTGTCCGATGCTGCCACAGGCGCGGTATTTTCACTCGAAGTGCAGTCATGACAGATAAGAAGGGCGCAATGGCGGTGGCATGGTATGGCCGACTCATTTGGGGTTTGGAGGCCGTGCTCCCGCTATTTGACTTGTCCGTCCGTCTGTACCTCGCGCATATCTTCTGGACGGGCGGGATGGTGAAGCTCTCCAGCTGGATGTCCACGGTGATGCTCTTCACGATGGTCTACGACGTGCCATGGCTGCCGCCGGAGATGGCCGCCTATGTGACGACCGCCGTCGAATTGGGCGGCTCGTTCCTGTTGGCCATCGGTCTGGCGGGTCGGTGGGCGGCTCTTTCATTGTTTGGACTCAACGTTGTCGCCTCGATCTCGTATGGACAACTCTCTGAGGCCGCGATCCAAGAAGCGTTCTATATGGGGATTCTTTTCCTGTATTTCGTGTTGCATGGACCAGGACTGCTCTCCGCCGACACTCTGTTATGCCACCTCATTCAACGCAGACAGTCGAAGAGCGATACCGAGCACAATCTTTCGGAACAGACGGTCCCTCACAGTGTCTCGAATGCCTCGGATGCAGAGATGAAGACAGGCTTGCCATGGAGAGGATAACCGAGCAGGCTGCGCGTGAAAGGTGAAAGAGGATCCCGCGCAGCCAACTGGGCCGGAGAGCGAGGCTCAGCTCAAGTAGTTCCGTGGAAGGCAGCTCATGGGTCCAGGAGAGTTCCTTCGGACCGAATGTCACCTGGGCCGGAGGACACCCGTCTCTAAATGCTTCGGGGACTGGCTTCTGTCTCCGGCGCACAGGCCTTATCCAGCAGGAAATACACGGGGCAGAATCCCGTGAAGGCGCTCTGAATCAACGTGACTCCGATCACGCCTGGTACCAGTAACCAAGCGGGATGCAAGCCATAGCCCAACGCGATGCCAAGGGTGATCACCGCGCCGACGATACCATCATGGATTCGTCTCTTGCTGTTATTCATGATCTATCCTCCCTTTGAAGATCCCAGCATAGAATCGACACCATCCAACGGGCTGTCCGTGAATCCTACCACCCCTCGCTTCCAGGATAAACAGCCATCGTCGATGCGAGTATTCGACTCAGTCGGCTTTGCGTTTGAGCACAATATCTCCGTAGAAGGGCTTCCGCTGACTCGCCGGTGTTGTCGGTGTCCGTCATGATGGCGATCCCGGAAATCATCGGCGGCTCCTCTGCAAAGGTTCGCTTGTGTTCTTCATAGACATTCCGCTTCTCCGTCACCCAGGTGTTCAACCTGTCTGGGCCGCACCCCACCACGATCATGTGGACCTGATCTGTATAAGGATTCGGCACGGCGGTCCTGACGGAAGCACGACGCTGCCAGGTATAATTGATGGCGCGGAGGGGTGTGCGTGGTGATCTGAGACATCCATTGTGCTAAGCGGTTGACGTTGCCGTAGTTCCTCTGACTCGAGCGGTCTCTCTCCCCGAAGTCGCAGTCGCTTGTCGCCGATCACTGCACGTTTCAATTCACAGCAGGAGATTGTTACTGTTGCTTCTTGGGATAAGCCGAAAGGATAGGTGATACCGAAGCGATCCGTCCTTGCTGATCGGTCGTGAAGATATAGTGGTTGTAAGTGCCAAACGACTCCAGGGGAGGCGACTCGACTCTGAATTCCATATGTTTTGCCCATGAAGCGTACATCGAGTTGAGCGCCTGGAGAAACTCCTGCTTGGTCTTGAATGAGTTTTCGGGGATAACCTGTAGTGCCGAGGGTGCATTGATGTTGCAATATACCCGGATCCGGAACACCGCGGGATCAGGGAATACCGCAGTATACAAGATGTCGAGCACATGGCGTTTGCAGGCGTCGCTGGCCGGCCCCGTCTCGGGCCGTGTTGCGCCCGGCACGTTTTTGACCCCCATGCCGACCATGTAGTCGGCTAACCCTACATCGAATGCCTCCCCAATGGTCATGCCTGGGCGAATGGCATCGTGGGAGGCCACAAAAGAATGGTAGCTCCGTTCCGCGCATCCAAGGCTTCCGGTGGCAACTAGCCACACGATGATTACTGTTGAGGCCACCCGCGCCGCCACTGACACTGACCGGTTCGCAGGTAGGTGTTGGATTGGCATGATTCCAGACATGCAGTGCTCCTCAAATGGTCCGTCCCTGCATAGAGATATGAGCCAGTTGGTTCTTTCCGGAATATTTCCCACGGTCCCCGATACCCCCAGATCGAAACCTCCGACAGCGCGACGCCCTCAAATCCATCAGTTTCCTTCGTTAAGATACACCGGAAAAGTTGTGTGTCCACGGTACCCTTTATAAAGTAGTCATCGCCAAGCGAATATTCTCCGTACACAAACGCTTTCAGCGGATCGTGGGTTCGGAATTCTTCGCCGTATACCGTCCCAACCATTAGCAGGAAGACTAGGCCTACCAGGGCGTTGAACATAGCGGCTTCTTCCTTTCTCTGTATCACGACGATCTCCCTGCTATGCTGCCTTCGAAGGTCCGCCGATGCACGGCAGATTGGTATTTAAAGGGCCTTCAACCAATCGTACAGCGGCTTTCCTTTCGTGAATTGATCAAGGCACATTCCGATACATTCTGGACCATGGATCTGCGTGCTTACAGGCAGACAATTCTCGACATATAGGCCTTTGAGCCGCAAGAGATCGGCTCTGACGTGGTCGGCGGGGTATCCTCGCGGCACCCTTTGCAACTGTTCTCCTTGTAGACCGGCCCCCTCACGCCGCGCCTTCTTCGCCAGAGTGTCTAAGACCCGGCCCGTTTCAGCATCCATCACCGCCGCACGATACCGATCTAGTGTAGTCCCTTCGAACTCCGTTTGCCCAGTGGCGAAGAGGAGCTGGTCCGCCTCCAGCTGAACATAGAAAAATGGTGTCGCGCAGTGTTTGGAAGCATCGTTACTGAAGCGAATGCCAATGTGGGTCTTGTAGGGCGTCTTATCCGTGCTGAACCGAATATCTCGATGGATTCGGAAGATCTTGCCTTCCAGATGCGTGATCTCCTCGAACGCATGAATCAGCCGAGCGCACATGGCAGAAACAAACTCCTGTACCGGTTGCTCGACGACGCGTCGGAACCGGTCCTTGTTGGCATCAAACCAGGCTTTGCGATTATTCGACGACAAGTCGGAAAGAAACGAGAAGGTCTCCTTCGGGAAGCCCTGGAATTGCATCGGGTGTGTCGGCATCTTGTCCTCAGGCTGTAAGACTCAGCCCATGTCGATTGCGTATCGATTGGAGGGTGCCAAATGAGGCCCCCTCCAAATAAATCACGCCACTTTCTCGCGCGGTTCGGCCATCGCCACAAACTCGGGATTCGGTCGAGTGCCGGTCAGATGATTGCTGTAATTTGTCAGGGTCTTGAGGGCGATCCCCAGCACCACTTCGAACACCTGCGCCTTCGTATAGCCGGCGTCGAGAAATTGTCGAAGCCGCTGCTCGTGAACCCGGCCTCGCTCCTCGACCATCGCTTGGGTGAAATCGCGCAGCATATTGAGTTTCGTGTCAGAAAGCGGAGTCAGCGCTACGAGTGCCTTCAGCGTCTTGTCGTCAATTCCAGCCGTCCGACCCAGCGCAGCATGGACGGTCTTGCAATAGTCACAGCCGTTCACCACGCTGCTCGTGATCAAGATGACCTGCCGCTCGATCTCCGTGAACGAGGTCTTGTCGAACGTACCGCTCAGATTCAGCACCGCGTCGAGCGTTACCGGACTCTCCGCGAGCGTGGCGGCGAGATTGGGGATGAATCCATATCGCTCCCTCACTTTTGCCAGCACTGCGGCTGCGCCCTCCGGCGCAGTCGTATCCGTGTGCTTCATAAAGAGACGCATACCTTGTTCTCCTTTTCTTCTTGGGCACTGCAAGTGATGTCCCGTCGCCGTCACGTCGTTTCTGACATAGCTCAGGCCATTCAAAAGCGTGTCTTTCTCTGGCCAAACTCACCCGCAATTGCAGCCGGCGCGCTCGCCTGTGCCTCACGGGGCAGATCTACGCCAAACGCCACTGACTCGATGCGTAGGTCGTGCAGCACGACATTCTTTTCGGCATTGTGGTAGGACGTGATGCGGGACGGAATCTTGAACCCGTCGATCGTTTTCCAGCCGCTGAATCCCATCATGCCGGCCGCGCCTTTCATCAATTCACGGTCGGTCAGTTGAAGATACGCGAGTTCATGCGTCAGGGGATCGACCCAGAGGACATACTGATTCGTGTCCTTCTGCGGCTCCGCCGTACGCCACGTGGTGTAAATCAGGTCATACTGTTTGCCGCGTAGCGAGCCTTGCCCTCCATAGCGGATGACCTCAGCATTGGCACTCCGGAACGGCAACTGCAGCGCATAGTTCATGGTGGCAACATAGAAATGAATCTTCTTCCCAGCTCCATAGTCAGGCTGGTCACCGGGAGCGGCCCGATACAGGGGCCAGTCCTGCATCACCCATTTCTCACCCTTATTGGGGCCCTCCTGCATTTCGATAGACACCTGGTCCCCCCCGAGACTCGTCTGCCAACGCATCAACTGTCCGCTCTCTTTCTGCGGCATGAACATCAGTCTTCCCATCCAATGCTCCCAATGGTCCCGCGCCGTCACTTCCACGGTCTTGGCCTGCTTCCAGCGCTCGAGGCCTCCGTGCGCGGAGATCACTTCCGCTAGGAGTTGTCGCCCGCGTGCGTCGGCCTCAGGCCTCGTAGTTGATTTGAGGGAATCAGGCCTGATATCCGCGAGACAACCGGACAGAATGCCTACAGCCAGGATGAGACATGTCGTGATACCCCTTTTCATAAGAACCTCCTGCGAGTGGTGAACCGTGATGTGGGAATGTACTTATTTAGAATGATCGTTTTATAATATGGCAAAAAATTATGTCACAAGCGTCTGTTTAACGGTCCTAATGATCGCTTCAATATGCGGCTTATGATCCTCGACTCGTCCATACAGCACCATGCCTTGGATCAGACAAAGGAGATAATGTGCGAGCGCCACTGGGTCTTTCCGAGCCGGGATCTCGCCCGATTTCTGTGCGCCGCGTATAGCTCCTTCAAGGATGGTTTCTAACCTGGTGCAAAACTTCTCCACACGCCTGACGGCTCCCGTGCTGACCACCTCCTTTTCTACAAGGGTATTCATCATAAGACACCCGTTGAAATCAGGGTTTGTGGCGTTCTTGATCACGCCTTGCAAGAAGGTCTCGATGCCCTGCATGTTCGGCTCGTCGATCAGCGGTCTAATGAAGGGCTCCAGCTCCTGTTGCCGATATTCTTCCAGAGCCGTTTCGTACAACCCACCCTTGTTCCTAAATTCTTTGTACAGGCTGGCGCTATTCAGCCCGGTCTCCTTGATGAGCTCACTCATCGACGTGGCTTCATACCCCTTCTTCCAGAACACCGAGATGGCCCGGCTCAGCACGCCCCGCCGATCATATTCCTTGATTCGTCCCATGCGGTAATAATACAACGATCATTCTAGTATTGCAAGTCTCTCCTAGTCGTTATGTGTCATCGGCCATGCCAAGGGTTCGGCGACAGCCACGAGTTCAGCGGGTCTTAGCGGTTCCGGACGTCCGTTTGTTCTTTGGCTCGCTGCTCTTCTCGGACAAGGATGAAGTATAAGCAATGGCCCGACGGAGAAAGGTCTCTAGTGCACGATCCGTCTTCAACCCTTCGGGGGCCACATAAACGTATCCTTTCATTGGCCGTCCGGTGAAATCCATCGGTCGTATATGTGGTCGTTTCAATGCCGATTGCGCTTGCTCAGCTCCGAGCCGTGTGACGAGATCGCCGCCAAGCACGCCGCAGAACATTTTCCCCTTCAGCAAGAACGCCAGCCCACCAAACATCTTTCGCTCTGAAATCCCATCCTGTTTCTCCAGGAGTCGACGAACGCGCAAGGCCAGATCCTGATCAAAGGCCATGTGCGTGCTCCCGTGGGGCAGGACCGTAAATCAGCCCAATCCCAACCCCGACAACTGTGAATTGAATGAGGTGAAAGGCAGTCTGGATCATCAGCCATGTGGACATGGAGGCGACGTGAATCTTCGCTGCGTTCGCCAGTGTCGAGACGCTGAACATGAACAGACCCATCAGCAGCGCGAATTTGATCCCCTGGCCGATCGGGTGACCACCCTTGTTAAACGATGGATAAAGATAGGCGATGATCAAGCCTTGAAGGAGCATGGACGTAAATCCCAGCGGGATGATCGGCTCCTGTCGATTGTAGATCCCCAAGCTGTCATAGAGATCTTTAAACAGGATAAAATGCCATGTCATGCCCAACACGAGCGTGATCGCTGCATAGACAAATGTGGCCAACAGAAATGTCCTCGTCATAAGCCCTCCTCTGTTGTGTGGAGCGAGAACGCCGTTGACAGATTACTTGCTAACTGCAAGTATTTGGAGGGTAGCGCAACAACTTGCATATTGCAAGTAGTCAACTTATGTTAGAGGCTATGGCTAAACCGTCGTCCAAGAAGTGCCGACGTACTGGATGTCCAATCGCATTTACCCTCGATGTCCTCGGAGATCGGTGGACGTTGTTGATCATTCGCGATCTGACCTTTATGGGGAAACGGTACTATGGCGAGTTCTTGGACTCAGGCGAAGGCATTGCGACCAATGTGCTCGCCGATCGACTCAGTCGTCTTGAGTCTGAGGGGATTGTGTCCAAACGGGTCGATCCGAAGGATCAGAAGAAGTATCTCTATCAGCTGACGAACAAAGGGGAGGATCTGTTACCGGTGCTCCTTGAGGTAATTCTTTGGGGAGCCACGTATGACCCGAAGACCGCAGCCCCCAAGGCCTTCATTGACCGGCTGAAGGCTGATCGATCAGCCGTGATACAAGAAACGCTGGCTCAGTTGCGAGCCAAAAAGCCCAAAGAGTCGAAGTAATTCCGGTGTGACATGCCGTTCGCAGCTAAAGACGCAGCGGAAGAACACGCTGTAGGTCAAGGAGACAGTTTCTTGAGCACGATGTCTCCGTAATAGGCTTCCGCCGATTCGCCGGTGTTGTCGGTATCTGTCATGATGGCGATGCCGGAAATCATCGGGGGCTCTTCCCCGAACGCACGCTTGTAGTCTTCATAGACGTTGCGCTCTTCGGTCATCCAGGTGTTGAGCTTAGTCGGTCCACTTTCCACCACAATCATGTGAACCTGTTCGGTGTAGGGGTTGGGCACAGCCATCCCCACCGGCGCCCGACTCTCCCAGATGTAATTGATGGCGCCGAGCGGCGGATAGCGCCCATAGATGAGTTTGGCTGCTTCATACTTCGCCTTGCCGAAAAGACCCACTTTCGCACTGTCGTATTGAAAGGTGACATAGATGCGAGCCGGATAATCATCGCCCTCTTTTTTCGCCACATTGCCGGCCTTCAAGATATTCGACACTTTCCACTGCCATTGGATGATGGGATACACCTTGGGATCGATCAACATTTCTTTCGTATAGCCCGACGAGGAGGCCTGACTGGCGGCCTTGACGGCGACGCGATCGCCGTCGTGTACGAGACTATACGTCGTGTGTTGGGCAATTTTAGGAAATGTGAGTGGTTTCCAGCCATCCGGCCACGGACCATTCGGATCCGCTGTTGAGAAGGGACCGATCTCTACGGTGGTGGGGGAAGCGGCCTGGAGCGGGTTCGGATCACCGAGGAGCATTCCACCCAGCTCAAACAACGCGAGAGCAACGATGACGAAAGAACGATATGGTGCCATATGTCTTGTCCTTTCAGCGCCACGTCGTGAACCCTCTTGGGTCCTGACGTGCCGCTCTATCGCCTCATCCAGGTAAACAATTTGATCAACAGATTCTTGGTCCTTTGCGTGAAATGCGCTTTTCGCCAGAGATTGACGACTTTTTTATTGACCTCAGCTTGTGTGGGATAAGGATGGATGGTCGCCGCGATTGTCTTGGCTCCGGCTCCCGCCTTCATGGCAACGGAGAATTCGCTGATCATGTCACCCGCATGGGCGGCCACGATCGTCGCGCCCAGGATCCTATCCGTCCCTTTTTTGATGTGAACCCTCGCAAATCCTTCGTTTTCCCCATCCAGGATCGCTCGATCAACCTCGTCCAGTTTGTACGTATAGGTTTCGACTTCGATCCCCTTCTCCTTCGCATCATGCTCATACATCCCGACATGGGCAACTTCCGGCTCGGTAAAGGTACACCACGGCATGATCAGCGAATCGACACTCGCATAGCCTAACCCAAGCGGGTGTGGAAACAGTGCATTCTGGATGACGATTTGTGCCATGGCATCAGCGGCATGAGTGAACTTGTAGTGTGAGCAGACATCTCCGGCCGCGAAAATCTTGGGATTCGTCGTCTGTAACCTAGCGTTTACCTTGACCCCGTTCTTGTCATAGTCCACTCCCGCTGCCTCTAACCCGACCCCCTCCACGATCGGTGCCCGTCCGACTCCGACCAGGATTTCGTCGACGGTCACGTCATACTGCTGGCCATGCGATCCGACGGTCAGACGCTTGCCGTTTTCTGTCTTCTCGACTTGCAACTGCTTGCCACAGCACAGTAGCTTCACGCCATCGCGCACCATCTGTTGCTCGACGATATCTGCCGCATCGCGATCCTCGTTCGGCATGATGCCATGCGCCGCTTCGACCAAGAAGACCTGGCTTCCGAAACGGGCAAACGACTGGGCCAGCTCGCATCCGATGGGACCGGCCCCGATCACAGCGATGCGTTGTGGCAGCTCCGTCAGGGAAAAAACGGTGTCGTTCGTCAAGTACCCGGCCTCCTGCAGCCCCGGTGTCGGAGGAGCCGATGCTCGCGCACCGGTGCAGACAGCGGCTTTCACAAAGGTCAGTACACGATTGCCTGCCGGTCCTTCCACCTGGATGGTATCGGGTCCGAGAAAGCACCCGCTGCCAACAAAGACATCCACGCCGAGTTCGGCATAGCGATGAGCTGAATCGTTGTGACTGATCCGCGCCCGGAGTTTCCGCATCCTGGCCATCGCCACGCCAAAGTCATATTTCACGCCGGCTGGGATCTCGAGACCGAACTTCTTGGCATGCCGGAGATCGGCCCAGGCCCTGGCTGCTCGGATCACGCCTTTGGACGGTACACAGCCGACATTCAGGCAGTCCCCACCCATCAGATGTTTTTCGATCAACGCAACCTTGGCTCCCAGGCTTGCGGCAATGACCGCCGTAATCAGTCCCGCCGTGCCGGCGCCGATGACCACGATGTTGTAGCGACCGGTCGGCTCAGGGTTGACCCAATTGGGAGGATGGACATTGGCGACAAGTTGCTGGTTGTACTTGTCATTTGGAAGAACCAACGATTGCTCGTGCTCACTCATGGCAACGGTTCCTGGAAGAGGCTTCATCATCGCGTCGCACCATTCGTTCTGAGTTATCGGTTGATCGATGACCTATGTATTTTCTGCCGCTGGTTTGTTGGGCGCAAATCGTTTATAGACGATCGGGACCAGAGCGAGGAGCCCCAATAGCACAAAAGCGCCGATGACGTTGGGCGATGCGATTTCCTTGAGTGAGCTAATGGTCACCAGCTGGCGTCCCGCATAGGCGTAGACGAATGAACCGGGAATGATGCCGAGCGCCGTAGCTCCGATGTACGTTCCGGCACTCACGCGGGTCAGTCCTGATACCAGATTGACCACGAAGAACGGAAAGAGCGGAATCAGTCGCAGCGTCAGCAGGTAGCTGAAGGCGTTCCTGGCGAAGCCTTCCTGAAACGGTCTCAGCGACTTCCCGAATTTCTGTTCCACGCTATCCCGTAACAGATATCGGGCGGTCAAAAACGCAAGGGTCGCGCCGATCGTCGCCCCGAGATTCACGAACAGCGTGCCAAGGGCGGCACCGAACATGAACCCGCCGGCGAGCGTCAGAATGACCGCGCCAGGCAATGACAAACCGGTAACGATCGCATAGGCCACAATGAAGATACCGACTGCAACGATATAGTTGGCGTCCGTAAACGCCAAGAGATGATCTCGATTCTCCTTCAGGGCGTCCAGCGATAAGAACCGGCCAAGGTCCAAATAGAAAAAGGCCCCGATTCCCAGTCCGATCATGACCGCGATGATGACCTTGCCGGAAGGATATTCCTTCGCAGAGGGATCAGGGATCGGATGGGTGGTATCACCCTGATGCCCGTCGTCACGCAGTGTTTCCATCGATGAGACTCCCTTCGTATGGCTGAGTGAAACCTGATGGAGGTTCTCCTGCACATCAGGCTTTCTGGAAGCATCTCCTCTCGACATGACGTCACGATACCTCCCTTGCCGTTGAGATTCTGTGAGCCAGGTCACAGTATGTAGATAGAGGACAGCCAGGAGAAAAGCCCCCTAACACGCCACGATTGCGTTGTTATTTCACGTGAATGCATAAGGTAATTAACCCTTTCTCGAAAAGACAGCGCGACCTAAAGACATGGCATCGAGAGACATATTGCCTCATGGGGTAGGAACCATTAGACTATCGCTCTGACTCACGGGGGAGTCTCATGGAACAACCTTCTTCCTCCACAAATAAGCTGTGGTACCTGAAGCACATTCGCTTGTTCGACGGTATCTCTTCATCCGATATGCAGGAGATGGAGAAGATTACCCGTATGGAGGAAGTCAAGAAGCGACAGCCGCTCTATCTTCCCGGTGATCCAAGCAGCAGTGTGTATTTGCTGAAAAAAGGGCGCGTCAAAATTGCCAACACCGCCCCCAGCGGGAAAGAAGTCACCTTTGAGATTCTCGAGCCAGGTGAAGTCTTCGGTGAGCTGGAGGTTTTGGAAGATGCTCCCCGCTCGACCTCAGCGGAAGCGCTCGATGACACACTCATCTGCGTGATCCCGCGCAAGGATTTCGACCAATACCTTGCGATGCATCCAAACGTGACGGTGAAGCTGACCAAGCTCATCGGTCTGCGGCTTAGGAAAATCCAGAGCCGCGTCGAAGATCTTGTCTTTCGCGATGTGCCGGCCCGCCTAGCGCACCTCCTTGGTGAGGTCGCGAAGACTGATGGCGTCGCGGACAAGCAGGGGATTCGTCTGAGAGCCAAGTTGACCCATCAAGAAATGGCCAACCTGATCGGCTGCAGCCGCGAAACCGTGAGCACCATTATGGGACAGTTTCGAGATCAAGGGCTCATCCACATGGATGGACGAACGATCACCCTTCTGAAACCGGACGCACTGTCTCACCTCGCTTCCTGACTCTTGTCTTCTGCTTCTCAGTCAGCCGACTTCTCGCAGGTGATGGGATCACAGTCTGCTCCCATCGCCTGCAAGGACGTGGGCCCGTCGCCCACGATTAGGATCGAGGTTTCAGAAGTTGAAGCGAACGGGTGATGCCAAAGACGAAGCTGGTTCCCTGCGCAAGGTTGTTGTTGGCATCCCGCGCCACGGGGATTTGGGCCATCACATACACCGACGTCCCTTCCGTATATCGAGACGTGAAGAGTTGCCCAATGTCGAGTTGGAATCCTGGCGTATAAGCAAAGTAGGTCGATCCGGTATTCGGCACTCGGCGATCGAGGATACGAGGATCGATCACCGTCGGTTCCTCCCCTGAAAACGGTGTGGCCGACTGCTCCAGATTGGCCGTGACGTTGTCCTGCGTGAGATAGCGGAAGTTGAATTGATTGATCAATACAAGCCAGGGGGTCGTGACCAGATTCACTCCCGCGTTGAACTGGTATTCGTCTCCGAATTGATACCCATCTCGATTGCGGAAGGTATGGCGATAGCTGGCGAAGGCAAACTGGCTCAACCGATGAGGGATCAACTCATAGGTCTGATAGATCGAGCCGATGAGACCAACCTGGCCGCGCCCCAGTTGCCCAGGGGATTCTAAGATCTGTCCTGAACTATCACGTGCCTGGGTGTCCCCGGTCGGTAATTCAAGGCCGAACCCCATGACCACCGTGTGGCGCAGCGCCGGCAATACGTTGTACTTGGCGGTAATCCGGACATCGCCGAAGCCGTTGTCCGAAAAGTTGACCGGCTCGCCAGCCTCGGTCGCCGACTCGCCCAGGCCATCGATGTGCAGATGCTTACGCTTGAGGTACGGCACAGTCAATTGAAGGGCAAGCCGGTCCGTGACGCCATAGTTCAAGTCGAGCGTATAGGTCTGTGTAATGGTTCGAGCTTCCTGGTGGTGATCTAAAATCAACCGTTGCTGGGCCTGATTCGCCGCCGGAATAATCCCTGTAGCGCCGCTGAGCAACCGCATCGGAGTATAGTTATAGATCCCACTCACCGTCAGCAGGCCTTGTTGTGGGATCTGTTGCTGTGCTCCGATGACCACAAAGCAGCTGACGGCACCACACGAGGCAGGCGCCTCGGATCTCATCAACAAAGTGGAAAGTGCCAGAAAGAAGAGAAATGACACGTGACGAGCAAATCGCATGGTATTGCTCCTTCAATAGTCGGCTGACGTCTTCCGTCAACACGAAGACCTACCGAGAGAATGACGAGAGCGCCCGCTGACGATCCTCTCTGTGTGGACGTGCCAGGGGCACGGATACGAGTCCATGCGAGGTCGCAATCGGGCTGATGAACAGATGTGGCTGAAACCGATCAGACCTCGGAGGGCGGCCCTCGGGTGAACGGGTGAGACGGCGGGACATTCCGCGTAGGGGACTGATGATTGGAGTCGAGAACCTCTGACTCTGCAAGCTGAGCGGCAATAGGGGAGAGGGAAGTATCCAAAGCCTGACCGGCTGCACAGAACCAGGCACAGAGTGGACTCGAATGGCTGTTCGAGTGATGGTTCCCGTGATCGAACTCGTGCACGATAAGGTGAGGACTGGCCAAAACGATCGATGTGAGCAGCACCCCTGCCAGTAGGATCATGAGAGGCAATCGGAATTGAGCGCGCATAGGCTGAGAGTCCCTTTATCAAAAGTGCGTGTTCACGAGAAGGGAATCCATTGGCTTCTTATCGTTTCTGTTGCTGTTCTACGAGAGATAAAAGAAATGAACTGTGAGGTGGATTACAGTTTCGGACCAGCCGCAACCTATTTGCACACCCATCCATGAGCCAGCGGAGAGCGGTGCGAGTATTGTTTCGTGGGCGACGATCTGCGAGATTTCTCCTCAATTTCCCAGATGCTGTGAGAGAACCCGTCGTTCTGCTTCCAGCCAATGCTCGACATCGTGCCCATGGGCGCATCCACACTCACAGAAGAGTTGATAGGCGAGAGCGCGGATTTCTTCTTGAGTCGCCTCACGGTTTGTCTCGGACGAGTTTCCTTTGTTGGCTCCTTTTTTTTCTTTGCTCATACCCCCTCCTTCTTGGTGTCGGGTGGTCGGGATGTTTCCGCTTACTTATCTTTTTGCCAGCTTTTTCAAGCCACCGCTGTAAGCCACCTCACAACCACCACAAGATTTCACCAACGGAAGAGTTCGGTGCGCGCATCGAGGTGGCCTGCAGAACGGTTTGCCGAATCGATGGCTGTCGGGGGCAGGGTGTGCAGAGTAGGGAAGCGCCGACAGTGGAGAGGGGCGAGTGTAGTCAAGGACTGTCTGATGAAGCAGGAACGGAGCCCACCGACAACCTTAGCTCAAGGGTCCTCCGCAGGAGTCGCATCGTGAAGAACTGTCAGGACCAGAAGTTACTGGCTGAACGGGAAGAATGGGGAGGGGTGTCGCGACCGGCATATCGCCACGCAAGAGACGAACCCAGCGAGCGGTGGGGTATCGAAGGACCAGCTTTGGGACGAGCAGGAACACGACCACCATGCCCAGGCCCAGCACGATCAACAGCCACTCCCCAGAGATCACGGTACTGCCTGCGTAGGTCAACGCGAAAGTCGGTGGAATCATCCCAGCGAAAGTAACCAGGGCGAATGTCCTAAGAGACATGTTCGTCAAGCCGGCACCGTAACTGATCAGATCAAAAGAAAACAGCGGGATCAATCGAGACAAGAATACGAAGATCGCCAGATGGCGGTCCGAACATCGTTCGCAAAACACAACATTGGCACGCAGCAGTTTGGTTAGGATCTCCTGCCCCAGTGTTCGTCCGATGAGAAAGCTTACGATCGCGCCGATCTCCGCGCCGATCACCGAATAGGCCGTTCCCATTGTTGTCCCGAATGCGGCGCCGCCGGCGATGACCAGGGGCAGATCGGGAAGCGGGCTGATGACAACGGCGGTCACCATCAGCGCCATGAACAAGATCGGCCCGAAGGGGCCGGCTTTGCGTAATTGGTCGGCTACCTGCTCCGGCTTCAGCAGTTCTCCGAGGTCAAGCCAGGATGCCGCCGCGTAGGCGCCGGCAACGACGACAAGAAGTGCTCCCAGTTTCAGCCAACCGGTCTGTGTAGCCGCCATGCGCTCTACCGTATCCTCAAAAGACTCCAGTGGAGTCCAATCCAGACGGAACGTCGAGTGCCAGAATCGGCGCTTCTGTACCATTTGCCCACTGAATCAATTGAGCGACCGGACTCATGGTGGCAGAACGGAATCCGTACTCGATCAGGCTGTTGCGGATCAGATCAACTGGTTCCACGCTCAAGGATCGCTGTATCGACTTCTTTGCCATGTGTAGACCGAAAGCTGCGCCCCTGAAAAATCGCAGGCTGTTCACTCCAGCCGTCATTCGCTATATCAGCAACCGCGCGCCGATGATCAGGATAAGGATTCCCCAGGCTCGTGTCATTCAGATACCGCCGTTTCCGCAGAGATCGCCTGCCGCGTCTCTAGGAGATGCATAATGGCAACAGCACCCCGCAGTAGCCCTCCGTTCCAACGACGAATGAGACGAAGATAATTCACATCCCCATAGCTAGGATCCAAGCGAATCGCCTGGCGGTAGTTTTGGAGCGCCTTGTCGACGGAGCCAGAGGAGAAGCATCCTAGCCCCAGGCCAGCCCAGGCACTGGCGATGGAAGCATCCTGGCTCACCGCGGTCTGCCATTGCACGATGGCAGACTCCAATTCCCCGAGTTCGAACAAGGCGAAGCCGAGATTGCTCTTGGCTACGGCATTGTTCGGGCTCAAGCGGACGGCGGTGGAGAACTCCCCAATAGCACCAACGTAATTCCCTTGGGTATGCAGGACCATCCCCAAATAATTATGTGGGGTAGGGCTTTCTGGATCGAGTCGAATCGCCGCTCGAAGCTCCTCGGAGGCTTTGGGGAGATCTCCCAGCAAAAACAGCAGCGCCCCCAGTTTGTTATGCAAGTTGGCTACTTCGTGTGGGCCGTAGATGACGATTGTCTCCCCACGATGAATCACGAGTTGGTCGGGACTTGATACGTCCAAGCGGGGCGCACACCCGACACTGATCAGAGACAGTCCCGCAAACGCCGATGCGGCAATGTGAAATTTCATCATATCGAACTCCTGTCGGTCACCTGCCTGAAGTCGGTCAGGTTTCTTGGAGTTGCTCAACAATCGCGAATTCCTCAGTGGAAACAATGGCTCTTGTTCTGTGACATTTCGGCCAAATGAAAAATCTGATCTGCACTCCCGTTTCAAAATTTCTCACTCCGTTCGAAATGACAAAGCAGGTACGGCTGATCGTCTGATTTCTCAACGGGGTGATGCCTGGTGTCTGCTTTGGATGTCGTTTCAGCAGAGCTTCACTCCTCAAGGAGGAGTAAACACCTGTGTGCCCGGGTGAAACGCGTACCATGCAAACCAGAAAGCCATCACGGTGGGGATCGGCTTCCCCTGTTCGTCAATCACCGAAGCACTGCGGGACTGTGCGTTGAAGCGCACGGTTATCCGCCGCCCGTTCACCTGGTCGGCTACGGGTGACGACACTTTTATCAGTTCCGGAAAGGGATAGGCTTTGGTGACGCCGTCGATCTCGATGCCGACCACCCATTCCTTCGGGTGATAGCGCGAGTCGAAATGGGTCGTGTCGAAAAACAACTCGGAACTTTCGTCATATCCTGCGTAGGGATTGCGATCATAGTCTCGGACCGAGCCGGTTTGTGTCGATAGGACGACTGTCGAAGGATGGGTGGTACGCCATTCCCCCCACGTCGTATGTTCCAGGACAATCGGCGAGAGCTTCTTTCCAGTCAGCGGGCCTGCAACCGCATGCATGCCGACTTGTGACCAGAGGCTCTCCGTCTGATGGTCGTACATGAGCAGGTCGCTTTGATAGAGCAGGCCGGAGACACCGAAGGTATGTCGCTGCCCCTGTGCCTCAGCCTCGAAGGCCATGCCGGTACCGCAGAGAGGGCAATAGGTGACGACGACGGCCTTCCCGCCGATCACGTCGTTGACAATTTCATGCCAGTTGAGAATTTTTACCGGGTACGCCTTTGCCTCTGGACTGGCTTGGAGTCCCAGCACTCGATTGTCATCGCGGAGAAACGTGGCGTCTGTTGCCGAAACGAACTTCGGATTCAGGATGGCTGGTATCCCGTCCTTCCCGGGGCCCCCGTCAACGAGCTGATCCAGTGGGACGATATGACGTGTCAGATCGAAGGTAGTGGTCGGGATCTTTCTGAATCCCAGCCAGGCGGCGAGAATCAGTACGGCGCCTCCGGTGAGAAGCAAGACCCAGCGCCACTGTGGAGAGGTGAGGCGCAGCCACCAAGCATTCGTTAGGGACGAATTTCCCGTCATCAGTGCCCCACAATCTATTACTCAAACACATGACTCATTTCGGTCGTCTCGTCATATGAAGAGTGGGCACAACAGTCATTCCGGATGTTGGTATTGCCGGGGCGTGAACAGGCGCAACGTCGAACAGATAGCACTCGAAAGCGTGAATCATTCGAATGATCGATTCAATGGTCTCGCATCGTCTTGGGCCCACAGGACTCAGCCGGAAGGCATGCGGTAATGCGGCAATCTGGTACGTGCCACTCTCGTTCGTGGTGATGGCCAACGCCACGATTCGCCTGGTTTGAGCGTCAAGGGCTTCAAGACTGACCTCGTCCCTGAAGAGTTCCCAAGTCGCCTCGAGATAGGCTGGCTTTCTCTCCAGCCCGGCAAACAAGTCGGGTATGAACGTAGTTCCCAATGTCCCGGTAATCTCACTCAAGACCGTCTGTGCGGTCAGGTAGCGCGAGCGTTCAGCATCGTAATGGGACCGTTCTGACTGCTCGACTGCTGTCTGGGAACACGAGGAGTTGACGGACTCCACCCTCTGTGCATTTGCCGTCTTATTCATAGGTTGCACATCCGAATGGTCTCCAGGAGCCATTCCCTGCTCGGTGTGCCGAAAACAGTTGGCACACCGTTGATCGTGATAGCCGGCAGAGCGTTGAAGCCCATCGCCTTTACTTCATCATCCCAAAGGGGGTGAACGGTCACTGTCCATTCTGGATATGCCGTTTCCACCTCTCTCGCGAGTTGCATGATCGACTGCTGTGACAGGCAGCTGTTGTGGAAGTAGAAATCGACTCGCCGCATGAGCGCAGCATAGGCCGGTCTGTTCAGGGGAATCTGTAAGCTGGATCACAAGGCAGAAATTGGACTTCCCAGACTTTTGCGGACACCTCAGTAAGCTTGACTCGCAATGGCTTCAAGGCCTCCGGACTGACCTCGCGGAGATGGCTGTGACGCCGGGTGCGATGATAGAAGGTCTCGATGTACGCGTCGATCTCGGCCGTCGCCTTCGCCCAGGTGATGTAGATGCGCTTCTTGATCCGCTCCTTCTTCAAGCTGCTGAAAAATGATATGGCCACCGCGTTGTCCCAGCAGTTGCCACGTCGGCTCATGCTGGGCTCCAGGTGATGCGCCCGGCAGAAGCGCCGCCACGCATCACTACCAAATTGCGACCCTTGATCGGAGTGAATCAGGACAGGCTGAGGTTTGCGTCAGCGCACCGCCATGAGAAGTGCGTCCAGCACGAGCTCTTGAGCCAGCGTGGGCTTGGGAGCCCAGTCAACAATGCGGCGAGAGTACAGGTCCATCACGACGGCCAGATAGAGCCAGCCTTCCCAGGTGCGCACGTGACGCGCCAGAACGTTCTCCTTATTGCGTGTCTACTGCTCAGGGGAGCTTACACGCCGTCCTGGATCTGACAGATTGAACCACTGTTGCAGACAATGGAGGCGCAGCATGCGTTCGACGCCGACCGGTGGACGCCCGGGCCCCTCAGCCTTGGGATAGACCGGCTCAATCACCGCCACCAAGTCCGCCCAGGGCGCCACACGATTCATTTCGTTGAGGAACTGCTCGCGACGGGTGGGTTTGAGATACTGTTCGAATGTGACCTCGGCAAACGTCTGTTGGTGCATGGGGGCGCCCCCCGTTCAGTACTGCGCTACCGGTAGCACATCCCGCGAGAAGAATAAATCAGACCTTCCTTAGGTCAATTCTATCTTCCCAGCTCTGGTGGGTGGCCACTCCGTTGCCATTTATTAGCCTGAGAGGGAGGGGAGTTATTGGGGCACTTCTCGATTGCAAAATCCGATGGGAAGATAGCGATTTTCGGCGACTCAGTGACATTCGGCGATCTCTTTTCAAGTTATGAACTGAAGACGATCATGTCACGGCTCAAGCGACCAGAGATCTGCGGGCCGGAAACGTACCAAGAACTCATCCGGACACCCAATATGTAAGCGCGGGTGCTCACGTTGGGGCTCTGGAAAAAACCTATCAGTGATCCGGAGCGACGAAAGGACGAAGTGGCACGGCTCTTGAGGGGCTATGATCGGACAGCCCTCTACGATCAAGTGCGGTCCAGACCGGTCTCTGAGGTCTCGAAGTCGTATAGCATTTCGGGTGTGATGCTGGGAGAGGTCTGCCGAAAACTCATGGTGCCAGTCCCGCCGCGTGGTATTGGGCCCGTGTCAAGAATGGCCAGAAAAGAAAGAAGCCCTCCTTGCCCAAGCTGAGTTGAATATCACGTAGCTTTCTCCTCTTTAGCGTTCTCTGGTGGCTCGCCATCGCTGAGGAGCATCGGCACAGGCCTTCCCGCGAGAAAGCCGTCCACGCCTATCCGCTGCGAGAGCGCTGTGCTCGCGTTCTCCTTGTGTGTCCCACCCCCGGGTGTTGTGCGGGGTGGGACAACAATCAAGCAAGGAGAAACAGCGATGCAACAGACTCTGAAGCAGCAGACAGTCAAAGCGAAACGGCGTTTCGAACAGCCAGAATTGGCTCTTGCCTATCGAGCGCCTCGGTATCGAGTCACATTAGTCTGTGAAGAGGCAGGAGAAGAATATGTGATGGTTCACAATTCAACGGCTGCTGCGTCACTCTTGCGCCCACACCTTTCTGGCCTTGATCGAGAGCATTTCCTCGTTGTCGGGCTGGATGCAAAGAATCGTGTGATCGGGATCAACCTGGTGTCGGTTGGCTCATTGACAGTGGCGATCGTCCATCCTCGTGAGGTCTTCAAGCCGTTGATCCTGATGAATGCTGCGGGATGGATCTGTGCGCATAACCATCCGTCCGGTGACGTGACGCCGAGCCAAGAAGATCGTGCGCTGACGAAACGGCTGCGAGAAGCCGGTCAGCTGCTAGGCCTCAATCTGTTGGATCACCTCATTCTCGCCGAAGAGACCTGTTTCAGCTTTGCGGATCAAGGCTGGCCGATATAGTCAGCTCTCTATTTGCCGAAACAATTATCAGCTCATGAGGTGCTCTCCAGCTTGGGGAAACCGTATGTGTGCCCGTGATTTCTCCAGCAAATATCGGTATTCTGCAACCCGAGGCCTCGCCTTTATCCTGGACCGAAACCGCATCAACTTGACCACTGCGAGAAGCTTCTATCGCTTGATAGATAAGGTCAATAGCTCAACCTCTTCAGTGGTGCACAATCAATGGAGAAGAAGCAAAGGGTCCAAAAGATATAAAGGGTTGCCCATCTCGAAGGCTCCAGGGCAGAAAAATGGGACAGGCTATTTATCGGAAGTCAACATGTCCCGAATGGCATTCCTCTCTGCCGGATAAGCCGTGTGAGGGGGGGGCGTCATCAGAGCACGTGCCAGATGATGAACACCAGGGGTGTATAACAATATGTCCTAATGGACAACTCAAAGTGGTCGGGTACCTCTAGCAAGCACAAGCGACCTGCTGGCTGATCGGATGCTGTTTAGGGCGATGCAATGAGTGGTCAGAAAGGCAGAGCTTGTTGTGAGCCTCTTTCAACGTTGGGATGGGATTATTATTATCCAAGATAGCCAAGCTCGCGTGATCGCTCGCTTGATGTCATGCGACTTTCGGACGGGTGATTGGGCGGATACAATTGTTTGCATTTATCTGTAAGTGCATGCATAAGTATCCAGACATATGAAGCGCGTTGACCTGGAACGTCGAGCTGAAGCTGTTTTCCGCCGCCATCGAGGTGTGCTTCGGACCGCTCAGGCGCTGAAGCTGGGGATCCATCCACGCATTCTCTATCGCCTTCGTGACGCCGGGCGGCTTGTCTCTGTGACCCGGGGAGTGTACCGGCTGGCCGAACTGCCGGAGCCGAGCCATCCGGATCTCCTGGTCGTGGCGCGTCGAGTCCCTCAGGCGGTGATTTGTCTCATCTCGGCGCTGTCCTTCCATGATCTCACCACCCAAATTCCACACGAAGTCCACATTGCGCTGCCTCGGCGGACCCGGTATCCACGGCTCGATCACCCTCCGCTTCGTGTGTTTCTGATGACGGGTGCCGCGTACGCTGAAGGGATCGAAACGCATTCCATCGATGGGGTCTCGCTTCGCGTCTATGGCCCAGAAAAGACAGTGGTGGACTGCTTTAAGTTTCGGAACAAAATCGGCATTGATGTGGCCGTCGAGGCGCTGCGACTGGCTCGTGAGCGGAAGCGCGTGACGCCCCGTGGGCTGCTTCGGTATGCCCGCCTCTGCCGAGTTGAACGCGTCATGCGCCCGTATCTGGAGGCGTTGACATAATGGCCGGACCTCTGTCCAATCTTCCGGCATCGATTCATCAGCGGTTGCTCAATCAAGCCAAGGAGCAGGACCGGCCTCTTCAAGAGTTGCTCCAGTATTTTGCCATTGAACGATTCCTCTTCCGCCTCAGTCAATCGCCGCATGCCACCCGGTTTTATCTCAAGGGGGCGCTCATGCTTCGGCTCTGGGATGCGCCTCTGTCGCGTCCGACGATCGATGTCGATCTGATGGGGCGGCAGGCGCTATCCCAGGAGGAGCTGGCGCAGGTCATCAAGGACGTGTGTGTCCAAAATGTGCTGGATGACGGATGCCTTTTCGAAGCCGCAACCGTGCGAGTCCAGCCCATTCGTCTTGAGGATCAGTACGGGGGCATCCGTGTCACCTTCATTGCCCATATCGGAAAGATGCGGCTCAACATGCAGGTGGATGTAGGGTTTGGTGACGTCATCGTTCCAGGGCCGATTCCGATTGATTTTCCAGCGTTACTGGATTTTCCGTCACCCCATCTTCTGGCGTACTCTCCTGAGAGTGCGATCGCGGAGAAATTTCAGGCGATGGTGATTCTGGATTCAGCGAATAGCCGCATGAAGGATTTTTATGACATTTGGCTGCTGGCCAACGCGCGTCCATTTGATGGTTCTGTCTTGAGCCAAGCGCTCCAGGCCACGTTTACACGGCGACAGACGACATTTCCGGATGAAATCCCCACCGCTTTGACAGATCGCTTTGTGAAGGATCCCATTAAACAACAGCAGTGGAAGGCCTTTGTTCGGAAAGGCCATCTTGTGGCGCAACAGGTGTCACTCAGTGAGGTCCTGGAACTACTTCGAGGTTTTCTCCTGCCTCCCATGCGAGCGGTTGCCAAGAGGGCGATGTTTCACTGTCATTGGCCAGTCGGCGGGCCCTGGACGTGACGTCGTGGCTCAACGTTCGGGCCACACATCAGAACAGATCATGGAGACGGTGTCGGGCGAGAAAAGAGCTTCATACATCATGTAAGTGGAACGATAGAAGAGGGAGCCAGGTTGCAGGATTTCCAATCAGTAGTAGCTGTTCGTTGTGGTGATTGAGGGGCTGAGCAGCAGGGGCTCTGGCAGCAAGATGAAGACGGTCTGGCATGAGAATCTTTCACCAATCTTCGGTCTGCCCGTCAGAACACCATCCCGACCTCTTTTGCAATCCCCCTGGTCAACAGGCCGTACGGAGGTTGGCTTCTACAGAGAGACTATTGACGTCCTGCGTCGTGGAGAGGGGGCTAAAGGGTGGCCGGATTCAGCGGAATATGTAGGTGACTTCCAGCCTGGCGAAAATCGCCTGGAGCGGTGACACTCCGGCTCAAAAGTGGATGAATTTTTATACAAAAGTGCTGTCGAAATTCACAGCCGGCATGGGTCTGAAATTGACGCTATGGGTCGAAGTTAACTCCGAAGGCGGTATCTCAACTCAGAAGGTTGATGAGACCAAGGTTGTCCTTCGGGAGCTGGGATTGCCGGACACTATTGAATCGTCTGTGGCCAAGAAGTAGGGGCCTGGAGTCCCTCTTTCTCGCAGATAGCCCACTACGCTGGAGTACGCTTTCCCGGTTTGACTGCTTGACGAGGGAGAGCAATCTCGGCATCATGAGGCGCATGAAAACGTTGTTCGATATGCTCTTGAGAATTCTGCCAGCAGAGAAACCTGTCGGGCAGGGTTTCTCAATTGCCCAGCATGTTCTTTGGGTTTTGTTCTTCATCGCTTTCTACTACTTTCTTAACCATCACGCGGGTCATTCCATATTGGCAGAATTCATAGTGGAGGCTGGCCTTACCGGCCTCGGATTCGCTATCTGGCGCCCAGGAGTCTTGTTCTCAACTGAATTAGTCGATGATTACAAGAGCTTCCTGCCGCATTGTGCGAAACATTGCTATAGGGATCTCACCCAGTTCATCGCCCTTCTCCGCGATCACATTTCTCGTCTCCGCTGTTTATGTGTTTCTTCTCCCGGAAACCCTCTGCGCCCTTGCGTTTCATGTGAGGACGCCGCTCATGATTCCGTTCGATTACAGCACTTCATCCTTTCGACCACTCATGTGCTCCGTGCGCCTCCGTCCTTCGCCTAACCTCGTTCTCGCTTAGTTCCGCCACAACGAAATAACGCGAACGAATTCTCTAACGGAGGTGTCCGTATGTGTGCATCTGTGAGCTCGAGCCATTTGAGCGATGAAGAATATGACAGCATTAAACTGCTCGATAAGCGTGTTGTCGCTAGCGCGCTTGGTGTCAGTGTGAGGACTGCCGAGGGATGGGCGAACGGGCGCCCTGGAGGTCCGGAATGCATCAGAGTCGGTGGTTGTGTGAAATGGCCACTCACCAAAATCCGGCAGTACATCAAGGCTCGTCTTGAAGAGCAAAGGGCCGCACGCGACCTGCGACGGAGGCGGCGATGCAAAAGGAAATGACCGTGCTCCATGAAATAGATCTCAAAGTCTTGGTCGATTCTCTAGAACCACCAGCCTGGTTGGCCCAGTTATGGGTCGAGCACCCCGACATGATGACAGCCGTATACCTTCTTGTCATCGCGGGCATTCTTGGTTTGGTTGCGTCATTACGGGTGTTTGTGTGGCTCCTCACAACGGGCCGTATCCCAAATCTTGAACGCAAATTGAACGAGTGGGACAGGCGCCGAATGCAGAAAAAGGACCATGCGAACAAGCCAACTAAGACCGACAAGGAGACCCGCAATGATGATCCTCAATGAAGTGGTGCGTCAGATGGAACGGCAGAAAAAGAGCAAACGCATCAAAGTCGCGTTTGCACTCGATGGCGACGATGCCGAGACGTTTCTGGAGGCCTATCAGTCAACCGTGAAAGACAATGCGTTGAGTCAGGGACAGTTCGCGGGGCGGATTCTTATTGTCGCACTGGAGCGCGAACTGGGGGGCCGTCCACGGCGAAAACGATCGCAGGGAGAGAGCGCTAGCTCGTGATTCTCATGCGCGATTCGGAGCAGGCCAGGCTGGATAGGTACGCGGTTTTTCTATTCACACCCATGCAACCCATCCAGGCATGGGTGTGCGAGGGATGCGAGCCGGTCGGGCTGGATCAATGAGTAGGCCAGGCAATGAGTTCGGGGAAGAAATGGCTCCGCTCTGTGCCTGGCCCGCATCATGGAGATGAGCGTCTCACATGGTGGACGCTCCAACACAAGAAGCCAATGAATTGCCTGAACAATAGATGACTCAGATCCCGTGACAGAGGAAAGGAAGAATCGAAATGCAAATCAGAGTGAGGTTGAGTGAACAGATGGGCGCAGCCGTCAGACAGCAAGCCGGGCAGCGGCGAGTTCATGTGCATGATTATGTGCGTCATCTCCTGGAGCGGGGACTGTTTGTCGATGTGATCGCCTTGGCGCGCGTGGCCCAGGGACAATCACAGCCAATGTCTCAGCAGATTGTTGAAGCGATGTTTGAGACACGCAACCTCCTGCGCTCGCTCGTATCGGTGCGTGATCAACAGACGGTACATCGTGCGCAAGCTGAGGCCAAACGTGAGGCGGATGTGTGCTTCGAGAAAGGAGGGGGCCATGCCTCTTCTGCGTCCTAATTTTGGTGGAAATTTCACCAGAGGATCAGACACTGCCGCCACACACATGCGGCTCATGACGAAAGGCATGTTGTATTGTTTCGGTGTGTTTCTGATGACATCCGTGGCCCTGACCGTATGGCTGGTGCGTGAAACGGTGGATCGTGCGGAATGGAATTGGCTAACCGGAGTGTTCTTGGCGAATCGAGCCTGCCCTGTTGAGCACGATCCTGCCTGCCGACTGATCTTCGGCCTTCCCTCGTCCGATGGTCCGATCGCAATGACGGCTGAGGAACTCGTGAGGCTCTCTCGTACCCCTGAAGGCGAACAACGTCTGACTGGGGTGCACCAGAAGCTGCTCACCGCGGTTGTCTTCGCGATGATGGCCGGATGTCTCACCGCGACCGCAACCCTGTTGTATTTTGAGTTCAGGGGGCGTCGGTTGAAGAAAGCCGTGCAAGTCTCTGGGCTGTCTCTCGTTCCGTCGTGGATGTTGTCTGGGAAGTTACGGATCACCCGGCACGCCAGCCCGCATGTGATTGGAGGCCGATGGCCACGGGTGCCATGGAATTCTGGCGTCCCGATGGTGCGTGCCTCGGAGACGTTGCACAGTGTCTACATCGGCGCCACCGGTGCGGGCAAAACGCAACTCATCCATCAACGGCTTCAGACGGCCAGAGCGCATGGTCAACATGCCGCCATTTATGACGATGGAGGGATTCTGCTGTCGCATCACTTCAAGTTGGGAGACATCATTCTCAATCCGTTCGATGCCCGCAGTGCCTACTGGACTCCGTTTGCGGAAATCCAATGTGAGGCTGACTGTCGAGCCGTGATGGAAAGCTTGTTCCCCATCAGCGAGCGGACATCTGATCCCATCTGGATCAACTCTGCTCGTGTCTGGGGGACCGACATTCTCTGGAAACTGTATGGCGAGGGCTGTCATTCGAATCAAGCGATCTATCACACGATGAAGGCAAAGTTGGACGAGCTGATGATGCGATTCGAGGATACGGTGGCCGGATCCCAAATGGCCGTCGATCGTACCGGTGAAAGTATTCGCGCGGAGCTCTTGAGTCGAGCGGAGATCTTCAGATTCTTACCGGATCCGCCCCATGGTGTCCGTAGCTTCTCCATTCGCAACTGGGCGGCGAATCCAGAAGGCTGGCTATTCTTCCCGGTTCAAGAACGATGGCATGCGCTCCTGAAACCGCTCTTGAGCGTGTGGGTAGACCAGCTGTGTCTGTCTCTCTTTTCCCGTCCTCCCCACCGGCCAGGCCCTTGTACCTGGCTTGTGCTGGACGAAGTCGGCAGTCTGCAGCGTCTGCCGACTCTTGAACGACTCTTGATGAAGGGGCGGAAATTCAATTGTGCGGTGCTCCTCGGCATTCAGACATTTGCTGCCCTTCGAGCCGTGTACGGCGTTGAAGCGGCGACCAATCTACTGGGGAACTGTCACACCCGTGTGGTGCTGTTGCTCACCGATGCAGAAACTGCGGAAGAGGCCAGCAAGCTGTTTGGCGAGATCACGGTCATGGAACCGGATGAGTCCCTCTCGATGGGTCCTCACCCCATGCGAGACGGCATGACCTTGTCCCGTCGCGAGGTCCGCCGGCGACTGATTGCGCCGGAGCGCTTTCTGAGTCTTCGCCGGCTGACAGCCTACGTCAGGTTGCCCGAGGATATGCCTGCCACTCGTATCCGGTGCCAGTATCGGCAGTGGCCGATGATTGTCCCTGCGTGTGTTCCATTCTCGTCTGTTGACGAGATGTCCGATGGGTCTGGCCCTGGTGGTGTGGATACGGATCACGGCGCATTAGCTGAGCTTGCACGTGAACTGGCAGAACCGGTCACTCATTCACCTGAAGGTGAAGGCCGATAGGGTCGCTCGATCATGATGAGCATCACAAGAGTCACGCGTGCCAGTGCGCAACAGTACTATAGCCGTGAAGATTACTACAGCAAGGACGCCGAGACGCGCGATGCCTCGGCCTGGGTTGGGGAAGGCGCGCAGCGCCTGGGTCTCGTCGGACCCGTGGAGACTGAGCAGTTCCAGAATGTACTCGACGGACGGATGCCAGATGGAGGTGATTTGACGTGGAATGGAGGAGATGGCCGTCGAGCCGGATTTGACGCGACGTTTAGCGCGCCGAAATCAGTGAGCCTGTTAGCGGAGATCGGCCAAGATATACGGATCGTCGATGCCCATCGTGAGGCGACGGCAGTTGCGCTGACGTTTCTGGAACAGCATGCAGCCTATGGCCGGATCACGGAGAAGGGTGACACGCGGACTGAACACACGAGCAATCTGGTTATCGCCACATTTGATCATCACACCAGCCGGTCGGGCGATCCGCAACTCCACAGCCATTCTGTGATCATGAATGTGACCCAACGAGAGGATGGAGCGTGGCGAGCGTTAGCCGGAGAAAAGTTGTATGAGGCCAAGATGGCAGCCGGAGCCGTCTACCGTGCCACGCTGGCCCATGAACTCCAAGATCTCGGGTATCACATCCAGGTTACCCATGCGGATGGCAGATTTGAAGTGGCGGGCATCACAAACGCGCAGCTGGATGAGTTCAGCCAACGTTCGCAAGACATTCGCCAAGCGATGGCGGACTATGGTCTGTCTGGCGCGAAAGAGTCAGAACGAGCGACGCTGCTGACTCGCGAGTCAAAGCAAGACAGAGATCTGGACCAACTCCGACAGGAGTGGACGGCACGCGCTCAGGATCATGGATTGGATGTGAAGGGGCTGGTCCTGAGTGCTCAGGAAAGGGCGGACCTTGGAGGAGAACGAGCGGCAAGTAGCCTTTATGCTCAAGAAGCGGTTGAGTGGGCGATCGAGCATACAACGGAACGGCAGACCGTCGTCAAGAGTGTGGACCTTCAGCGGTTCGCGGCTGAGCGAGCGGTGGGAAAGGCGAGCTTCAGGGATGTTCAACAGGCGCTCGCTCGGGAAGAGCGGGAGGGATACCTCATCCGTGTCGGAGATCGCTATACGACCCTGCAAGCCTTACGGGTGGAGCATCAGATCATTGAGAAGCTGAAAGACGGTCAGCATAGTCTAGTTCCCCTTCTGGATCGGCAACAGGCGGAGCAGGCGCTTTCAGGCTATGGACTGACAGGAGGGCAAGAGCGGGCCGCGAATCACATTCTTACGTCCTCGGACCGATTCATCGGCGTTGAAGGATGGGCTGGCACTGGAAAGACCACGATGTTGCAGCGCGTGCGAGACGCCACAAGCGATAGCCGAGTGGAGTGGCGGGGACTCGCCGTCTCCGCCTCGGCCGCACGAACGTTGCAAACCGAGTCGGGAATTCCATCCGAGACCGTGGCGCAGTTCTTACACAATCCGAGAACTGCGCCGACCACTGCGGCACCGAATGGCGTGCAGCGTGTGTATGTGCTCGATGAAGCATCATTGCTTGGCACACGGACGGCGTATGCGGTGATGGAGCGGGTGAACAGGAGCATGCGCGCGCGATTTTTGTTGGTGACCGCAATCAATTATCGGCCATTGAGGCGGGAAAACCATTTGCGGTACTCGTGAATCACGGAATGGAGACGGTCCGTATGGATGAAATCCTACGGCAGCGAGATCCGGAATTGAAGTCGCTCGTCGAGCTGGTGGCCCAAGGGAAGACGGTGGACACCGTTGGTCACCTCGAAGAAACCGGCCGAGTCGTCGCCATGGCGGATCGGACGGAGCGGTTGAACTGGGTGGCGCACGAGTATCTTGGACAGAGCCCAGCTGCGCAACAGACGACCCTGGTCCTCACGGGCTCTCGCGCCGATCGCGCGGCGTTGAATGAGTTAATTCGAACCGGACTCAAAGAACAGGGCGTCCTCTCAGGCAGGGAGATTCGCGCGGACGTGCTCGTTCCGAAAGATCTCACCAAGGCGCAAATGCGAGAGGCGTCATCGTTTCAGGCGGGGGATGTCGTCCGGTTTGGGAAAAGCTATCAAGGATTGGGCATTGAGAAGGGGGAATATGGGTCCGTTGAAGCTACCAGTCTGGATCGCGGTACCGTCTCGTTGCGGATGCAGGCGGACGGACGTGCGGTGGAATGGCAGCCACAGCAACGTGTGATGGTTGAGGCATATCGGAATGAAGAACGAGGGTTGCAGGACGGCGACCTCATCCGATGGACGCGAAACGACCACGGGCAGGATCGACGCAATGGTGAACTCGCCAGAGTCAGCATGGATGCAGAACAGGGCACGGTGGTCGTACGTGATCACAAGGGGAATGAAACGGCGTTGGACCTTAAGGGTGAGCGACATTGGGATCATGGTTACGCGGTTACGGTTCATGCCAGCCAAGGACGGACGGCCGACCGCACCGTCTTCTTGGCCGAGAGTCAACAACTCGCCACAAACAAGGAGGGATGGTATGTGGCGGTGTCGCGGGCGCGGGACGATCTGCGTGTGGTGACGGATGATGTTGCCGCATTGAAGGAAGCGGTCGGGGAAAGTCGTGTGCAGAGTAGTGCGATTGAAGCGGTGGAGCGGTATCGGTCGGAAGAGGTACGGGAGCCTGTTTCGGACAGACTCAGTTCTGGTCGGCAGATGGAGATTGAACGGTAGGACAGATTGGGGGAAGTCTTTTGCTACGTGGAACCACGCCACGTCTGCAACGACATCCCCCAGGCCCCCTGGCAGAGCGCCGGCGTACGCCCGCGCAGGAAGGAGACTTATGACTGACAAAGGAAAGACACGAGCAGCCGTATGGTAAGGGGGCGGCCGTTGCTCAACATTCAAGAGGCGAGTCAGTACCTTGGGGTCTCGCCCCATACGCTGTATACCATGGTGAGTCAGCGTCGTGTTCCGTTTGTGAAGGTCGGGCGGTTAACAAAATTTGATGTGGTCTTGCTGGAGGAGTGGCTGAAGAAGCATACGGTGATGCCGAAGGCCTCTTGAAGCGCGTGCTCACATGTGAGAACATGCGCACGTGACGAGACTTCGAGTGATCCGCGAAAGAAAGGGGGTGAGTTTGCGGGCTCTTGCCGGGATGTCCGGTGTCGCCTTGGCGACCCTCGTGAGGATTGAGGGCGGGGGGTACGATCCGCGACTCAGTACGTTGAGGAAGTTGGCCAAGGGGCTTGAAGTCACTGTCACTGAATTGATTGGAGAGGAACGACGCACGAAAGGAGGGAGGCCGTGGGACTGACGAAACGGAAAGACAGTTACTACGTCGAGTTCCCAGTTATGGAAAGTCCTGACGGAAAGACCTTGCAACTTGCCCGAGGGGTTCCTGGGGCTCGACTGAAGCGCTGGAAGGTTGGTTGCGCGAGTAAGCAGATCGCGAAAGAAATGGAAGCCAAGATCAAAACCGATTTGTTGATGGACAAGGTGAAGAGTGAGCAGGCCAAGCCCCTGCTTTTTGGGGAATGGGCGCAAGTCTATCTCGATTTGGAAAGGATCAAACAGCTACGCTCCTATGTTGGCAGGTCCCATAGTATAGAGAAGCATTTAATTCCGTTTTTTGGCCGAAAGCTCATCACTGAGATCAAGCCGGAAGATATTGAGAAGTTTAGAGGGCAAAGAAAGCGAGCCGATGGCAAGCCAGCAAGTGTCCAAACCGTCAACCATGACCACATTGCCCTCAAGCATTGTTTGAACATTGCAATCCAGCGAGGGCTGCTCGGGACCAATCCTGCATCGAGGGTTCCGATGCCCAATCCGAACAACGAGCGTGACCGGGTGCTCTCTGCTGAGGAGTGGGATAGCTTGTACCGTTCGGCCAAACCCCATTTACGGCCGGTCTTACTCGTGGCGTATCAGTTGGGACAGCGATTCACCGAGATCACAGAGCTGACGTGGGATCGTGTCGATCTCAAGCGCGGATTCATCACGCTGCGAGCGATTGATACGAAGACCAGGGTTCCTCGGCAGGTCCCGATGACCCCTGATGTACGGATGCTTTTTCAACGGCTGGCAAAGGTCAGAAGTCTGGTAACGAAGCACGTCTTCTTGTATAAACAGAGGCCACTGAAGCGGATCAGTCGGTCCTTCAAGACCGCTTTAGAAGATGCAGGAATCACAGATTTCCGGTTTCACGATCTGCGACACTGTGCCTCGACCAATTTGAGGCGTGCGGGTGTCGATACGGCCACGGCCATGAAAGTTGTCGGACACAAGTCAGAGAAGATGTGGAAGCGCTACAATGCGATCGAGGAGAAAGACTTGACGCAGGCGGCACAAAAGCTTAACACATACCTCAAACTTAACACCGTAATAACACCTGGCCAGACCAGGTGTCAGGGCGGTGCTCCTAACTCATTGAAAAAGCAGACGCGCCCGTAGCTCAGTCGGATAGAGCATCAGCCTTCTAAGCTGAGGGTCGCTGGTTCGATTCCAGCCGGGCGCACCACCCTATAGTGTCCATCACTGAGGTTTTTTAGGTATCTAAACGGTAACGATAAATCCTCGATCTGAGCGGTTCGAAATCCCTCCGTCCGGTGATAAGACAATTTTTTGGCATAGACCAGCCTGAGAATGATCCGTTTGTCCTCCAAGCGGTCGGAACTCCAATAATGACAGGGGTTTTCTAAGAAGGTCATAGCGGTTCGAAAACAGTCCTCGAAGGGTTCGAGTGGACGCCCGCATTTGTCGATTCTTTCTTTGAGGCAGCACGGCAGCCAACACGATTGATGGCGGCAATGGTGATGATACTATCGAGGGTGGCGCTGGCAATAACACGCTGACCGGTGGTTCGGGTATCGACACCGTGAGCTACATTAACGCGGGTTCGGCGGTGACTGTAAATCTCGCCACAACAACCGGCCAGAATACGGCTGGAGCAGGAACAGACACTATCTCAGGGTTTGAAAACCTGAGAGGTTCTGCGTTCAATGACACGCTAACCGGTAACAATAGCGACAACGTTATTGAAGGCGGTGCCGGTAACGACACCATCAACGGTTCGGGTGGAACTGATACGCTGAGCTATGCTAATGCGGGCTCGGGCGTAACAGTCAATCTTTCAACCGCAACAGCGCAGAATACTGTTGGTGCCGGAACCGACACGATCAGCAACATGGAAAACCTGATCGGCTCGGCTTCCCACGATACGCTGACCGGAACATCAAACGTCAATATCATCCAGGGCGGGGCAGGTGCAGATACGATCAGCGCAGGCGGTGGAGCAGACTTCCTCTATGGCGGTGCAGGAGCCGATACATTAACCGGTAGCACGGGAGGGGATGCTTTTATCTTCGAAGCGGCAACGGCTCTCGGCGCATCGGACACAATTACCGATTTCAGCACGGCACAAGTAGACAAGCTGGATGTTTCCGACATTCTCAGTGCTTATGGCCCGCTCAGCCATGCGATTTCGGATTTCGTACGTATCACGGACAACGGCACGAATAGCTTTCTGTCCGTGGACCAGAATGGCGGCGGCAACAGCTTCACGCAGATCGCACAACTCTCAGGTGTGACGAATATTGCAGCCGGGGCTACCGCCACAGAAACCGAGCTCCAGGCGATGATTACCGCCGGGACGTTAGTGGGGTAGCCAAGGGACTAAACGTTTCTTGTGCTGCTGTCCCTGGAACATGGTGCAACACACCATGCATCCCTCATGACTTCGCCGGTCGGACAGAGTGGCGTCCGCTGTCACCCGAGACATACCGGAGAGTAGACTTTAGAGGCATGTTCACGGAAGACACGCAAGATGTGTGTTGTACTACAACACAATCTTGGCAAGGGGTGCGTGCCGCCCCCGTTGCATCCCCCTGCATACCGGCGCATTCAGGCATTGGGCCTTCTTGCGCCGCGCGGGTGAGCTAGGCCGCTCACCCGTGAACCGCCGCCGACGCTCCGGCGGTGGCAGGCAACCCCCTGGGGCTTTGCCTGCGTCATGACTCCTGCAGGGTCACGGGAGGGGAGAGCCTTCGTGCTGCCCCCTTAGACCCCCATGGCCAAGGGGACTTCGCTCCCCTGTGGAACCCTCGAACCGAATGGGAGGACCTTAAGCCATCCCCCGTGCTTTGCCGTGCTTCTCCCAGGAGAGAAAGCAGGCAGACATGCTTGCGTATGCTGGGTGTCCTGGCATAACCCGCACATCCGCCTGCGAGAGGTAAGGTCCCTGATTTGACGCCCTTGTGCCATATCAGCTATTACGGCGCATAATAAAATTATGATCCGCGATTAATAAGATGATGAAGAAAAAACCGGGGAGGAACGCGCCGTGTTGGTGCGGGTCCGGCCTCAAATTCAAACATTGTCACCTTGGCCGGGAGAGTGAGACGCCGCTTCCATTTCAAGCCGTGGCCAATGCCGCTCAAAAAGCCGGGGAGTTCAAGACCTGCTTACATCCGCATGCATCGAAAGTAACTTGCGGCAAGGTAATATCAGCCCACACTCTTCAGCGTTCCCGTGTCCTTAAGGAGATTGCCAATGCCCGCAATCACGTCTTTTCTTTTAACCCGCCGCGTATGGACAACGAAGGGCGGCTCCACTTGCAAGAGCGCGGCTGGCGCGAGGCGTCCACCTTTACGGCATTCTGCGACAAGCACGATACCGAACTCTTTTCAGCGCTTGAGACGGAAGATTTCACCGCGACGCCGGAACAATGCTTCCTAATCAGCTACCGGGCGCTTTGTTGGGAGCTCCACCGGAAAATAGCCGCTACACAATCAAATCCAGTCATCGCAGGCATGATTGATCGCGGCGCGCCAGACTTGATTCAGAGAATGGTTCAAGAAAGACTGAGTATTCAACAGGCTGGATTCACGAAAGGCATGGAAGACCTCAAGCAGACGAAAGCGGAAATGGACACCGATTTGGCCGCGGGAGATTACAGCCGCTACGCAATTCAGGAAATCGTCCTCGAAGGCCCAATGTTGGTCGCAAGCACCGGCGCAATAACACCCAACCGCTCGCTAGGAGGAAAGACATTACAAGTATTGCACGATGTGTCCGCTCGAACCCAGTGGCTATCTTTCGGAGTAGACGTAAGTACGCGGGGCGTCAGCGTCGCTTTTATCTGGAAGCACGATGAGCCTGCGCCTGCCGGTTACATGAAAGAAGTGATGGCGCTGAAGGATGACGAGCTCCCGCAATTCCTGATCCAATTTTTCTTTGCCCACTGTGAAAACACCTATTTTATAGATACATGGTGGAAATCGCTTTCCACAAACGACCGACTCTATTTGGAGGGTTTGATGAGAAATTCAAACCCATACTATTTCCCACCAGAGTACGATCTTCGACGTTCGCTAAGCGCAACGCGCCTGCTTTCAAGGCGAACGATTTCACCAGGATGAGCATGAAAATTAGGAACAAGCTGTGCCCATCGCGAACCCAAAAATTAGTGAGTAACTGGGGTTAAGAAATGGATACACAAACGTGTATCCATAAGGTACAATCGCGGGCATGAAGGAAGGTGGGTTCAGAGTACGAGTCGAAAAAGACCTCCATGAAGAGTTTATGGCCACCTGCCGCAGGCTGGGCAGAAACGGTTCGGAGGTCATACGGAATCTCATGCGTGATTACGTTGCCCGCGAGTATGGAGGTTTACAGGCTTCGCTGTTCGAACGCGCTGATAGCCAAACGGCAAACAAAGAGACCAAGGGAGGGGCCAGATCATGGCATAAACGCACATGACCGCTCCGCCTCTTATTCCCATCATCAGTGAATCCGAAAACGCCACGGTTACAACAGAGAGTGGCCTGTTATCCCTTGCCATAGAACTGGGCGCTTCCGACGTAAAAGGATGGTCGCGGGCCGAGCAGAAGCTGGCAAAATCCAGCATTCCTGTTTCCCGTAAGATCGTTTCTTTGATGCGTGAACAAATACAATCGGGACTAGACCCGCTTGGTGATTTGTTTACTGCCATCCGAACGCCCGAAGTTCGGCGCGATCAGGGAGCTACCTACACGCCGCACAGCATTGTCAATGCGATGCTTGCGTGGGCTGAGGAACAAGATACTCCGGCCCGAATCGTGGACCCTGGCACAGGGTCGGGACGCTTCCTTTCGCAAGCGGCGAATATCTTTCCGAAGGCTCAACTCGTTGGCGTTGAACTTGATCCGCTCGCTGCTATTGTTGCACGCGCTAATCTCTCGGTATCGGGTTTTGCTAATCGTGCCCGGATTGAACTTGGGGATTACCGGAGTATCGATCTCTGCTCTAACGCAAGAACGCTCTTCGTCGGAAACCCGCCTTATGTCCGTCACCACTTAATCAGTCCCAAGTGGAAGACTTGGTTAGTGAAACAAGCTGAGCGATATGAGCTAGAGGTAAGCCAGCTTGCTGGCCTTCACGTCTATTTCTTTCTTGCGACGGTTCAGAATGCTCGTGCAGGTGACCTCGGCGCTCTGATTACCGCCGCTGAATGGCTTGATGTGAACTATGGGAAAGTGGTTCGGGAGCTCTTCCTGGGTAAGCTCGGTGGTCAAGGCGTGGTTGTTGTTGAGCCGACCGCAAGACCTTTCCCAGATGCTGCGACAACAGCCGCAATCACGTTTTTCAAAATCTCAGATAAGCCTGCGTCCATTCGGCTCCGCCGCGTCAAAAGACTGAAGGACCTTAAAGACCTCTCCGGTGGTCGGGCAATTCGTCGCGAGCGGCTTGAGACCGAGCGTCGCTGGTCTCGACTGACATTTGGTACACGCGAGTGTCCTGAAGGATTTGTTGAGCTGGGTGAGCTTTGCCGCGTGCACCGTGGACAGGTAACAGGTGCGAATCGAGTGTGGATTGCCGGAGAACACACTGGCGGTTTGCCGGAGCGGGTTCTATTCCGAAGTGTTACAAAGGCACGCGAACTGGTTTCCGCTGGGAAGGTGCTTGCGGATGCAAGTGGCCTTCGCAGCGTTGTTGATCTTCCCAAAGAACTGGACGGCTTCGATATAGAGGAGAAAAAGGCAATCGACCGCTTTCTTAAGATCGCCAAGAAAGTCGGCGCAGATTCTGGCTATGTAGCGAGCCATCGCCGTGCGTGGTGGTCTGTTGGTCTTCGCGACCCTGCACCAATTTTGGCTACTTATATGGCCCGCCGCGCGCCTGTCTTTACACGCAATCTTGCTTCGGCACGACATATAAATATCGCGCATGGGCTCTACCCACGGGAACAGCTGAGCGAGGGCCAGTTGGTCGCGCTGGTTGATCACCTATCTACAGGAATCAGTGTTATAGATGGCCGCACATACGCAGGTGGACTTACCAAGTTTGAACCCGGCGAAATGGAACGATTGTTCGTGCCTGGTCCTCAAATCCTGTCTCAGCGAAGCCAAATTCAATAATGATCGCAGCACCCATATGGACGCCAGAAGAACTGAAGCGGGAAGCTCTGGTAGCCATCGAGGTATTCAGAAAGCGGCGAATGGAAGAGCCGCTCGAAGAATATCTTGAGGCATTCGACAAGTATCAGGGCATTATTGAAGACCTTCTGGAGCAAACGGTCGACCTGAGTGATGTGAATGGACCGCTGATTCAGGTTGTTACTAATCCCAATCTGCTCGAAGCCCTTCGCTATCTCGCAGGACCACCGATTTCGGCTGATGATCTCAAGACCGTGGCAAATGTTGTACTCACACCTAAGAAACTCGCAAAAGACCCAGAGATGGCAAGGACCATTATTAAGGTCATTTTTGATGGACTTGATCGGCGTCGGTTTCCTTGGGTTCTGGAGGAACGCGAACCTACTGAGGCTGAGCGAGGCGCGGCGGTACTTGCCTCCGCTGCATTGATGGCAACACGGCACGTTGGTACCAGCCGCCGCCATCTGGACAAGAAGGAACAAGAAGAAGATGTTCTGACCGCTCTCGCGGATGCGGGTCTCACACGAGTTGCGACTCGTAGCGTAAATGTTACCAACGAAGCTCCAAAAGCGGGAGAATTCTGTGGTGAAAGCTTGTTGGGAAAGCGCAAGGCAGACATTCTTGTCGGCCTTTGGGATGGCCGAATTTTGCCTATCGAATGTAAGGTATCGAACTCTGCTACCAACTCGGTCAAACGCCTAAACAATGATGCTGCAGCCAAAGCCGAAGAATGGCGCAAGGATTTCGGTGCGGTTCAGGTTGTTCCAAGTGCAGTCCTAAGCGGTGTCTATAAGCTCCGCAATTTAGAAAACGCTCAAGGTCGTGGTCTTCATTTGTTCTGGGCCCATAACATCGCTCAGCTTATCGACTGGATTGCCAAAACGAAGAAATAATCGGTGACATTCCCTCACCAGCCTGACGCAGCCATCAGTTAGAAGGCGACTTCACTTCCACTTTGTAATTACCAAAATCCCCAGAAATTGATTTGCGATCCCTGTGCTTGCAGAATTATCCGCAAGCATGTATGCTTGCACAACAATCTGCAAGTAGGAGGTCTATATGAAGGATGAAAGTAAAGTCGCAGGAGCGGTCGCACGGGCTAAATCGCTAACACCTGAGGACCGAGCAGCTATAGCACGCAAGGCCGCTTTGGTGCGCCATGGCAAGGAACTCCCAAAGGCGATAGCTGAAGGGGTTCTTCAGTTTGGGGATTTGAAACTGACTTGCGCTGTCTTGGATGACGAAAAGAACACCAGAGTTCTTACACAGGAAGGGTTCCTTGTGGCCATAGGTCGAGCCGGAAAAGCAAAAGGAGGAGAAGGAGCGTCGGTCGACGGAAAACCGGCTTTTCTACGCGCAAAGAACCTGGAACCCTTCGTTTCTAAGGAATTACTAGAGTCGACCATTCCGCTGGAGTTCATACCAGAGAAGGGCCCTGGCTATCAGGGACGAGCATTTGGTTACCGCGCCAGCCTCTTGCCAGATATTTGCTGGGTATATCAAGAAGCAATGTTAGCCGGCAAGCTTCTATCCGGGCAACAGCACATCGGAGACGCGTGCAAATTTCTTCTTAAGTCGCTAACAAATTATGCAATTGAGGACTTAATCGACCGAGCTACGGGATTTGATGACATCCGGAAGAAAAAAGCCGTTCTTAAAATCATTGAGCAGTTTGTCCGAAAAGATGCACTGCCATGGGTTCGAATGTTTGATGCTGAATTTTATCGTCAGATTTATCGTCTTAATCAATGGCCATTCGATCCCGAAAATACAGCCAGGCCAGGAATTATCGGACATTGGACGAATGACATCTACGATAGGCTTGCTCCTGGGGTAAGGCCAGCCCTGCACAGTCGTGTAAAGCGAAATGCTGATGGCAAACCGACTCAAAAATTGACGCAGTACTTAACGCCGGAGGAAGGGAAGCCAAGGCTTCGGGAACTGTTGGAAGGCGTCAAAGCCTTGATGCGGATTTCAAAAGATTGGGCTGATTTTATGATTAAGCTGGATGCAGTGTATCCGAACTTTAACACAACGCTTCAACTCCCATTTGATGGCGGACTAACTTCACGAAAGAAGCTCGGGTAGAACTGCCATTTAAGAAATGTTGGTTATAAACAAAATGATCACAATGGTTCGCATTGGTAAATGCACTCGTAAATTTTTCTCCTTACGATTTTACAACGGTCGTGAATTGATCTCGTCTTCGAGATTCTTGAGCGATGCCAGGCATGTACGTTGATCGGCGCTGTGCGGCTTACAGCTGCAAAACATATTGAAAGTGGCGCGGTAAAGTGTGTGCAGTTCATTTGTGCTGCGTGATGCCAGTTCAAAACGTGTGATGAGTTTCATCATTTCCTCCGTTTGTTGGAGGCCCCGACCACCGGAGCCTTTCCGGCCCCGGTCACAGAACATCGTAGGCGAAAGACCCGGATGGGCGGCGGATTGGTTAAACGGAAAGGAAGTGCGGAAATGACGCGAATTTAAATGCAAGGATCATGCAGTGATGATCTGTAGTTCTATCATATGTATCTAGCGTGATTGGGAATCTGGCGAACTTGCATGGACATATTGGCAGGAGTATCGTTGCCCGAGCCAAATCTTATGGGGTTTAGCAAGGATGGCTTGAGCGCAATATGAACTGCTATTGGCAGTTAAATGATGAAGAAGAGCTCTTGAAGAGCGGGTTTACGCAATCAGTGACCTTTCTCCGCAGTCCAGCGGGACCACAATATCAAACCGAGGAAGCAATAAAGAGGGACCTGCTGGAGTTTGGTAGGGCATTTCATAAAGGGTTATTTGAATTTCACTATAAAACCATCGAACACATTCTTCGCATAGAGGAATGCCTGAAGGGTGGAGGCAATAATCCATCTCCCGATGAACAATTGTCTAAGCGCGGATGGGACCGGGTTCGGCAAATTCTTAGGACTTTTAATGATTGTATACTGTGGACAACTTTTTCAGAACCATCCTTCGAGATTTCCCGCCTTTGCCGGAATCGTTCAAGAGGATTCTTATCCGATCAGAATCCGCAGTCGATTTTAAAGGTTCTCAGCGACCTCTCGGCGAGCGGGAATACTCTTGCGATTTGGAATGATGCGACGAGATGTATCGATCTACAAGATATTACAGCCCTATCTCTTAGTCCGCGCGCGAGGCGATTTTACGAGGTCAAAGAAGGTGTTGTTAACCTTGACATACTGGAAGTGTTAGAAGCAAAGGACTTTGAGACGATTTTATCACGAATGGAAGATTTCTTTTCACAGCATGGTTCCAAAGGTTTGCAACAGCTTGAACGGTGTATTAAGCAGGGCATGAATGCTGAAAAAACTCATGCTCTCGTTGCGAATGATTGTGTTATAGACCCTTTCAGCGGAATGAATCGAACGGCCTATGTTCCTAAGCAACCGTTGACGAGGTATGACGCGTGAGACTTGAGCGACCTGCTACGCCAGGTTAGGAGTCGAGAGTTTGCTTCTACCACTGTAGACAATTGTTTGCATATTCTAGCCATTAACCAAAGATACCGAAGAGACGGGGTTTCGATAGATGATCTAATTGATAGAGAACTAAAAACTAGAATGGTGAAGCCTAGCCTGGATGAACCGAACTGTAACGAGCTATTGATTTCCCTTCAGGATACAATCTATTCACCTATTTCCATGCCAGTCATGGTGCGACCGCTTGACCCTGAAGATATTGCGGACATTTGTATCGGCAACATCCTTGTCGTGTTCATGTTTGACATGAATGCCTGGGGGAAGCTCTTTCAGAAATGCCGGTTTACGTGGTCCACAGTGAAAGAGGGTCGCAGGGAAAAATCAAAGCCATTTCTTGAAAGACAAATGGTCGTTGATGATCGTATACCGATGATCACATCGATGACTAACGATCGTGTCATTAGACTAGGCGACAAGATCATACCTCGGTTGGTTTGCGAAGGGATTGCACCATCTTCCATGGCTCAAACGTATGAAGATAGAATTATTCACACCGAATGCGATGAACAGCCAACATAACGATTGGTAAACCAATGACGCATCAGCCTGAATTTGCGGTTACAAATATAATCACCTCCAATGACAAAGAGATACCACAGGATACTTTAATTAAAGTTGGGCTTGGTTCAGTGCCCGGTACGGTAAGCATCCATGTGCAGTTACCCGGTCAGAACGATTGGCGAGTATATACTGATCTTCCCATTGTGGGAGGGAAGGTGGTACTTCCGGTGAAATTGGTGTTCCTCTGTCATGCGAAGGAAGATGTAAGTTTCGTGAGAAATCTTGCAGCGAAACTCCTCCAGGACGGATTTCTTTGCTGGTTTGACGAAAAGGCGCTATTACCAGGGGATCACTGGAAATCAAAAATTGACCGTGCCATTGATCAGTCCGACTTTGTGATTGTGTTTCTCTCTTCTAATAGTGTGAATAAGATAGGATATGTCCAGCGTGAGATTAAATATGCTCTAGAAAAGCAAAAGTTAAGGCCAGAGGGGGCCAGATATATCATTCCACTCATCATTAATGACTGTAAAATTCCTATGAGCTTTGAGGATATTCACTGGCTTCGGGTTGAACCAAATGAGGAATGGTATCTCACCCTCAAAACATCCCTGGATACTCACTAACGACTTACCTAACCTGCATACCTGCATCGACGTTCCATAGACTGAAAACAAATGGGTTACAGTTCCGGTGTGTAATCGATATCGCGGTGTTTTTGACGTGGCGTAAATGCTTCCTGAGGCGCTTGGGAAGGTGTTCCGCCCATCTCTATGTATTTGGCGATTTCTTTCCTGAGGTCCTGAACCCTCTGCTTGTGATTCTCTATGACCGGCTGGATTTGCTGTTGCAGTTTTTGGCGATGGGTAATCTGCTGGTCTATAAGCAACTGCATTTCGTCCCTGTCGCGAATACGGCAGTTTTTCGTTTCGCGTTCGTTCTGTTCCCGGATTTTGGAATATTTTCCAGTGATCCGAAACCAAATGCCCTTGAAGCCCTTCGGTAGCCTCTGCGAGCGTTCAACGGATTCTTGGAGCCAGCGCTTCTCTTGCTTCTGCTGTAACTGGCTCCGCTCGTTTTGATGCCGATGCTGCAGGCTGCGCTTCTTTTGAGTGAAGGGTTGGACCTGTTGCTTAAGCCGGGCTTGTGTCTCCTGGATATAGGTCTTCAGCCTGTCGGTCATGCGCTTGGCAATCTGGGTGCTGACTTCCTTGATATCGGGGAGTAACTCGGGATCGCCCAGACGTTCTTTGAGGGCTTTGGTCTTGATTTTCGTCCAGCGGGATAAAGAGTACACTTCGCCCTTGTAATCCATGGCGACAAACCCGCGCCGGTCGCCCTTGGCCAGATACAGGCCGTATCCATTCAGGGCTTGCTCGAATGACGCTTTGTTATCTGAAGCCGCCCAGCAATCCTGAAACAGTTTTTGCAGAAGCTTGGGGTCTTCTCCGGCCCGCTTGGCCTGCTGCCACTGGGCCAAGGTGAAGTTCAGGGGATTGCGTTCCTGCTCGTTCAGGAGCCCCTTGGGCAGGTCCCAGCCATACTGGAAATAGAGCTGCCGGGAAATATCCTGTAGCTTCATTTTGTAATAGGGCAGATTGATCGCTTTCATCTCCTCGGCATCGACGCGCGACCAGACACAATGAGCGTGACGCCTGCCTTCTTTCTCGTGGAATACGACGGCACGGGGCTGGCCTTCCAGATCCAGCTTGGCTTCAATGTCCGCGATGGCTTTCTCGAAGTATTCGACAGGGACGGATTCGGTTTCTGGGGGATTGAGACTGACCGAGAACATGTATTGCTCACACCTGGTGCCACGGCTGATGGCGTAAATCTCCTGCAAGGCTCCCGGCAGGTCCTCGGCCACGAAGCCCTTCAGTTCATGAATCTCGATATGTTCGTTGTCTTCAGCCTTCAATAGGTGGGATGCCAGCCGGGAGGCCCCGCCACGTTGCGAGCCTTTGAGGATCATGGCCCGCTCCCTGACCCGGTCACAGGATCAATCCCAAGGCCCTCCATCAACATCTGGCGCATGGCCCGGATATCGGCGCAGGCGCTCAGAAGGGCTTTCTCGGTATCCGGGGAAACCTCCAGGGAACCGCAATTGGCGGCCTTGGCGAGCTGATTGAGGTTATTGGCTAGGCGGGATTGGCCCAGTTCGGCCTGAAGGCGGGCCAGGACCTGATGATCCTTGACCGGGCTTTTACGGGGTTTGCGCCGCTTTTTAAGCAAATCCTCGTCAAAGATGAGGGATCGCAGAAATGCCCCCAGCGGCATGCCCGCCGCAGCGCGGTCAAGCTGTTCCCGTTCCTCGGATGTGAAGCGCACCGAGAACGGCGAAAAAGGGGTATGACGGTCTTCGGCCATGACATTGGCACCCGTATCAACACATTACACACTCGTCCCCGGTCATCCGGGAAACGTCCCTTTTGTCGCGTTTTTTAGGCTCTTTTGTTCTAACGGCAGCAGTCCACACTGCCCGCACGGTCATAAACCGTGCGGATTCAACATCTTGCTATCAACTTGGAGATTGGCTACATATAGCGGAGAGCCTTGGAGGATGGCATTCCATTCCCCCAAGGTTTGAAACAGCCGGTTCGAAGTTTCTCCTCGGACCTGCACCAAACAGAGCTTCCTCATACGGCGTGCGTGTAGTGCTATATCGTGATTGCCCTACGCGGATAAACGCCGCTAGTCATTGACTCCTTCGATCATGCCAGCGCGATTCAGATCCCATTCCTCTTTTAATGGCCATGCCATATCTCAGGAAGTATTGCAGTTCATTGTAGTCAAACTCTCCCTCACGCCGCTTATCGGGATGTCCACTTCATTGGGACATCACCGACGAGTTGAACCCCCTACATAGATACCAACCCAAAGAAGGTATTTCACTAGTAGACATTCGAAGGGCTAGTCCCCTATAGTTTTACTCTCACTTTCACGTATCAAGGATTTGGTCTGGTATGCGTCGGCTGCTTCGTCCACGTGTGGTTATCAGTGCGGTAATTGGCCTCATCGCTTTTTACGCCCTCTTTGGATTCGTGCTGGTTCCCTACATCATCACGTCATACGTCATTCCCGCTGTCTCTGAACAAATCAAGCATCCTGTCGTGCTTCGCGAGGCGGCGTTCAATCCCTTCGCCTTATCGCTTCGTCTTACCGGACTAGAAGTGCGGGAACAGAACGAGACGCCGATGGTGGGGTTCGAGGAACTGTTCGTGAATCTACGCGCGGTGACGCTGCTCTTTCAGAAAGTGGCGTTCGACGAGATCCGCCTCGTGATGCCGTTTGTAGCTGCTCGGGTCAATTCTGAAGGGAAGTTGAATCTTCTGTCGTTAGTTCCTCCTGCGGAAGGAACAGCTCCCCCACCCCCTCAGCCGACCGGTGAACCCAAGAAACTGATGCCGGTGCAGATCGATCTTCTGGAGATCGGGCAAGGGATTGTCGAGTATCGCGATGACTCGAAGGCCAGGCCGATCGCCATTGACGTCGTCCCGTTTGAGATCAGGTTGCGAAACTTCAGCACGATTCCTGTTGAGGGAAGGGAGAATGCCCATGCCTTCACCGCGGAGATTGGAAAGGGAGAACAGATTTCTTGGGAAGGGACCATCTTTCTGGAACCGATGGAGTCGGATGGGCGCGTGAATCTCTCAGGGATCAAACTGAAGACGTTGCATCAGGTACTGCGTGATGTGGTGCAGTTTGATATTCAGGAGGGCGTCCTTGGTCTCTCTGCGTCGTATCATTTCGATCTTCGGGGTGAGGCGCCTCAGGCGACTGTTAAGAATGGCAAACTCTCGATTGACAATCTTGCGATTGTCGAGCGGGGCGGGATCGATCCGGTTGTGACGGTCCCGGTGTTTGGCGTGGAGGGGGTTCAGCTCGACCTCCAGAAGCAAACCATCGATGTCGCCAAGGTCCATTCGGCCAATGCCCGGTTTGAAGCCTGGCTCGATGCTAAAGGGGTGCTCAACTTTCAGCCGTTGTTTACACCGGTCGGAGGAGGTAGCGGGACAACGGCAACATCCGCTCCTGTGAAGAAAGAATCGGCCAAGGCTGCGAAGCCCTGGTTCATCACGATGGATGAGGTTGCGTTGCGAAATTATGGAGCGGCTTTTGAAGACCGAACACTTCCGCGACCTGGACATGTGGATGTGACCGCGATGAATCTGACGGTGAAAGATGTGGGGATTCCATTTAAGAAGCCACTGCCGATCGATCTGTCGCTGAAACTGAATGAGACCGGCTCGATCGGAGTGAAGGGAACGGTGACGGTCGAACCGTTGAAAGCTGATGCCGACCTAAAGTTGGAGCACATCGAATTCCATCCCTTTCAACCCTATCTTGATCGGTTCCTCAACGCCGATGTACGGGATGGTGCGATTGATCTTGATGGAACGGTGCATTTTGTCAAAGAACATACGAACGAGCCCATGCTGAAATTTCAGGGCAATCTGGGTGTGAATCAGCTGGCGATCGCGGAGCGCAATGTCCTTACCGATGCTGTGTCGTGGAAGGCGTTGAACATCAATCGCATTGCGCTGGACGTCGAGCCGACGGCAGTGAAGATCGCGGAAATCGTCTGGCAAGAACCGAATGCACAAATTGTGATCGGTGCTGACGGGAAACTCAATCTCTCAAGGCTCGCGGCTCCGCCTCCACCGACCGATCACGCATCGGCTAAGAAAGAGGCTGAAGGCGAAAAGCCGCAAACCAAATCGGCCGAGCCCGTGCCCATCACAATCGATCAGGTCAAATTGGTGAAGCTAACCACGACATTCGAGGATCAATCGATTGAACCAAGGGTCAAAACAGGTCTCACGGAGTTCGGCGGGACCATCAAAGGGCTGTCGTCCAAACAGCTCAAGAAAGCCGACGTCAACCTGGCCGGGAAAGTCGGACGAATCGCTCCGTTTAAGATCGTCGGGAAGATCAACCCATTGAGCGAGGACGCGTTTACGGATTTGGTCATCACCCTCGCCGGCATGGATCTCAGACCGACCGGTCCGTACAGCGGCAAGTACGTGGGTTACGGATTGTCGAAGGGGAAATTGTCGCTCGACTTGAAGTACAAAGTATCGCAAAAAGTGTTAGAAGCTGAAAACCTTGTCCACGTCGATCAACTCACGTTTGGCGAGAAAACAGATAGTCCCGAGGCCACCTCGCTGCCCGTCCCACTGGTCGTGGGACTGTTGAAGGATCGCAAGGGCCAGATCGAGATCGATATGCCGATTCGCGGTAACCTCAACGACCCGGATTTCAAGTACGGCAAAGTGGTGATCTCAACCTTGCTCAATCTCCTGACCAAAGTCGTTGCGTCGCCGTTTTCGTTAATGGGCAAGTTGGTACCTGGTGGCGGAGAGAGTGAGGACGGCCTGCAGTTCATCGAGTTCCAACCAGGCAGCACGTCGTTGACCGACGAGGATGTGAAAAAACTTGAGGCTTTAGAGACGGCGCTTGATGAGCGAGCCGGACTTCGGTTGGATATCAAGGGAACATTCGATACGACACTGGATCGGGCGGCCCTTCAGGCGATGAAACTCCACGATCAACTGTTTGAGATGAGTGGGAAGCCTCGGGAAGCAGCAGGCTCCAATCCTGATACGCTCTCCCCCAAGGACGAGCAACGGCTGGTCGAAAAACTGTATGCGAAGCTGCCGCCTCCTGATCCGTCTGCTGCATCAACCGAGCTCACTCAACCGACGCTGGAGGCGATGAAACAGCGAGTGGCGGCGGCCATCATGATTTCTGATGCCGAATTAGAGACATTGGCTCGGCAACGTGCAGAGGCGGTCCGCAATCTGCTTCTGGAGAGTGGAAGACTGACTGAATCGCGAGTGACTCTACTGGATTCGGGAGCTGCTGAGTCTGGTCATGAGAAGGTGCGTACTCAATTGGCACTCGCCGCCGGCTCCTAACATCATTTCCCAGAATTAGGGCAAGCAGGGCCTGATGCTGGAGCATCTGAGGCTACTTTACGCTGTACCGCATGCGTGTTCCGTGGAGGAGCGACAGCTCAATTTCTGAGGCGCTGAGTTCCGCAGGAAAGAGCACTCCTGAGATCTTGCAGGCATTGATGCTGGCTCCATCCATGTTGGCCTTGCTCAGATCGACGCCGCGCAAGTCGGATTGCCGAAAATAGCAATCTCTGAAATCCAGTCCATCGGCATCAAGCCCTCGAAGATCAAGCCCCCGTAGGTCGCATCCTCGGAGATCGCATTTGTCCCCCGCGGCTTTCTTGATATTGAATTCCTTAATGCAGCCTTCGCGGAGCATCAAGTACATTGGGTCTTTGGAAATGCGGAGCTTGGTGCGTGCGGAGTCCGAGTCCATGGTCCTACTCCATCAAGGGTACTCAGGAGTCATATCGGTTGGGAGCCAAGAAACTTGAGTGTGGGACTGGACCTGGTGCCGCAAGTAGGACAGTCGCGGTTAAGAAGGGCGTCGGCGCCCTCTCGCTGCCCCTTGAACTCGTCCATTACGACACAGTATGGTAACGAGACACGGTCGGGTGAGGCTCTATTTCATGACGATACGATTTTAAGGAGGTGTCATTATGGCGATTCGATTGGGCGATGATGCGCCGAACTTTACGGCGGAGACGACAGAGGGCACGATTAACTTTCACGAATGGCTGGGGAATGGGTGGGGTATTCTGTTTTCCCACCCCAAGGATTATACACCAGTCTGCACGACGGAGTTGGGTACGGTTGCCAAAATCTCTCCGGAATTCAAAAAGCGAGGGGTGAAGGTGATTGCGGTTAGTGTAGATCCAATGGATTCTCACAAAGGATGGATCAATGATATCAATGAGACTCAGAAGACGACGATGAACTATCCCATCATCGCCGATCCTGATAAAAAGGTCGCCACGCTCTATGACATGATTCATCCAAATGCGATCGACAATATGACGGTGCGGTCGGTCTTTATCATTGGCCCGGATAAGAAGGTGAAGCTGACACTGACGTATCCGGCTTCCTGTGGGCGGAACTTCGATGAATTGTTGCGGGTTATTGATTCACTCCAACTTACATCGAAATACAAGGTAGCTACACCGGCAAACTGGAAAGATGGTGAAGATTGCATCATTACCCCCGCAGTCGGTGATGCAGAAGCGCAACAGTTGTTTCCTAAAGGATTCACGACGGTGAAACCGTACCTCCGCTACACCCCTCAACCGAACCGATAGACTCTTGCCAGTCTACGTAGAGAAAGCCAGGCAGAGGATAATGAGCATCTTCTGCTTGGCTCTTATTTATCAGCATGTTACATGACAAGTCCGCTCTGTAAGAGACAGAAATCTCACCGCCGCCGCTCTCCTATTTCCATCGAACCGTAGACATCTTCACGTATGAATAATCTGAGGTACGAGGATTGCTCTACACGGAGCGGGACCTTCTGGCGTTACTGCCGTGGTCACGTGGCTCCGTGGACTAAACGAGTTGAAGCCTCTTTCATATGTGGAGCGTAATTGAGCTGTGTGGTGACCAGGGTCACACTTGTTCGTTTTCTCTATGTGCTTGGACAAGCAGAATTACTGATGTATAGTCGACACAGCTGAGCTACATACGAAAAGTTTCTTGCTTTGTTTCGATGACTTAGGCATATTCGGCGCCAACTTCCTAGGGGCAAAAGTTTCTACTTAATCGTTGTAGGTGGGCAGTGGTGGTTTCTTATTACTCACAAGGGAGGGCATCAGTATGAAGGGACATAATGTGAGGCGGTGGAAACAATTTGTAGTTGCTGGAGCCATGGTGGCACTGGTGGCTGGAATGGGATCCACGTTGCCCAGTGCCTTTGCTGGTGGCACGATCAAGGCCGATGAAGATAAGTGGATCTCGATCGGGATGGGTATCAGAACGAGTTTCAATTCCATAGAAAACGGAGCAGCCAACGGGACGCACTATAGCAATGAGTTTACGATCAACAATGCTCGTATCTACATCAATGGGCAGCTCCACAAGTACATTAAGTTCGAGTTTAATACAGACTGCTTCAACTGTGCCGTTCAGGGGGGGGCTGTAGGTGGATTGAATTTCGGAGGCAACTCGTCCATCGGGCTTCTGGACGCGATTGGAAAGTTTGAATTCAATGAGATGGCCAACCTCTGGGTCGGGCGTATGTTGCTGCCGAGTGAGCGTGGTGAGTTGAACGGTCCTTTCTACCATGCCACCTTCGATGGCTTCAGGACGCCGTTCTTTCCAGCAGACTTCAGCGGAAATTTTAATGGAGCGGCTGGGACAGGCGGTGGAGCCGGTCTCTATGGCCGTGATAATGCGGCAACCTTCTGGGGTAAGGTTCACCCAGGCGGCACGCATGTACTGTATGCCCTCGCGGTATCCCAAGGACAACGGAACGGGCCAAACGTTGGCAACAGCTTGATGTATACAGGACGTTTGCAATGGAATCTCTTAAACGATGAGCCGAATCCTGGGTATTACACTGCAGGGACCTACTACGGCACGGCTGGAGATATTATTGCAATCGCCGGGAGCGTTCAGCATCAGAAGGATGGGGCTGGCTCATCCACGGCCGGAACGAGTGACTTTACTGGAGCCTCCGTCGATTTGTTGATCGAGAAGGTTCTCCCGAATAACATGGGTGTGTTTACCTTCAATGGAGAATTCAAGCGCCACTGGGCCAATTACGGACTTGCAGCAACCGGGGCCGCGAACTGTTTTTGTCAATTTAATGGTCATTCATGGACGGTCTACGGTTTGTACCTGATCCCGAACGAAGTCGGTATCGGACGGTTCCAACCTTACGCGCGATTCACCAGCATCGATCCACTGTACAGCTCCATGCGGCAGGAGTGGGAATATGGTGTCAACTACATCATCTCGGGCCACAATGCTCGGATCTCTGCTTATGGCCGGTATGGTGATATTGAAAGCAAGGGCCTGTTTAACTATGGCGCGGGTGCAGCTGGAAACAAGGTCGATTCGTTCCACGTGGCCTTGCAGCTGCAATACTAGTTGCTCTGCGTAAGTTAGACCGGTTTGTTTCAGATAAGGGCCAGAATCCATCACATGGATTCTGGCCCTTGTTTTTCTCTCCTCGCGCTTGAGCCTGCCGTGTAGTTTTGCGTGTATCTGCTAGACGAGCGCTAAACCAGTAGATCTGATCCGTTTCCAAGCTAGAGAAGTGAGAAACCGGTTACAGCTTGATGCTGTTCCAGGAAATCCTTTTTCTACGTCGCGTATGTGCGGATAGATCTGAGCTGGCCGATGTGGAGTGGCCTCTGTGATTAATTGCGTCAGCCATTGGGCTTCTGGAGTCGGGAGTCTAAGAATCTGGTCATTCTGAGGACCTCTGAGGACCAGTCGTGAGTGTTTGCCAAGAGGGTCACTGGTTACGCTCCCACCAAGCCACACCAACCGCCGCTCCATGCGTGTTTCCTCATCGAGTCGTTGGTTCTTGAGCAGGCGTGAGAGCCATTTTGAGGATACTGCAGAGCACGGAACGTCTTCATCGAACCAGAAACGGACATCAAGATCTAGCCCCCGTCGTTCAAGGTAATTGAGGAGTGAGCGTCGAAGCCCTTCGCCGATCCAGCTTGGGGTGTTTCCGCAACGATCAGTATGCTCCAGATCGTTTTCTGCAAAACCTTGGAACGTGGGTCCAAGAACGCGCAGTCCATGTGCCGAAGGGTTAAGCCCTACTGGGCTATGCGCTGTGACGGTGAATCGGTGCCAGAAGGCCGATTGAATCAGATCAGCCGCGATCAACTGACGAATGCGCTCGAGTGAATCGATGGTCTCCTGTACGGTTTCTGATGGACAACCATACATCAGATAGGCATGGATCAGGATGCCTGCTTCTTTGAACCCGGCAGCAACCAGTGCAGTTTGGTCGACGGTAATCCCTTTCTCCATCTGATCCAGCAGACGGTCTGAGGCTGCTTCAAGTCCAGCGGTAACGGCGATGCATCCAGATGCAGCTAGAAGTCGGCAAAGGTCTGGAGAAAAGGCTGGTTCAAACCGGATATTGCCCCACCAGCGGATGGTAATTTGTCGCTCCAAGAGCCCCAGCGCCAGCGCTTTCAGTGCCGCAGGTGGGGCTGCTTCATCCACGAAGTGAAAACCTCGACATCCTGTTTCGGTAATGAGTTGCTCAATTTGCTGAATGAGTCGTTCAGTCGGCGTCATTTCATAGCGACTGATGTAATTCAGTCCCACATCGCAAAATGTGCACTGTTTCCAATAGCACCCGTGTGCCACGGTGAGCTTATTCCAATGGCCCTCCGACCACAGTCGATGCATGGGGTTGGTACTATCGAGAATGGTCAGATAGCGATCCAGATTCAGACCTCGGTAGGTCGGACACCCGATTTCATCCATCGAGAAATCAGTCAGCCTTGGATCGTCGATATACACCACATGATCTCGCTCGCGATAGATCGTTCGGCACAGTGCTCCGCGGGGGCGCAGTCCCAAGAGATGTTCAATCAATGACAAGAGGGGCCGTTCACCGTTGTCGAGTGTAATAAAGTCCACATAGTCAAAGACTCGGGGATCGGAGACACGGCGCAGTTCGGTGTTCACGTAGCCACCGCCGATGACGACGGGGAGGTCTGGACAGTGCTGTTTGATCGATTGTGCGATGAGGAAGGCCCCGTAGAGATTGCCAGGAAATGGGATGGACAGGCCAATGAGTGTCGGTTGGGTTCGTTGAACGTGATTCCAGAAGAGGTCCAGCAGCCACTCATCGATCAGGCTCCGTGTGTCTGCAAGCGCACCAACGATTTGATCAAATGATGACGCGCTGCGCCCAATATGCTCTGCATACCGACTCAAGGCGAAGTGCGGAGTAATGGTAGCCTGTACGAGATCAGCGAGGTCTTCCAAGAAGAAGGTTCCCCATTGCTTGGCACGATCGGAGGTGGAAACCGAGCGAGCGAATGTCCGCCGACCTCGGAATCGTGGTCCCTGAGGTAAAACTCCGGGTTGAATCAAGCGAGCCGCGAGATCGGGAGTGTGGCCTTGCATGAAACTGATGACAGGTCCGATCATCTCGAGGTAGTGATGTTCGGACTTCATCATTCGGAGAGCTTCCTTTGGAAGGGAGTCCGAGTTGTTGTGGAGTTGCTTGAAGACGGATCGTAGCCCCTCCGGACTAAAGAGGCGAAGCACCATTTCAATGCCGAGGTCAGCCTGGTCTGCCTGGATACCGCGTGATTGAAGAAAGCCGGTCAGATAGGTGATGGATGGATAGGGGGTATTCAGCTGGGTTAAGGGCGGTATGACCAACAATACACGTTGGGAAGTCATGAGCCGGACATAGCACAGTGATGGAGAAGAATGCTATGCCCAGGAAAAGATAACCGGCAGAAGACTCGTTGTGGAACGGTTTGTCGCAGATCGATGCTGCAACGCCATTCGAAAGGAAGAGAGCAACCTGGCACTATTTTTTGAGGTCTAGAATGCTGCCGAGTAAGGAGTTGCCAGTCTTGATGGTCTGAAGATTCGCTTCAAAGCTTCGTTGAGCCACAATCTGTTGGATGGTCTCCTCACCAAGGTCGACATTGGAGAGCTCAACTGGAAATTGATTTCCGCCAGTATCCCGTAGAACTGTTGGACCTGAGGCATCATCTTTCTTTACAACGGGGAGAACACCTCCGGTTTGAGCTTCGACAAACTCTGTTCTGGATTTCTTAAAACCATCGGTATTGAGGTTGGCGACATTGTGCGCCACGACTTCAATCTGTTTCCCAAAGGCAGCCAGGCCAGAGAGTGCGGTGTGTATGGCGGATATCATAGATACCTCCCATGGAGATTCTAGTATGCCCACTCGTGTGTCTTATCGGATGGTGCGAGGAGAACTTGAACGGAAGCAGAGAGTCGAAAAGTAATCTAAATCAACCGGTAGTAATGAGCACGTTGGTCCCAAGATGGCATCTATTGGAACTTTAGGAGGCTCTTGCTTCTGCCGATAGAATGGAGGTTCAAGGGTATCTCTCTCGTGGCCATGACTCATTCCATGAACAGCGCGACTTCCGACTCAGGGAATCGACCACCGGACTTCCCGATGGGAGATGATGCCTGCTTCCTTCTAGAAGCCGTCCCTGAGGCCATCTTTTTCTTAGATTGCGATAATCGCATTCGGTTTGTAAATGCTGCGGCCCAGCAATTGGTTGGACCAACACACAAGATGATCGGGATCGGGTTTCATGATCTGATGGGGTGTGTGACATTGGAGGAGGGGAACACAACCCAATGTCCGCTTACTCGAATGAGGAATACGGGCGAGTTTGTTGTGATTCCTTCTCATATATGGACTCGCGAAGATGAGACTCAACTCGAGTTATCACTTTCGTTCTGGCCTCGCTCCCAGCACGGTGTATGGGTCGGGGGTGTCGTGATCGTCCGTGACCTGACGGACGCGATGGAAGTTCAGCGAGATGTGCATCGTGCTGCGAGGCTGGCAGAGGATGCACCCAATCCCATTGTGGAGTTTGATGCGACGGGTGCCATGCTGTATGCCAACACGGGCATGTTAAATTTGATGGGACAGTGTGGACTGCTTGAAGCCGGGATTGAGGGCATGTTTCCGGACAATCTCTCGACGATGCTCCGCGAGTGTCTCGCCACCGATGCGTCATTATCAATGGTGGAACATGTTGTGTCGGACCGGGTGATTGCCTGGTCGTTCTTTCCCTTGAGAGAGCTGGACCTCATCCGTGCCTATGGGCTGGATATTACCTCGGACGTCGCGTTGCGCCGTGCGAAGGAAGCCGCGGAAGAGTCGGCCCGGGCGAAGGGGATTTTTCTCGCGACCATGAGTCATGAGCTCAGGACCCCCATGAATGGTGTGTTGGGATGTACGGAGCTCCTGAAAGACACTTCGTTAAGCGACCAGCAACGGGAATTGATCGAGACAATGCATCGATCTGCGGAAGCCTTGTTGACTTTGGTGAACGATATTCTGGATTTTTCAAAAATTGAGGCCGGTAAGATGACGTTGGAGGTGGCCAATGTCAACCTGCGAGCGCTCATTCGGGATGTCACGACATTGACGGAAGGGTTGGCTGCGCATAAAGGTTTGACTATCGGCGTAGATATCCATGCAGATGTTCCCGAGGAGTTTCGAGGTGATCCAATCAGGTTGAGACAGATCCTCTTCAATCTCGTTGGGAACGCAATCAAGTTCACAAAACAGGGGGGAGTCACGATTGCTGTTGCCGTGAAGCCCAGGGTGTCAGAGAACGCAGACACGGTCGTCTTGCAATGGAGCGTGCGTGATACGGGGATCGGGTTAACTCCGGAACAACAGGCTCAGCTGTTCAAAGCCTATGCACAGGCTGAGGCGTCAACTGCACGGCGGTTCGGTGGGACCGGACTGGGCCTCATGATTTGTCGCCAGCTGGTCGAGTTGATGGGAGGAACAATCTCCGTCGTCAGTCAGTACGGTGAGGGGAGCACGTTCAGCTATACCACGAATCTTCTTCCAGCGATTCATCGGGAAGCCGACACTGCTCCATTAGGAACGGATCCATCCAATTCAGGCGAACAGGGGATTCCGAAACGAGTGTTAGTCGCTGATGATAACGAAATCAATCAAGTTGTGGCTTGCAAGTTCTTGCAAAAGCTGGGTTGCCAGGTTGAAGTGGCTCGCACGGGGCGCGAAGCGGTGGAGGCGATTAGCCGAACAACATACGATATTGTATTGATGGATTGTGAGATGCCGGAAATGGATGGGTACGAAGCAACCCGTGAAATTCGTTGTCGTGAAGAAGGGGCGGTCAATCATCTTCCGATCATGGCGCTCACCGGTCATGCATCCGAAGAGGATGCGGAGAAGTGTCGTCAGGCTGGTATGGACAAAGTAATAATCAAGCCACTCACGTTGCCCGCTCTTCGGGCAGGTCTTGAAGAATTGCTACGACAGCCTTCCTCATAATTCCCTGGCATAGGAACCTCTCTGTGACGAGTGGAATGAGGTAGATTCTGCCTCGCTACTGCTGTACAGTGGCGTCCATGGTTGCGCATTCTACATCCGATCGCGTTCTGCTCTATAGTGACTTCAACTGTCCGTTCTGTTATGCACTGCATGAGCGGCTGCATGAGATGGGATTGCTTGAGTCCTGCGAATGGCGAGGTGTTCAACATGCCCCGCATCTTCCGAGGCCGATGAAACCGTGGCAGGGATCGTTGGGAGCCGAGTTGAAGCATGAAGTGGCGGTTGTCCAGCGATTGGCACCAGGTCTTCCTATTAACTTGCCCAGTGGGAAACCGAATACGCTGCCGGCTATAGCATTCGCGATTGGGCTTTTACACAAAGATCAGCTTGCTGGCATGGAGTTTGTTCACCGAATCTATCGAGCATTCTGGTGTGAAGGGCAAGACATTTCCGATCCAATGGTCCTGAAGCAGCTGGCTGGGGTACAGTCAGTTGAGGATGTGGATGGTCAGAACCAGGTGGTTGCTCAGAGGTGGGAGACGGCTTGGCACGCGACCGGTCAAAATGGGGTTCCCCTCCTTGTCTCTCCGGATGGCGATGTGCTCGTTGGCTGTGTGCCAGTCGAACAAGTAAGACATTTCTTTGCAAGTCTTCAGAAAAGCTGAACGAGATCCAGTCATTGTCAGCTATTCCCGCTGTCCTCCTTCAACTCAGTCATGTTCTCCTTGACTCCATGCTTATGCGATCCCTCCGACTTGTTTCCAGAGCCGGGGATGGGCATCAGCCACGCGTTGATGAGGATCTAAGCCGGTCAACGAACGTCAACTCGGCAATTACAGATTTGTCGAGCTCACCTTTCCCCAGTGCGATTAATCGTCGGTATTGAGCAAGGGTCGCCTGGGCGACAGGAAGCGAGAGTCCTGCTTGTTGGGCCAGATCGAGTGCGATGGCAGAATCTTTCGCCGCATGGGCTGCGGAGAAGTAGCATTCGTGCGCTCGTTGCTGCATGTCTTCTCCATCCGTTTCCAAGACTCGTGAAGCAGCACCTGTCTGACCGAACACTTCGCGCAGGAGGGTGAGGTCGATCCCAAGCGCTGCTCCGAGCCCCAGTCCTTCCGCCAATGCTGCGGTGTTACTATTCATGACCATATTCACCAGGGCCTTGACCTTCGCTGCTTCGCCGGTTCGACCTATGTATCGCACGGTCGTTCCAAGGGCGTCGAGAACGACCTTCGCTCGAGTGTAGGCTTCAGGACTGCCACCGCACATGAGGTATAAGGTGCCTTGCCTGGCCTGGGTGATACTTCCTGCCATACAGGCTTCAAGACATACGCCTCCCTGCGCCGTGACCAATTGTTCAATGTCGCGATGAACGTCTGGTGAGAGAGTCGCGCAATTAACAAAGAGTCGGTCTCGAGATTTACCCGCGAAGCTCGTTTGATCGTGCGCAGAGAAGATCGTACGCATTGCGGTATCATCGGACACTACCGTGATGATGACGGATGACCGGTCAGCAACCTCAGCCGGTGTGTGTGCCGGGTAGACACAGAGTTCATTAGCCAAGTCGGCAGCGGCTGCGGAATGAAGATCATAGACCGATGTCAGGTGAAAGCCACGTTCGTGGAGGCGACGGGCCATGTTGGCGCCCATACGGCCGATCCCGACGAATCCAATGTGGTCAGGTCGTTCAGTCATACGAGGTCAGTCCGGCATGAGAGATCGTTGCGCTTGCTAGAGTTGACGGGTTTCTGTGGATTGCGGTTGTTGTAGTTTGTTCCATTTGAGGTTGGTTTTTCCATCTGTCGTGGTAAACCCATGATCGTTGAAGGCAATCACGCTCACACGTTGTTGCTTTTTCTGTACCGGCTGTAGCTGAGGAAGGCCGTCCTTCGTTTGCACTGTTCCCTTAAGACTATCTACAATCAACAAATCCGTCGCAGCCGATGGTTGAATGGCCCACACGAAGGTGGCGGGGCCGCCGGCATAGGTGCCGGAACCTTCCCATTGTCCGACTAGGTCAGGGTCAACCGTCTTCAATTGGAAGACCGGGACGCTGGTTGCTTCGCGTCGGAGGTTCCAGAGTTCAGCAGGAATGCGGGAAGGGTTTTGATCGGTCATGAGCCTTTTCCAGTTGGCTTGAACGCTCCCGCTTGTGGCGAATGCATTCGGCGCGGTGATTCGATAGGTCCCTTTCCATCCAAGTCCTCTGAATGTGTTCGCTCGTTCCAGAGACCACAAGCCTGATTCAGCATTCAAGATGCCGTCGAACTCCATCATCGAGGAGAGGGACCATTCCAAGTTCGGTTTGATGACCAGGAGGAGATCATGCTGTGTCGTTCCACGTGAGACGCGCGTATGCCAGGTCCCGATTAGATTGCTTGGATCAATAGACGTGGACTTCTTGGGTCCGTCCTGAATGAGGTCAGGAGCAGGATGTGTGCGTGTAAGCGTCACGGGAGCTATGCGTGAACCAGCGTCGTGCGGTGACTCCTGTTCGGTGATAGGGCCGGATGGTGTGGAAGGGATGGTTGCGGTTAAGGGAGCGCCATATCGTTCGGCAACGGTCCGACTTAATTGGGTGACGGCGTCAGCGAGATGCTTCTGTTTGGTTGAGGCGACGATGACGGTGACGAGCTCCTCCTCGTGGAGAAAGGTCAGACGAGAAAGCGAGGCCGTGTCGACTCTGACGGCTCCCTCGCCAATCCCTGGGATCAGTCGACTATCGCGCCGAAGACGCTCCTTATTGAACCAGGCTCGTCGGTCCTGACCGGAGGTGTCATGAAGTTGAACCGTGACGGTATTGTCTTCGCTGCGGTGAGCTTTGAAAAGACAGGTCTTTGGTTCAGTCGGTGTCCCTTCCGCTACTGACTCCCCAAGCGCCTGTTGAGCATCAGCCACGGTGATCAACGAGCAGGGGTCGGTGTTCGACCCAAACAGACTTCCGACCTTTCCACATGAAAGGAGGAGGAGGGGAAGAAGAAGGCACGTGTAAAATCGTAGGGGGAGGAACATTACACCATGTACTCGGTCATTCCTGGGGAGGAATTGTACCGCGAACCGGATCATAAGCGCCAGAGGGGGAACGGGGATTGTGGAACGTCCCCTATGCGACCTACGTAGGGTCTGTTCACAGGCGCGGAACGTGCGGGAGCCCAACACATTCAATCTGCCACGAATTTCAGAGCCGCTCCGTTGATACAGTAGCGGAGACCCGTGGGTTTGGGGCCATCTTTAAAGACATGACCCTGGTGGCCCTCGCATCGAGCACAGTGGATTTCGGTCCGAGGGATGAAGAGGGTAAAGTCTGTCCGAGTTTCTACGACCCGAGGGTCGATCGGCTGCCAAAAACTCGGCCAGCCGGTCCCACTATCGAACTTATGTGCAGATGAAAACAGCGGGAGCTCGCACCCTGCACAGTAATAGGTGCCAGCCTGGTGATTCTCATGCAAAGGATTGACGAAGGCTCGCTCTGTATCTTCATGGCGTAAGACACGATAGGCCATAGCCGAAAGTTGCCGTTTCCATTCTTCGTCCGTCTTCGTGAGCTTCACGATGGGATCAATCTGTAGTTTTTGGGGCATGATCGGTCTCCTTTGTGTGCAGGCATCACTGCTTCAGAGTCGAGCAGGGTGCCATTATCTTACATGGTCGTCGATATGGTCACGTATAGGGTATTGGTGCTCAAAAAATGGTACGAGGCATGAGTCCGGAATGCAAGTGCCCAACCTGAGGTGTACATGAAATGCGCGTATCGACGGGGGCGAAGCTGATCGACTTGTTTGGTTAGTGATGGGCGGGAATTTTGCGAAGGAGTTTCCTCATGGTATTGACCGATGGATGCGGCTCGGTGAACTCCGGTTGAGTGAGATTGATCTGAATCCCGTAGAGACGGCTGTCCACGTTCGGGACTTGGAACACGGGATACCAGCATTCGTATCGCTGTGCCCAGCAATCGCGATAGGCTAATCGCAAGTAACAGCGGCTCAACAGTTTTGTACGGATCGGAGCATTCGGGCCAAGGACGATCGGGACGGAGTGTTTCTGATAGCCAGGACCTTGGGGGTGAAACGCTTTGACGGAAAAATTGCCATCCCACCCACTGAGCTGCAGGAGAAAATCGTACGCCACTCCAGGCCCTGTATTTTCCAACTCTGGTGTGAATGTGATGGTGTCTTCCGCTTTCAAAGTCGACAAGTTGGTAATGCGGACAGCAGGGAGATGCTGGTGATAGCGTTCCTTAGTTGTCCGACTGAATCGACGTACCCACGCGACGCAGGTGCTTGCGATGATGATGAGGGTAATGACGGAAATGATGAGCATGAGATGGTCCATGATGATCAAGCCGATGGTCTCCGTGATGAAAACGGAGAAACCCTACGCGGCAGAGCGGTGCCTGTCAACAGTTGGTCTGAGGGGTCGGCTGTAGAGCAGAAGGCCGGTTGCGGCAAGCAACTCCCAGGCTGGACGCGGTGTCGACTTAATCAGGTCTGCAACAGGGAATCCCAGTTGGTGAGCATTGTGTGATGATCAGGGACCAGCTACCAGGATGAGAAGGGATACAATTTTTACGGTGGACTTCCGGTATAGCGTTTACATATGGTGAGAGTTCTGTGACGCTTCAATACAGCACTCTCGCACCTGGTTTGAAGGTGAGGTAGTACCAGATCCATTCCGACATGACCCGCACTCGATTTCTGAATCCGATCAGAAAGAAAATATGGACCACGCACCAGAGGAACCAGGCCAGAAACCCTGATGCGTGGATTGGACCAAATTGCGCGACGGCGTGCGCACGCCCGATTGTGGCGAGCATGCCACGGTCGGCATAGACAAATGGCGACCGTTCCGCCGGAGGGAGATGGTGATTGATCAGGGCGGCAACATACCGTCCTTGTTGCATGGCGACCGGTGCCACTCCGGGCAGGGGGCTGCCGTCTCGTCCGAGACAATGGGCGGCATCGCCGATGACGAAGATCCATGGATCGTCAGGGATGGTCAGATCCGATTGAACCTTGATCCGACCAGCAGAATCTTGTGGTGCTGAGAGTGTGTTCAGCAAAGACGATGCTCGATTCCCTGCCGCCCACACAATGTGTGTCGATAGAATCCACTCAGATCCAACCTGCACACCATCGGGGGTGACGGCGGTGACTGGGCTGTTCAGTTTAATCGTCACACCCATATGGGTGAGTGCACCGGCAGCTTTGATTGACAGCGTGCTGTCAAACCCCGGGAGAATGCGTGGGCCTGCTTCCACAAGAATGATCGAGAGATCTTCTGTGCGGAGATGAGGATAATCCGGTCCCATGGCCCTTCTTCCGATCTCGGCCAGCGCACCTGCGAGTTCAACGCCTGTGGGACCTCCCCCGACAATCACGAAGGTCAGATGAGGTGAGGAGCCGCTTGTGGCTCGGTGCCGTTCGGCTTCCTCGAATGCCATCAGCATTTTCTCACGCAGTCGGACAGCATCCGTCATGGTCTTGATTCCTGGTGCATGGGACTCCCACTCATCATGGCCGAAATAGGCATGGCGGGAGCCTGGGGCGACGATCAGGACATCAAACAGGACTGGAGGACTCTGTTGCAAGCGAACCACGCGCGTGGTTCGATCGATTGCCACTACGTCGTCCATCATCACCTGGACGTTTCGCTGTCTGCGAAAGACCGTGCGCAACGGCCACGCTATGTCGCCGGGCGACAGCGCTGCTGTGGCGACTTGGTAGAGGAGCGGTTGAAAGAGATGGTGATTGGCCCGGTCGATTAAGGTGACGTGGCTGTCCCCTAGGCCGCGCGCAGCCGATAGGCCGCCGAAACCACCCCCGATAATGACGACGCGTGTACCGGTCATTCTCCTCCGCTCCGCTCGTGTCGTAGTTCAGGAGCAGCGTTACATATCGCTTGGGCTGAGTCAATCGGAGGGCTCACCACGAACCGGTGTGGAGAATGTCATTCGAACGGTAAGAGAAGGAACCTCCTGAAAGAACGATGCCCGAAGTTAGGCCACGCGACGTAAGGGGTTGCGATCTTCTCCGACGGTTGCATCGAGCTGCTTGTTCGACGACTTCTCGTGCCGAACGGCTGATTGCTCAAATAGTAATCGTGCTCTTGGTTTAATAGTGAGGTGGTACCAGGTCCATTCGGACATCGTCTCGCACAGGGTTTCTGATGTCGATGAGGAAGAAGTAGATGACACACCAGAGTCATCATGAGATGAGGCTTGATGTGCGGAAGGGCCCGAGTTGAGCCACGGCTTGGGCCTGACCCTGCCCAAAAAAACAGAGCAAGAAGAATCCCTTGAGCAAGCAAGACAAGCAAGGCAACTGCCTCATTTCCACAGACCGCGTCTCCGCCGAACACGTCATCGCCTGCCTCAAGCGCTTCAAGATCGTTTCCGACCGATACAGAAATCGAAGAAACTGTTTCGGATTCCGCTTCATCCGGATCGTAGTCTGCAATAACAGGGACCTGACGCCATGAGGTTATGCAAGTGGTCTAATGACCACATGTTTGCGAGTCATGGGATGGGCAAGACGGGCAGATGGATCCACCAATGTGTGTCCTCACATGATCCAGGGGGCCTACTTGGGCGGTCTGATGGCGGAGCAGGGGAAACGATGTCCCACAACCAGTCTAGACGTCGTCTCTTTCCTCATCGGTTGGTCTCAACATTTTCTTGAACGCAAGAAGTGGTCCGTCGCCAAACCTTGGCTTCATGGACGATCCTGCTACACTTATCTGGATGGTGTGAAGCAGAGGGTGATGTCTCTGAGAGCGAAGCAAGGAGTCCTTCTTATGGCTATCCATACCTGGTCGCGAAGAGTTGGTACTCTGTGGTGTGCCGCTGCCGGTCTTCTGATCGTAGGATGTGCGAGTAACTACCATACGGCCAATGTGGGCGGTGAGCAGAAGGTCTATCGCGTGGATCACCAGGGTGGCAAGACGCTCGTGTATGAGACCGATGTGCAGGGAAGGATCACGATCTATGATCCTGAAGATCCGATGGCCAAGCGACAAGCTGCCGCGCAAGAGGTCGCCATGAAGAAAGCCGAAGGGCTTGATCCTGCGAGCTCCGCAGGGAAGCGACAACCAAAAGAACCGATCTATGTGGATCTCGCACCGGCTGAGTTGGATGAACAGATGCAGAAGGCCGAACGAGCCAAGGGAGCGGTGGCAGACCAGATTCGAAGCGAGTTTGTCGCGGATCCGATCATTAAACTCGTCGAACGGAACCAGGAACGGTCAGGATTATTGAAGCCTCATCTTTCGGCTGGGGTGGATGTCGAGGTGGCGCCGAAGGTGTCGTTGAAGGAGGCCTATGGGATCGATCGGAAAACCGGGAAACCTGCCAAAATATTGGCAGTGGTGTTTGAAGCCACGATTACCTCACAGGCACCACCTGCAACGTATAAAGTCTCCGAGTCCGGTTATGCCCAGCGGAACCTCGAAGTCTCCAAGCGATTCGCCAAACAGGTGAAACAAGTGATCCTGGAGAAGATCGGTCCAAACATCCCGGTGCACTAGCAGGCCTTACCGCCTCCACGACGAGACGATTATCCTGTCGGTTCGCTGTCGAGCTTGTGTGCCTTGCGCCCTCCTCCAGTCAGCGGATGTTCCGGGACCTGCCCCGCTACCATCCATTGAGCCATATCTGCGGCACGGGTCACCAGTTGTTCCGCGGCCTCGCGCAACTCACGGCTATTCTGTACTTCACAGACATTCCGCTCCATATCCTCAGCACTCCAGCCGCGTGAGTGGGCGATAAAGGGGAACTGTGGAAATTGGCAACCGACCTCGGCCCAGAAGGTCATCAACTGTCCCGCCACGCCCTGTACATTGTCTTGACCACCCATAATGATAAAGGCCGCCACCTTGTTCTTGAGTAGATGCTTATTCGCAATGGTTTCTTGATTCTGGATGCAGTTCATCCGTTCGACCATCTTAAAATAGAGACTGCTGGCATTGCCCCATCGAATCGGCGTCGAGAGGAGAATCACATCCGCCCAATGCACGATCGCTTCGTACACACGATCCAATTGATCGGTGGGATCCATTTGCGTAATGGAGCAGGGCCAGGTACAGGCCTGCGCGGCTTTGGAGTAGAAGCCTTCACAGGCACGAAAGTTCAGATCTCGCAGCTTGATGGATCGTGTCTCCAGCCGCAGCGTGATGCGTGCATAATCCAATGCGATATCGAGTAACGCGTCGGATGTACTGTAGCGGGGATGGCCTGCCGTCATGGCTGTGGTGGAAATCCCGACGACGCGCACCGGGCCTGTCTGGCGAACGATGGGGCGAGCGAGTGGATGAGGTTGGTGTGCTTGCTTGGTACGTTTCGTGGTAGAGGACAGGTCAATGTACAGCCGACCATTCTCAATCTTGGTCGCATAGACCGGCACGCAATCCTGTTCATAGCCTGCTTCTCCTTGTCCGGTTTCACTATGAAATTTCCAGTAGTGCCAAGGACAGACGACATAGTCCCCGTCGAGAGTGCCCTTGCCCAGTGGCCCGCCCACGTGATTGCAGACACCGGAGATGGCAGAAAATTTTCCGTTTGTATACGTGAGGGCGATGCGTGTCTTCCCACACACGACTTCTCGTAGCGACGTCTGCTTGAGCTCTTCGACCAATCCGATATCCGTCCACTGAGTGTCAGGCATGGGAGACTCCTTGGGCTCATTCTGTTCGACTATTCATCGTAGTTCGGAAAGCTGTGTGAGCAGAGGCTACGACCAAGGCGCGCATGAGTCAAGCTTCAGACGCCGGAGCAGGTGGTGAGACAGATCATGGAGGCACTCACCTGTGCGATGAAGCGTATGTGAAGCCATTTGATCATTCGTGTCATAATGCCGACCATTCACAGGGGGAGGCTTATGGCAAAGCAACAGCCCACCGACTCTCGAATCTCTATCGCGGATACGGCGGCTGGGCTGCGCGTCATCATGCCTTGTCGCCGTAGCGTATTCGTGATTGCCTTCTTGGCGTTCTGGCTCTGTGGGTGGGTCGTTGCTGAAGTGATGGTTGCAAAGCAGTTTCTGACGGGGGATAGCCCACCTGAGGGCGAACTGTTCATGCTGGCCTGGTTCGGGGTTTGGACTATCGGTGGAGTGGTCGCGATTTATGCGTGGCTGTGGCAGATGATGGGAAAAGAGACTCTCACCGTGCGCGGACAGGCGTTCACCATTCGACGCGATATCGGAGGATTTGGGTTTGATAAAGAGTACAGCCTCATCCAGATGCGGGATCTTCGCACTGAGCCAGTTGGAACGAGTCCGGTGGAGTTCTCATCCAGTTTCCAGTTATGGGGAGTCGGCGGGGGAGTAATCGCATTCAACCATAGGGAGAGAATGTATCGATTCGGCGCAGGGCTTGATGAGGCAGAAGCCATACAGGTCGTAACGGCCATTAAGAAGCGATTCCGAATTCCGGAGAGCTCGCCTCCAAAGGCATTTTCGAAGCCGGTCGCTCATGGCGAAATGGATGTCCATTCCGGTTTCTAAACTGTGTAGACCTCAAAGATTCGGTAAGGGCTAGGTTTTGAGTTATTGAAGTGTCTCTCCTCGATCTGCCGCTTTATTACGCCACAATCAGGGAGTAGACAGAATGCATGGGTATGAAACTTGGTCGCGAGGGCGTTGCACGAAAGCGTGAGCGTTCAGGCTCAGTTGTGGCCATTTCAATGCCAGTGCTAGACCCTCGCGCAGGTAGCCTTCCACTGAGACCCCGTTCCAGGGGCATGGATGATGGCGCAAGCAGACCTCGAAGAAGCTCTCCGCCGCAGCGAAGAATTCTCAACGCGTCTCATTGAAAGTAGTCGCGACTGCATCAAGGTGCTGGATCTGGAGGGGCGTCTCCTTTCCATGAATGCTCACGGGATGAGGGCACTGGAGGTCTGTGACTTCGCCCAGCTCGTTGGCTCAGCCTGGGTGGAATTTTGGCATGGTGATGATCAGAAACAGGCAAAGGCTGCCATTGCGCAAGCCCGTCAGGGCACGGTTGGGCACTTCACCGGGTTTTCCCCCAGGACGCAACCACAGATGCCTAAATGGTGGGATGTCTCTGTGACCCCCAT
>NZ_JBUBKD010000046.1:0-22290 GCF_054902215.1 Nitrospira sp. CMX1 | reverse complement strand
TGGCAGAGTCACTCCCCGCTTACAGTGGCGGCACCGTGATGGAGTTGCACCATCTTCCCCGGCACTGACGGTCTATCTCGTTCTAAGTTCTTCCCTCCGCAATGTCGGCATCCACATGTATTCGACAGAAAAAGGGGATGCGCCTTTTCCTAGTCCGGCACGGGCACTCCCGCACCACGTCGGCTATGCACTGAGCTAACTCCGAAGGTAGTCTGTCCGAAAATGAGTTGTGCTTGGTAGCATATTGGAGAAGTCCCAGTCAAACGTGAGGACGGCCGATCGGTCCGACGTATGAGACAACAACCGGTCACCGTCCTTCACGACCAAGCTCGTCGCCTTTCGAAAATCGAGTGTCGTCTCTGAACCAGTTCGATTACAGACAATCAACGGGAGTCTTGTTTCATGGCTCCGCTGCTCCCATTCCCCATTCGGACCATGAATGCCTGGGCCCCATGATGCGGGCGACACCAACATTTGTGCGCCTTCGAATTTCAGCACCCGAGCAATATTCGGCGTGTAGGCATCGCTGCAGATCAGCACGCCGACCTTGATCCCGTCGCACTCAATCGGAGCGACACGGTCACCTGAACTCGACCATGCCAGGGAATCACTCACCACATTGATCTTGCGATGGTGGCCTACAATCTCGCCTGTCGGACCGATGACAAATACGGAATTGTAGAACCGCCTGTCCTCCCGTTCCGGGCAACCAAGAAAGACCGTCTGTTTCAGAGTCCTGACCAGCTTGCAGACCTGTTGCATCCACGGGTCGGGTTGCGATTGTATCCACGCAGTGCCGGCATGCTGCACAAACTGCAATCCGCAGACCGAAAGCTCCGGTGTCACGATCCATTCTGTCCCGATCGAAGCCGCGTGCTTGATGGCTTCGACGAGCAAGTACCGGTTTTGCACGATTGCACCGGGGCGGATTTCGAGATGGAGCAGGGCGATTTTTCCTCGCGTCATGTCAACCGTTTCACATAGTCTTCCGACCAGGCAATGTCACTCGTGGCATCCGTGAAGTCGGATGCCGATCCACAAGTACCTTGCACCGATAGACCTCCTCCAGCACCGCAGGCTCTATGACCTCTTCAGGGGTTCCCAGCCGGACCACCTGTCCATCAGCGAGCAAGAGAAGCCGATCGCAATATTGGCTGACGAGATTCAAGTCATGTGAAATCAGAATCACCGTCATGCCACGCTCGTCTTTCAATCGGCATAACACCGATCCGATCTCAACCTGATGTTGCAAATCGAGAAACGCGGTGGGCTCATCAAGCAACAGAACGTGTGGTGTCTGAGCCAAGGCCCGCGCAATCATCGTCCGCTGCCGCTCACCGCCAGAAAGCTCCGTTACCGCCCGATGGGCCAAGTGCATCATATCCATCGTAGTCATGGCCTCTTCTGCAATGGCCACATCCTCAGCACTCTCCCACCCAAATCCACTTCCCCATCGATCTCGAGGACGATGGGGAAATCGTCCCATCAACACGGTTTCTGCCACGGTAAAGGGAAACAGCTGCTGGGTATCCTGTGGCACCACTCCGACGACGCAAGCCATCTCGCCTTGCCCCACTTCTGTCAGATCTTGCCCGAACAGTTTGATGCCGCCTTGCTGCGGACTGGCAAGCCTTGCCAATAGTTTCAATAAAGACGTCTTTCCCGATCCATTGGGCCCCACGATACCCAAGACTTCCCCTTCAGTAACCCGAAAGGACACACCATCAAGAATCCATTTCCTGCTTGTGGATGCGTTTGACTGATACCGGAACCGAAGCGACTGCACATCATAGGCATCGCATGGCTTATCGAGGCCGGTCGTACCACTACCCTCCATTCCACCGGATCGCCTATCGTTCACCACATTCATGCCAAACGGTCCTTACGCCAGAGCAGGAGATAGACGAAGAATGGCCCTCCGGCCAAAGCGGTAATGATGCCGACCGGAATTTCTGTTGGGGCGATCAACGTCCGAGCCATCGTATCCGCACCCATGAGAAAGGTGCCGCCGACCAGCGCCGACGCAGGAAGGAGCAATCGATGATCGGCGCCGATGGCCAAACGCACGGCGTGGGGCACTACCATCCCGATAAACCCAATCATGCCACTCATGGATACTACGGCACCGGTCACCAAGGCTGTCAGCACAAAGATGGAGCGCTTTGCTTGTTCCATATCAACACCAAGCGAACGAGCCGTGTCTTCCCCTACTGCCAGAATATTCAAGACACACATCTGTCTGAACAGTAGAAGGAGACCAATCGAAAGATAGACCCCTACCCCAATGAGTCCGCTATAGGTAGGTGACGTGAGTGTTCCCATCAACCAGGCCATCATGCCATACGAGCGGTTGGGGTCCAGGACCGAGGTAACGAACATGATCAAGGCAGAAAAGATGGCGTTGAGGATCACTCCCGTCAACAGCAAGCTGTGAATCGGCAACCGTTCTGAGCTGGTTGCCATTCGATAGACGATCACCAATGCGACGATCCCACCGGCAAAGCCACAGGCCGGCAATGCCGCTTCCGCTAAAACGGTCGTCCCTGCGCCACACAACACCCCCACGGCTGTGCCAAGCGCTGCTCCGCTGGAGACCCCAAGTACATAGGGATCGGCCAAGGGGTTGCGCAGCAGTGCCTGTAAGACGACGCCTACTGCGGCCAAAGAGCATCCCACCAGAAACCCCAGCAACACCCTCGGGAGTCTGATCTGGAGTAGAATCGTGCGAGTGATATCTGTTGCGTTGCGGTCCGTTCCAGGCTCATCACGTAGAATCGCGTCGACCAACACCCGGAGAATCTCTCCATACGCAATGGGTTGTGTTCCGAAGTGAAGACACATCAAGCTTACGACCGCCGACGTCAGCGTCAACAGCCCGAGTATCAGAATCAAACGTGACCGGGTAAGGAAAGCCCCTTGAAGAATACTGCCACGAGCAGAAGCCGCACCGCCTGATCCGTCAGACAACCGATCGGCACAGGAACGTGGAGGCCCTGTGGCGCTCGGCTGTTTCACAAGATCCTCATGGATGAAGCGCAGGGGTATTGGGGCTGAACAGTTCCGGATGGATCGCCCGGACAAGCTGCTCCACGCCCTCAACGACGCGAGGGCCCGGACGATTCAGGAGACTTGACGAGACTTCATGAAATCTCTGTTGTTTGACGGCCGAGAGCGAGTCCCACCGCCGCCACTGCTGTTGCTCACTTCGCGGCACCGTTTCCACCTCGCCGCTCGGGAAAATCAGCACTTCCGGATCTTCCTTCAAGACTGTCTCCATACTCAGCCGTGGATAGGCCACACCGGCCTGAGCGGCGACGTTGACTCCTCCTGCAAGACCGATCATCTGATGGAGAAAACTTCCCGGCCCGACGCTGATCAACGGCTGGCTATTCAAGACATACAAGACTCGTTTCGCAGGGAGGGTCTCCACTTTGAGCTTAAGCTCGGCCATACGCTGACGCATGTGCTGCGTCACGTCGTTCGCGGCCGAGGTTTTCTCGAACATCGTGCCCAGCGTATGCAGTTGGAGCGGGATGTCCTCGACTGTCTTCGCATCAAGCACAAACACCGGAATTTTGAGCTGTTCGAGTTTCGCCTGTAGATCGGGACGGAGAAAGTCTTTGGGTGCGAGCACCAGGTCCGGTCGCAAGGCAATAATCGTTTCCACATTGGGATTTGCATACCCGACCTTGGCTTTGGACTTGGCACCAGCCGGGTAATCGCAAAACTCCGTGACCCCGACGATCTGGTCCTCCAAGCCAAGCGAAAACAGCATCTCGGTGATGCTCGGCGCCAATGACACCACGCGAGCCGGCGGCTTGGCCAGATACATGCGTCGCCCGACATCATCGACAAAGGCTCTGGATGAAACATGGGCCATAAACGGCATGCCGGTGAGAATGCCCTGTTGCCGTCGTTTCATCACACCAACATCTCCTTCATCATATTGAGCAGACTGCGAGACACCCACAAGCAGCCCGATCAGAAACCAGGCCGTCAGAATCAGATACGGTAGTCGCCATCGCGTCAATAAAAAATCCCCAAGGCCTGCACAGACCTTGAGGATTACACCCGCTTCTTCATCCTCACGCATTCCCCAGCCTCGAGGGAACGACGGTCATATCTTCGAGCAGGTCTTCTGGCTCATGGTTCTCCCTACTCCCCGTCCCTTCCCATCTCTTGGACGCTATCGGCTCACAGCCCTCAGCTCAACGCTACAGGCTGACAGCTCCATGGCGACAGTGGCATCGACGGGTTTCGTCCCCATTCACAGCGGCGGGACCGCGAGGGCTTCGACCCTCTTCCCTCACTCGAAGGCTCGTACATTGAGCACAATAGGAGAGGGCTGAAGAAGTTGTCAAGATCCATACGAATGAACCGCTCACCTCCCGATGCATCATGAGAAGAATCAGATGCTTGTGAGCGTTCGTCCAGCTATGGTACTATCCCTCCGTTAAACTGAATTTCACTTCAGCGAGAAGGAGTACGATCGTGGCATTTATGTGTGAAGTGTGCCAAAAGAAGCCGGTCTCCGGGAATAATGTCAGCCATGCGAATAATAAGACCCGGCGCGTGTTCAACCCCAACATTCAAACCGTACGAGCTGTGGTCGGCAAGAGCCACAAGCGGATCCGTGTCTGCACCCGCTGCCTGCGTTCAGGATTGGTCAAGAAAGCCGTCTAGTTCGTTCCACGCTGTTCATGCACCATTAGGGTGCGCCCCAGAGAATCCGGCCTCCTCGCTCAGCCAACTTGATGACCAATGGATCGTCAGGCGACAGAGTGAGGGTCCGGTTTCCATCTTTGCTCCTCAGCACAAGGCCCACCTCTCCGTTCACGTCCAAGCCAAGGCCGGCTCGTGCCTTACCCTTGGCATCCAGTAACAGAAACTCCTCCGCATTCACCCCATTGGGATTCTGGGCATGAACCGATGGTAGCGAGAACAATTGATGGCTCAGTCCACCCCCAACCATTCCACCAATAAATGTGACAGCGCACAGCACGAGCATCTGTTTATGAGTCATCGCTGCTCCTTCTTGAAATCACCATGAGGGAACAAGATGGCGAGAAGGGAGATTCACGTACAGGAAGAGAGTTTGGAGCGGGCGATGGGATTTGAACCACACTCCGTCGCCGGATCAGCCCTGAAACCTACCTCTCGGCTCCTGCAGAGGGAGCCAGCCCCCTCGCACACTCCCCACGAAAGGGGAGCACCCCTTTCGGAATCCCCTGCCGTGGGTTCAAATCATCTCGACTGTAACGTGGATTTGGAGCGGGCGATGGGATTTGAACCCACGACAACTTGCTTGGGAAGCAAGGACTCTACCACTGAGCTACGCCCGCTCAGTAGAGATCTTATACAGGAACACCGGCTGACTGTCCAGCTGCAGGTGGGGGCCAGATGGACAGCCTATGGTGAGAGTTGGTCGAGGAATTCATATGCATGTCCAGGTCACGAAACAAAACGGACGGGAAGGACCGAAGTATTAAGACCTGCATAGGTCCAATCTACCCACTGAATCGTTCCAACTGGCGTACCCGTTTTCTGAATTCCGTACCTGCGACTGCCTTGATGAGGCGGGTGTCATCCGTGATCATAGTGATCGATTCCATCTCTGCCAATGCAAGGTACAAGCAATCGTAGACGCGGTGATTCAATCTGGTGGCTAATGCGTATGCGCGGGCTATTAATATGTCGGATTCTACAAGCCGATCAAAATACAGAGGGATGGCGCGCATCATCGCTTCTCCCTGTTCGGGCGTTATTTCTCTACGTTTTACCTTTTTCCATGCCGTATTGCTCGCCTCGACCAGAACAAGCTCCGGTGCCAGAAGGGTTTCGCCTCTCGCAAGGACGGTACGGGCTGCCAACGCCCCCCGTTCCTCGACAAACCATTTCACTGCGACGCTGGCATCAACAACCCACTTTACCGGTCTCGATCCTCCCGTATCAGGGCAGTTGAATCCGTCTGCCGACGTTTGGGCGTCAACCCACGAATACGATCAGCCAACGCAAGTGTTTCCTGTACGTTAGGGAGTGCGGCAGTGGAGAGAATAGCCCACAGTTCCTGCTCCAGAGATTGTCCGTGGACTTCAGCCCTAGCTTTCAACGCCGCAATGAATGATACGATCATCCAGGTTACGGACAATAACTTATCCCATATTCACCTCAATTGTGATGGCAGTAATGCTATCACAATAGCCGTGCCCAGCAAATATCAACGCAACCAATAGGGAATCAATACGCCTGGCACAGAGGAACACTACCGCCACTCAAAAGCGGAACGCATACAGAAACTGCTCGAGACACTCACAACAGGTTGACTCTTTCGAATTTCTGAACCGAGCATAGCAAGGCACATCGATTCAGATCCTCGATGTTGATGAAACGGAAGGACATATCGGATTCTTATAAGCCCACCTCTCACCTACTCTCATTGAGAGTAGCCCTCACTTTCCCACATGCTTCAGGTTGTCAAGTGACGGCAAGCTAGCACTCGACATGAAGGCCCAATCAGTACGTCCAAACGCTAAAGACGCGCAGGATGAAAGGGGTGTCGACAGCCTGCCCGTCTACCTATCAACCTCCCGGGCTTTTCTGACAATCACACAAAGACTCCCGACCCCTTTTATTCAACAGAGAAGTCCTCGACCCTGTCTTGCCGTTGCTGAAACACGACGGCAATGTTCATCCCGCGCGCGCAGATGGCCTCCGCCTCAGCGAGCGTCAAGCACTTTTCTGGAAGCCTCTGGGAATTGCTGAAGTTGTAATACCGAATAATGGTCTTCACATTCTCTGCTGCGAGACAGGAAAGACTCGCGGTCGTATTCCATGGCGTATCGATGATGGTCATGGCAGGGCCCCTTCTAACAATAAGTCGATCGGATTTCCTGACACAATCCACATGATGGCACTATCCCTTAGCGCACCACGCGAAACCTCGCCACCTAAAGACAAATTTCACATTATGCTGCTGCTCTCACTAGCCTGTCGAAAGGATCATGTATTCCAAGTTTTGTAAAGACACGATAGAAGCTATGGTTCCCGCCGGCGAGAAGAAGCCCATCAACACTATTCATTAGAATCTGATGCGCGTCGCTATACTTCGTGACCCATTCGGGCTTTTTAATTTCCTGTGGTAGCACCTCTAAAATATTTTGAAACATATGAAAATCAAGGCCCCAGGCCACCAATAGTCCCAAGCCAATCGCCACAGGCGTCTTCCAGGTTTTACCTTGGAGCCACGTAAAAACTTGTTCGGCCTTGAACACAAGAGTCAGTACTATCTCTAAGAACATGGACAGCACGAGATACTTCATCAAATGAGGACCTAGTTTATCCGCGCAGTCAATGGTTGTGCCGCACTTCGGCTGCTTCTGAAGGTCTTGAGGCTCTCCCTTTGTGGAACCAGAAGACGATTGGGCATACCCTGTCTCAGAGTTAACAAAGAACTGGAAGGTTCCTAGGCTAAGAAGAAGAATGAGCAGAAAGACACGAGCGAGTAATGACATAAAGTTCTCCTCTTGCCAGAACTGGCTTTTAAGCGTGATTGGTATCAGATTGGATCTCCGTACTTTCTTGAGATTGTTTCGTTGAGCCTATAAACGGCGACAGACACCACAGCATAAGGTTGTACAGACCGGAAAAGAACAGTCCTAGAATTCCCCCGATGCCGATGTACGTAAACAATCCCTTGACGCCCTCTGCTGGCGGCAAGTGGTTTTCCCCCACAAACCACAGTAATCCCAGGATGGCTCCGCAAATCGTGAAGGCGATAAGGTCAAGACTCAATACGAACGGATTCTTCAACGGACGTCCTACCGGCTGCCCAAGGGGACTCACGACGCACCGACAGTCGCGCTCGACAGACACACATCCTTCCTTGTCAGCGATCACATACGCGAGAGGAGCATAGCGATGATCGATGCCACGTGGCTCCCGCTCCTCATACATAACGTGCCCACTCGCGTCATTTGTTTTAGGCCATTCAATATCGCGCGTCGCGGCTCTGGCTGGGATCAACCAGTAATCTCCGCTTCGATACATGGCGGGGTGGCCATTGCTCTGACTGCGAAATGTAATCTTGAGATTATCTTCGAGTTCGACCTCTACCTCCTCACGTACAACAATCGCGCCACTAGCAATCAGCCCATTGCGGTCGCCATGGTCCCATCGTCGTAACACCGCACGACACAACTGCAGTGACGCCTCGTTCTGTGCCAGTGGATGCGTGCTCTTGAGTGTCACAATCGTTTCCATCCCCCCCAAATCAATTTTCTCGATTTGATACAATGGTCCAGGGGTCCCCCTGAGGACGTTAGATTCATCGACGATCTCGACCCAATCATCGATATTCAATCCGCCTCGGCTATCGCTCCCGAAATACTTCAAGGTCACAAGCAATTCTTTATTATTGTGTTTAGAACACATGGCAGATTGAATGGGAAACGTCACGGAGCCATTTTCTCGTGACCACTTGAAGGTAGCACTCCCAGATGCCGCAGTGGCTCCCTGATGAATCTCGACACGATAGAGTTGATTCTCGCCACCTTGGTACTGTGGAGTCGTCTCAGTGCTATGCCCCCCCACCGAGGCACGCAGTGTAACGCACCCCTTCTTCTGTAATTGTTCCTCCAGAAGCTGTTGGGCGTACTCGACGAACGCTTTTCGCTTCTCTTGGACTCTCTGAGGGTTCCGAGGCCAGAGTGCTTCTCCCTTCTCGAGGCGCTGTAATTCCTTCAGCCGCGACTCAACTTCTCCGGTCACGTGGTCATCCAGCAGAAGCGTTTTCACTTGCCACACAATCTGTCCACGAGACGACGTGTCGGCTCCTCCGAGCGCCACTTCCCGGATGCCGTCGTCTTCGGCCGCCGTCACATGCCGTTCCCACACATCGAGATAGACCAAATACTTGCCATCCGTGAGTTGCTCAGCCGCTGGGTAGTGAGGCTGCTTGTCGTACGGTTGGTCTGTGGCGTTGGTGCACCCGATACCCTGGACGTAGTAACGCCCCTTCTTAATGTGAAAGCCTGTTTCGCCTTCCTTAATCTGGAAACTCGTCGCTGTCATGCCGCCATGCGGACCGATCACATCGGCCGTCAGCGAGCGGATGGACTCCAAGAAGATCGAGACTTGTTCATTCCAATCCGCATCAAGCTGAACACGCCCTTGCTGCATGAGAACGCGCGAGAACCGTTTTTCGTGGTCATACGTCAGACGAGAAAAATCACCTTTCATGCTTCACTCCTAACTGGCGAGGATGACTCCAGCTTCCATCCCCGCCGGTATGTATTCGTTAAGCCGTCCTTCCAAGTTCGCAAGCCGCTGAGGGTGATGCAGATCATGAAACACCCCCAGTTCGCCTTCATCCTCTGCCCCCCGAACAATTTCCGAGCGACACGATGCAGAAAGTTGACAGTACGAGGCCATGCCATGTTGTCGGCTGGTGAAAGACGGGCGCATGCGGTTCCGTACGGCTCGTCGTGCAACAGCCACGTCCTCAGGAGTAGCCGTCGGCTGCTTCGTTCGAAGCTGGCGTTCCGCTTCCTGCTCGGCAAGGTCAGGCTGGCACTGATGACGGCTCGGTGTGCGTGATTCTGCAGGCACATAGCAGAATCGCAATGCTCCCCGTTGACGCCGATCGACATGGATGGCACCGGTAAAGATGACATCGGCGGCTGCATCGATCGCATGGGCTCGCACCTGTCCGAGTATCGTGCTGCGCTCAATACATAACACCGCATGAGCCGCCTCATGATTCGGCGCACCCACAGCCGTTGCCTCATCACCTCCGGCGTCGATGATGCTGTTGATCACACGAATGTGGATCGGCTCAGTTCTGACCTCATGCTGCGACACCAACACCGGACCAACGATAGAGGACTCAATTACAGCCTTCTTCCCGAGACGAGTCAGCGTGAGGCTCGGCGACGCGTCTTGTCCCTTGCCGGGCACAAGCGTGCAATGCCGGAGTAGGACCTCGGCCTGTGTCGTGTCCTGTCCACCTTGCACGAGAAGAGTGCCGTCAATCAGGAGCCCGTCGAGCATCAGTCGACTCCCAGAATCGACCGTGACCTTGAACGCCCCTCGAATGACAGGGCGGGCCCTATTCGCAGCGCGTAGGTGCAGAGATTGATTCGGCCCGAGACTCAAAGAAACGACTCCGACGTCAAACTTCCCACTCGACTCAATCTCGATCACGGCGCGAGTTGGTTGATCCGTTTTCCATTGTTGCAACGTAGCGATCAAGTTTTGGCCTACGCTGACCTGATAGGGACGAGGATTCAGCGCTGTCGTCCGCACCTTCCCGACTACGTGAATCATCGGTCGATCATACTCACCGCCCCCCACATCCGCGCTGAATCCATAGTGATAGGCAACATGTACCGTTTGAGGGGGATGCGCGAACACAATCCGTCCGCGTTCCGGATCCACGACAACCGCCGGCCGAGACTTTCTGAACGAATAGTTCCAGTCACTCAGGTCGGCCGAGACCAGATCCTTCAAGTCGACCGGGGTTTTGGCCCCGTCGATCCAGATACAGAAGCTCTTGCCTGCTCCGTAGTAATCAGCCAACCGATCACTCAGCGCACGCCGACGAATCGGAACCGGCAAGTTCATTTCATCGGCAATATGAGTTGGTTCCGGTTCTTCAATCGGCAAGGTATACAACGGGACATCGTGGCCGAATGCATCGAACCGATATCGCCCCTTAGCCGTATCGACAGCAGCAGCCTCTGTCCGTCCAACAGGATAGGCCCTCACACGCCAGACAAAGAGGCCCACATGCGTCGGATTGTATCGACCTGGCGAACAGCGAGAAGCGAGACGGCGAACATCGACCGTGTGAGGCAGGACATCAAAGGGGGTATTCAGGAGATCAAGTTCGTCTCCACGACGGAGATCGATCATGTTGTTCCGAGACATCACGCGATGTTTCACTCCTTGAGTCCCGGCAACCAGGCGATAGAACTCCACCGCTCGCGCAGGCCATCCTGCAATATCACCGGCAAGAAACTCTAGGAGTGCGAGCGATCCCTTCCGGCGACGAAACCGCAGCGTGTTGGCAACTTCACGTCGCGAGGCGAACACGGCCTCTTGTGTCGTTGGACGTTCATCGTCGACCACGCCACGCTCACGTATTTCTGGAGCAGGCCGGTAGCCCACCAAGTCACCGAGATAAGGCACAACCCAGTCATCACAAGTCTCGATAAACCAGTTCTCATAGAGACGTTCAATGTCGTGCTCGACAATGCCGATCTGCTCGGCGATCACGCTCAACAGCGCCTTTAACGGTTCGCCCGCCTCCTCATCACGCTGGCGGTGCACGACCGGTAAGAGTGCATAAACCTGATCGACGGTTTTACTCATACTGGCCTCGGGGTTAATTCAATCGCACTCGGGACGGCAAAAGGGATGTAGCCCAACTGGGCAGGACGAACGGCTCCCGCGACGATGCGTGCAGGACTGACGCTGATCGCGTCCTTCGGTTGGTCCTGAGGCGTCTTTTTCATGTCCTCGATTTTTTTGCGGGCCAGCCGATCTAGCTCAGGGATCGGCAAGAGACGCCGCTGCGCTCCCGCTTCTTGTATCTGGGGAACATAATCAAACACATCGACATCGACAGAGTGCACACCACGGACGTTCTGGATGGTTGAGATCACCTCGCTGAGATAGGCATCTTGCCCCAAGGCGCGCTTCGCGAAACTGAATTGTGCGAGCAAGGTTGTCCGGACCTGCTGCTCGACATCGGCCCATTGGTAGTCCGGATGCACCGCCACCCTGGCCGACAAGACAAGGACGAGCAATTCGCGTGAGGCAAGAGAAAATTGGTGACGGGGATCTCCATACTTTCGCAAGGCCTCGGTTAAATGGTTGTAGAGGTCGGAACCCTGATCAATCGGACCGTCTTCGATCCCGGCAATCGTGAGATGAATGAATTGTTGCCGCCCGTGTCGTAACAACTCGGCCCGAGCCGTGCCGATTCCCGCAAAACTGCGGGCAAAGTCTTCGTAGTCTTGGACCGAGACCACACGATCAAATGCCATCACCCCGAGAAACGCATTGGCCCGGACGAGGTCGGTCCCTTCTGGATCGGCGCCTCCGGACGCCCGTAGGGGGTTGTCCACTGCTTTCACACCCAACGGGCGTGTCATGAGGAGTCGAACCCGTTCAGCCTCGACATTCCCAACGGTACCGATTCCTGATCGGTACTCGGCCTTCACATTCTCGATCCCGGTCGGGAGACGTGTCCCATTCTGGCCGTCGCCGAAAATAATAGTCGTCTCCTGTTCCTCGTCCGTTTGCACCACAAAAGCACGATCGCTAGACCCGAGATCCGTCAGACGCATGGCCTCCTTCCAGCGAACGCCATTGACGTAGACGCTCAAGGAGCTGGCGATACCAGCAGGCGTAGAGGCCGCCGTATAAGTCAGGGGGTTCTGAGCTAATGGGAAATGTTGCAGCGCTTTGCCGGCGTCACCACTTCCGAGGACTTCCCTGCGACTCTCACCGTGAGTGGCATGCACGACGTTGCCGTAGATTTCTACTGTCTCCCGTTTATACTGGAACTTCAAGCTACTCTTGAGCACAACCGTCGTATGAGTTGCATTCCCCGGAGCGGGAACGAGAGTCCTTTTCTTCTCATCCGCCTTGTCGGACGCGGCGGGAGAAGCAGGTTGTTGTGATGCAGGAGATGTTGTTGTCTTATCGGTCTTAGGCAACATCGCCCATCCATCCTCCACAGCACTCACCTGTACCAATTCACTTCGTCTCGTCCCTTGTATCGTGATCTCGCCCTTCGCCTCTTTCTCTTGTTCTGACGGAAGTGTGATCCGCTCAAGGGGTTGTGTGACATCGACTTCTTCCCCCGTGACGATCAACCAGCGACCGGGCTTCAGTCCCTCCACATAGCCGTCGAGCTCAATGTGTGTAGAAGCTTCTCCCCCAATCGAATCAACAAACGGTTCGCCGGCTAGAGACAGTTCTTCACTTTGCGCATAGACAACCGTTTGACGAATAATGCCGAACCCCTCTTTGTCCTGGAACCAAGGTTGTTCTTCACCACCTGCAGGAGACAGGACCAACTTGCTGGTTTTACCCGTGATTCCGTACAACGCGCGTGACATACCCGTATCGACCGTGCTGACCCTCATCGGCACAACGATCCCTTGTGGACTATATTCAAGGATGACCCAACTGTTCGACGTAATCTTGTCGTAACTCGCATCGAGGTAAACCGTGTTCGGTGTCTTGTCCGCTGTATCAACCTGCCATTCGTAAAACGTCATCACTTTAGTTTTGTCGTTCAGCGCTGTCGGTTCCTTTGGCGCGTTATGACCAAACAGTGACGCCTTCACCCGAAACGCGTACACCGTCACCGGATGGGTCTCTTCCAAACGTGTATGAGGGAGGCGTTCGGACACTCCCCCGTCTTTCGACAGAGGGTTTGCTGTGAGCGCAGCATAGACGAGTTCGGAAACCGGACCGTCGGCAGGCTGCCTGTCGAGCACAAAGGACTGGGCGGACTCTTCATCCTTTGTCCCATCCCCACGGTCCTTCTTGAGTGTCTTGCTCAGCGTCGTACTGAGGTCCAGCATCCATTCTCTGGTTTCCCCTGTGCGAATTTGTTTCGCACGATGTTCAAGCGTCGTGACCTTCTTTGAGAGATCTGCAAGACGTTCTTGAGGAGGCATACGTGCCGTGATCGTTTGTTTCAGCGAATCAAGGATCTCGCGTTTGATCTTCTCTGCCTTGGTCGGCTGCTGAGCTCCTTCCGAAGTAAGGCTCTGAATGGAAGACTCTAAGGCTTGTTCCACTTCTTCCTGCAGGGGTTTCGGCTGCAAAGTCACCATCGTTCGCTTATTCGCGAGATCTGGGTCATGGACGACGGCAATTCGGCGATAGAACGGTCTTGCTGAGTCCTGAAAGTCAAACAACACCACGTCATTGGGCTTAAGACCCGGTGCAGTACCCTCGAAATACACCGTCTTCAGCATATCGACATTGTCCGGAGTGATCCTCTGCGGACGAGTCAGACGGGGCTGCAACTTGTTCCAACTGGCTCGTGCGTCAAGTTCTTCCGATGTTTCAAACGTTTGAGGCAACTCACCGGGACCGGGAATGGTTTGGACACGCGCGCCGGCAGGAATGGTGACGGAAGGCTCCTTCGTTGCTGAAGTAGTTCGCCCTTGATCGGGCAAGGAGGGCGCGGCGCTCTCCACCGTATAGGCCAGATGAACACTCGCTGCCACACCGGGACGTGGCACGTACCCGACCAATCGAGCCAACTCGACGAGAGAACGATGTTCGGTCGCGGTTCGAAGATACCCTTCGTTGGCAATCCGCTCCTGATAGAAGGTCAACACATCGGCAACAGTGGCCCACGCGTCGAGCAGCGCCACAGCCGGATCATCGCCGGTATCCGAAGTCAGTCGTCCGAGAATAGGAAATCCCCGACGCGAAAGCTCGGCCTTCATACTTCTGAGAAACGCCGAGTGTGTCCCGACTCGATAGCGGAGGCGGTCCAATCCCGAGCGGTTACTCACAGAGAGAGGAGTCCTGCTCTCGGCAGCCTCCCAAGAATCGTGAGACTTCGTCATCGTCCCCCCTCTAAGGTCATCGCCAGCGTTCCGAACTCCGGAGAGTTAGGATCATTATCGAGTCGCGCAATCTCGAACGGACCAACCGGGAGCACCCCTTCGCGAATTCCCTTGTCCGACGACAGACCCACACGCTGAAATTGAGTGACTTCGATATTCCGAACACCGGGAACAGCTTGTGCTACGGCGACAAGACGGCTGAGATAGATGCTCTCTCCGAACGTGAGCAGATCGGGATGGAAGAATCCTTTTCGTCCATGAGGAAGCACCCCGTTCCCGAGCACAGCACGGAGTTCTTCACGCACATGGTCCCGAAGTTGATGCGGATGGAGCGTGACAGTCAGTGCAATCTCCAGCGGCACATAGCGTGCAGGAAGGACAACGACCTCATGCCCGATGCGTCGATAGGCGTGCAGACTTCTGGTCAGTTCATCGCGCAGCCCATCCTCAAGCACGAGTCCGTGCAACGGGTCGATGAACACGCGCACTTCATACCACCCTTGTGCCCAGCGGAGTTCAGCAGCCGCGCGCTGCACCTTCGGGTTCCGTTCCGCGAGACGAGCATAGTCCTCCGCTGCCACCGCTCGCTCAAGATGAGAGCGGAGGCTTGCCGGGGCCTTGAGTTTGGCCGTGGCGATCGATTCAGGGTCGGAGCCTCCCTGCGCCCGAAAAGGATTTCGTACACGGAGCACACTCGATCCAGAAACCGTGGCGGAACGATACACGAGATGTGAAATGGCTTCCGCCACTACGTTGCCTCTCGTGCCGTTTCCAATGCGGTACGTCGCCTTCATCGCCACACCAGGCTCGACGCGGCGTCCGAGATCACCGTTACCGAAACGTACATGTGCGACCTCTCGATCATCGACTTCCACCACGACATGCCGATCTTCTCGACGGCTGTTCAGGAGGTCGCGCCGGGGCCTCCACTCCTTTCCATCTTGGTCCTTTTCCTCATGCTCCTCTTTAATCGTGAGAGACGGCAGCGCCGCGCTGATATCCTTTCGTATTGCCCCCCGTGTCGATCCGTTGACATCCTGTGGTATTGCATGCTGTGCCGATCCATAGAGAAGAGGATTGTTCGGCTTCAGCCATTCACTGTACTGTGGATCAAAAAGAGCTCCCACCTCTTGGGCATCACGTTCCGTCAGACAGTATCCAGAGTAGGCACGCTCGCGCAGTGCAAACAGACGTTGCATTTTATGGGCGAACACAGATCTTCCTGAGGACACACTCTGGCGAGATGAGGAAGGCAGCAGGAGCCGACCTTCCCGAAGCAGAAGCTTCTTCAACGTCTTGGTCGCATGTGTTGTGGCCTCTGGGCCAGAACTGATATTCAAATCGGCGAGGAGTTCTTCGTCGAAAATTGCCGTCAGAGTCGCCATTTCACCCACTGACAGACCCGCCACATTTCGTTCATCGGCCTCCTGTTTACGTTGCTGCACAGCTCGCCAAATCTCCACGACTCGAAGCCGGAAATCACGGATGATCTGGTCGATGACTCTTGCTTGATGCCGGGCGATCGTGCCGGTGTCAGGAAACGGGACAGCCTGCGTGACCGGCCCATGCGTCAAGACTGGGTGAAACGGCGCAGCCTGGACCGCTGTGTCAGCGGGCTGCCCTTCCCCTTCACAGGCGGTCGGTTCATCCTGTGCCGGAACGATCCACGCCTCCTGCTCAGTGACCGTACGCCCATGGTCCACAAGCACGACATTACCTCTGGCAACCGTCACGTCGTTGATCAGTTCACAGCATGGTGCGTCGCCGATCGCCGAGATCACCAAGGGAAAACGAAGGGCATCCTCACGGTCCCATTCAATATGGACCACCGGCTGGGCATGCAGCTCATCACAACCAGGCGTCACCTTTGCCAGCCGAACTGCGTGCCGATGCTGAGGATCTGCATCAGCCATGTGGCCTGTCCGAGGGCCTTTGACTTCTTCCAAAATCAGGACATCGCCAGCACGCAATTGCTTCAGCGCGCGTTCACCACCCTTGTCTTCATCCCGAAGCGTGGCAGACGTCGCTCCGGCAGGCAACGAACAGACTCGATGGTCCCACGTATAAAAGTTGATGCAGTTGTGTGCGGCATACAAGTGTATTGGCCGATCCTCGATCGGTTCAAACACTTCGTATTGATTCGATGGTACCTCATCCATGTCTCGTCCGGACATGACGACGTTCCGGCCGGTCATGGTCTGATTCGTATCGGAAACAAAATAGACCTCACCTGGCCAAAGCGGCATATCGTCGGCGGTTTCAATGCAGACCCACGCGCGGGCGTTGCATCCGTCATGCAAGGCATAGTCGATCAAGCGCAGATGCCGCCGGACGGAGATCCGCTGCCTGGCCGTGTGGAGATAGGCTTCGGTCGCGACGGCATCTTGATAGTAGCTGAGTTGGTCGCCGATATAGGCCAACACTTCAACCAGCATCAGTCCCAAGTCGGGAGCATGCCGTTCCTGCCACGCCGGTGCGATGGTTGCAAGGCGGTCGAAAATCAGTTGGCGAAAACTCGCGTAGTCCTTGGCGAGGTAGTTGATCTCCGGTTCTTCGCGCAGAGCCCTGGCCTCTTGGATCGAAGCACAAACCGGACTGGTCGGTGCCGCACCGCGAAAGACAAAGTCAACCTTGGCGTACAGAGGATCAAATCCAGGAAGCGGCTCCGTTCCAGGCCGGTTGTACTCATCCCCTTTCACGACATGCAGCGTATAGGTTGAGAAATCACCCCACTGATTGACCGTGATCTCGAGAACGTCATCCTCATCCTTGCGCGAACCTCGAACCGGCTTCACATGCGTCGCAACGAGACCTTTCACCCGCACGCCGCCATCAATCCGCACGTTTTCTTTGTTCACCACCCCCTGAAACTTACCTAGCAGGTAGACACGGAGGAGCGGCTGCTTCTTGTCGCCGACCACAATCTCCTCAACCTCGATATAGTCAAGACCATTGAGGCCCGGCTTTTGGCGCACCGCTTCCCGCCGGCGGTCGTCTCGACAGATCACTCCAGACTCCACGCGCTACACCTTTCGGATAAAATGGGCCGTCCGACGCTCATTCGTCCGGCGCACCACGTAATGAATCATAATAATGAGTCGGCCTTCCTGGTCGTTGCTCGTCACGTCCAACCGTTCAACCGCGATGAGATCTCCGAGCCAGCGTTGTAAGCCGGCTTGAACGGTAAACTGCAGCGCAGCAGCGAGCTCGGAATTGTTCGGTGCAAAGACCATCTGCAACAGGCCGCTGCCGAAATCAGGGCGGTTGACGCGTTCACCGGGATTGGTGAACAGAAACTCTTCGATCATGTCGCGGATATGATCCGCTTCACCCGTTGTAGCCGTACGCCTCATCCGGTCGAAATGAAAGGGATAGTCGATATTCATTAATTCCCCCTGACACGCATCTGTGTCACGACGATAGTGACACCAGTCCCATTCGGTGCACAGACCGCCTGACTATCTTGCAGCAACACCGGAATTCCCCCTGCCTTCACACGTAATGCCGCCGTCACCCACTGGGCTGTGACACAGGGGACCGGTGAACCGCTGACATTAAATGGACATCCAGCAATCGTATGCGGTGCAGTCTGAGTCACCACCATCTGCCCACTGACCTTCACCCGCGGATTGGGTGCCGTCGCTTGGGCCTGTCCCCCATGCAAACAGAGCACCGTCGCCCCCATGTGCAGGAGATACCCTGGCATTACATCACCTCCAGTGCGCCGCCATTCAGGGACACCTGCGGACCAGTAAGTTTGATGCTGGCATTCTGGCCATTAGTGATCTCAAGCCCCATTGCATTCATCACGATTTTCATTCCCGCCGTTGTCTCGATCGTGATGCCCCCTGCACCGGTCACATCATTCAGCGTGATGGTTCCCACATCGGTTTTCAGCACCTTCATCTCAGCTACCGCTGGCGTTGCCGGCAGCTCACCCTGCGCCCAAAAACATCCGGTCCACACCGGATACTCCGGATCGCCATGCTCGAACTCGATCCAGACCGAAGCATCCGTCGGCGGAATGAGAAAGAGCCCCACGTTCTTCCCGGCATAGGGCAACGCCGGAAGGGCCCACCCGCTTTCATGTTCACCGAACACATCCTGCACCTTCGCGCGGATCCGTCCCATCATCAGCGGATCGCGGTTGTCCGACACTACCCCACGAAATTTTCCGTAAAACGGCGCGCCCTGGCTGCTCATGGCACCACCACCGGCGCCAAGGCACCGCGGCCTTCACGCCTGAGCGAAAAGCTCTGCTTGTATTCACCGCGCTTGATCCGATGCGTCACTTCCTGCACGTAATACATGCCGTCGTAGCTTTGCCCCACACCACGAACCCCAACCAATCGACGTGAACGTAAGGCTCGCCCATAGCGCACGGCGTCCACTTCCCCTGTCGCCGTCACCGCATCCGACGACTGACTTGCCGAGGACAGGCCCCGCAACGCGGCCTGAATCGGATTGAGATTGGAGGTATTCCTGGGTAACGTCTTCCGCAACGAGCTGGCTGGTTGCCGAGCCAAGGGTGGATGCAGGCCGCTGGGCAAGGGAATCGAGATGGACCGCTTGGTGAAGGGTTCGAGAATCGTGACTTGTGGCTCAGCCGGACCCAGCGCATCGAAGCTGAACGACATCGGTTGATCCACATTCGTATCGGCTCCCATATTCATGGTGAGTGCCGGTTGCGGCAATCCCAATCGGTTGTCGAGGCCCCAATAGGCGTCATTGATGCCAGGGCTTAGGGTCGGCTCGATGTAAAACACGAAGCCGTTTCGCTGAGCGAGTTCGCGGATGAAATCGAGATCGCTCCCCTGCTGCGAGGGAATCCGGTCGACCTGAATCGGCACATCCGTCGTCGGCGTCACGCGAGGCAGCAGCCCCAACGTCGGATAGTTGCCGATCAACTTGTTGACGATGACCCAATCGGCCTGGTTGGGAAAGATTTCGCTCTTCTCCTCCAGACTGAGTTTCAAGCTGATATCCTTCCCAAACACGGTCAACGTGGACTCTCCAGGCCGATTGCTGGGAGCGATCTGATGATTGGTGATGATGCCGTCGATCAATATTTGAGGGAACACCCCGATGAAGACTTGAATAATGACCCGGCTCGGCGGATCAAGCAGCCCGCTGAGCAAGAGTCCATAATCGAGGATCGTCTCCTTCCCCAGACTGAACGACAGCTTGAACCCGTCGAAATCTTGATCACGATTCGTGACTTCCACATCAATCAGCGCCTCCATCACCGGATAGGGCGCGGGGATGGCAATCGTGGGGCCGATCAATAATTGGAGACGGACGCCCAGGCTTGGCATAGCTAGATCGCTCCCGATTGGGGAAACGTAATCCGCAATCGACGGCCAACCGTCCTCGTCAATTCGTCAGACCGCATGGCGTTATTCGCATCGCACAGGCGCCAGAATTGCTCGGGATCGCCGAGATACCGCGCCGTGATATTGTCGAGCCGCTCCCCTTGTGTCACGACATGTTCAGCCACAATCGGCGTATTGGGGCTGACGGCCGGCACAAATCGGCGGCGCAGGTAGGCGATCTCCTTCCCTTCTGCCGGTTCGTACTTCGCGTTTTCGATACCGTGGTACCGACTGGTCGGAGGAAACATCGTGCACCTCACCCAAGCTTGATGGATGTCGCAAGATTCTGCGTACTCACGGCTACATTACTGGTCGCCATCACTTCCTTCGCGATCTGATGCACCATGAAGAGCGAGTACCCGGGGTTCGTCAGCTTCAAGTCGGTGTAGCTCAACACCGTCAGCGTCAAATCGACCTTCGCTCGAATTGGATTGAGCATCGGATCGTAGGCCTCTTCCGTGATACTGAAGCCAGTGACCCGCACCGGCAGCACGCGCGTTGCGCCCCACACAAATAAGGTCAACGGAGCCTCCGGTGGAATGATTTCAATGTTGCCGGCTTGGGCCAGCGTTGAGTTGGCGATGACCGTTACGCTCTTCGGATACAGCAACATCTCCAGCGCCGACAGGGTCGGAGAGATCCCGGAGATCAGGGTCAGGGGATTGGCCTGCTCGAGTTGGTCGGTGGCATCTACTTCAATATTGAGTGTGATCGTCTCCTTAGGCGGACCCGTCAGCCGAAACGCTTCCGATCGGTCGCTGGTGTCACCACCACCCGTTGACCGTGCCTCCAGTCGGCGCGTCATGGTGTCCGGGTTGTATTGAAACACCACCACGCTGGCGAGCGGGTTCATCGCATCCACACCGACAATCGCGCCTTTGACTAATCGAGGAGAACCGGGGAAGGAACTCATAACTTTAGTCCTAATTGAATCAGAGCAGCACTCTATCCAAGACAGCAAAAACCGAACTCATGGTGCGACGGGCACCCTAGCTGCCCGCTCAGCGATAAGTTGGTCAATCGTAAGCCGTCGCCCATCGCTTGTTCGCACAAATACCTCGCCACCGCGCCTTTCCTGTCCAGCACGGAGAAAAATATGAAACACTCGGTAGCCTTCTTGGCTCCTGAACGCGAACACATTTGTGCCATTGGGTCTAGTCTCTTCGAAATTGAATCGGATGGTCGGATCACCAATGACATTTCGGAGAAGCTCAGCTTCCACATCGAGACCAGCTCGATGTGCTCGATCAAACTCAGCCTGGCTGAAGTTCGTGCCAATCCGTCGATCGTAGTTGGGCACCCTAAAACGCTCTGCCAGTAGATGGAGAAGGTTCAGCTGAAAGCTGATATCGTCAGATGAGAGTAAGTCGTCAAGGTCTAAGTAACCAGAGTCGAAGTTATCAATCAAAAGAGGCACGAATCTCCCACCATCCTGAACACGACCCGCACTTGTAATGAGCCGCAGGGGAACCACTTCTCCTCGATCTATGAAACCACGCAGATGGCGGTCAAAGGTCGTGAGCGCTGTCTCATCAACTACATCGTAGACAATCCGTCTCCCATCGAGCCGATACTGGATGCCTGTAGAAATCGCATTGAGTCGGTCGACCAATTCCTGACGTCGATCGAAGGCAGAGGCTTCTCCTCTGCCTGGTGGTCTCACTTCAACTGTGCGCTGGATAGTCGGTGCGCCTGTTGCCTGCTGCACCACATGCGTCAACTCATGAGCAATTAACCGCTGTCCCTCGTTTGTCCCTGGAGCGAACCGCCCTGCACCAAACACAATGTTATGTCCGACGGCGTACGCACTAGCGTTTACGTCACGAGCTGATTGTGCAGCGGCTGCACCGGAATGCACCCGCACCTGGGAGAAGTCATATCCAAAACGCTGCCCCATATCTTGCTGTAGAGCCGGTTTCAGCAACTGGCCTGTTGAGTTCAAAACTTCATGCACACTCGGCGGCACATCCCCTACCCCAATTGCACCAGCGGTTGCTCGTCGTTGCACCAAGGGCTGAGTCCTGCCTCCGTTCTGTTGCCTAGTCACATCCGCAGGCGACATCCGCATGACTTGCTCAGCTACACGATCGGCTTCTTGCTCAAACACATCGCCTGGCTCACTGATCGCCAGCTTGGTTTGCAGCAGTTTCCCGCCGACACCCAGTTTCTTCTTCTGACATTCCGCACACTGCCCTCCACCCATGGTGTGTGTCCCGCAGACACATTTGCGTTGCAAAACACCGCGTGAGACTGGCGTGAAGGGCATGAAACTATTGCGCCTTGTCTGGTTGTGCGTTTTCTCACTCAACATTTCTATT
>NZ_JBUBKD010000045.1:0-242401 GCF_054902215.1 Nitrospira sp. CMX1 | reverse complement strand
CGGCTGCTTTCAGCGCAGGGTCGATATGCTCGGCTCTGGTTTCGGCTTCGTTCATAGCTTCTTTTTTCTTGGCTTCGCCGGACGTGGCAACTTCTGAATCCGCTTAACCGTCTGATCAAAGTGCGCATCGACCGGGCGAGACTGCACATCGATGAGAGCTCGGTACCGGTCATATTCCAGCTCGGCTTTCGCCTTGGCAGCCTCGGCGGAAATCTTCCCTGCATGGTTCAGCAGCTCACGCCCAGACAACCTCAGAAACTCATCCAGCTTCGTAATCCAGTCACGCATCGTCATCGGCCGTCGATTGAGCGCTTGGAGTTCGGCAAATTCCAGATAGGCAGTCACAATCCGGTTCAGCGCGTGCAGCTCACCTTCCGTGAGATAGTTCTTGGCAATGGCGACATCGTCCCTCCGTACAATCCCACCTGGCCGCGTGGTAGTCAGCCCCATGAACGGTTTTGTCGCATCCACCCGCTGATGGATGACTTCCGCCGCCGTGCGACCATGTGTCGCCCAGTGCATTTTGTTCTGCACTGTCGCGAAGAACTGCTGAGACAGCTCCGTATCAGACTGGTAGTCCACGCTCGTGGCATAAATATCGAGCACCTTCTGGTAAAAACGCCGTTCCGACGAGCGAATATTCCGAATACGTTCCAGTAGCTCATCGAAGTAATCCGTCTGGCCCTTGCCCGGCGGATTCTTGAGCCGCTCGTCGTCCATCGCGAAACCCTTGACGAGATACTCGCTCAACCGCGCCGTCGCCCACTGACGGAACTGCGTGCCTCGATGGCTACGGACTCGATAGCCGACGGCAAGGATGGCGGGAAGGCTGTAGTGCAACACTTCCCGAGACACCTGACGGACGCCTTCTCTTCGAACTATTAAGTACGGCTTAATAGTTGCCGCTTCGGCCAGCTCACCCTCCGCATAAATGGCCTTCAGGTGCAGGTTAATGTTGGCCACGGTGGTCTGAAACAACTCTCCAATCTGTGCCTGGGAAAGCCAGATCGTCTCATCCTCAAATCGGCACTGAATGCGCGTACGGCCGTCTTCAGTTTGGTAGAGGAGTATGGAGGTTTGCGGGGGCGTCTCTTCAGGCATGGTGCTCTCTAAAGTTGTCCAGTGAAGGCTTGGTGCAGCAACGATTTCTTCAGCTCGCCCAGCGCGGCCAGCTTTCGTTGATAAATAGATTCGAGGCGTTGGGTTTCGGCGGCGAGGGCGTCGAGTTGGGCAGCCATCTTTTCTTGCCGTATGAGCGACATGCTCGGCACCACAAAGCTTCGAAGCGCTTTCAACGACACCGTTCTCTGTGCTGCACCTGTGGCAGCAGCGTCAGCCTGTGCAAACACCTGCGGCGATAGCATCAGGTATGATAGCCATCGGCTGTCGACGCGAGATTTGGGGCGAATCAATCCAATGTGCCGTTGGAAACAAAATTCTTGCCAGTCGTCAATCAGTACAGGAATTCCGAACGAGCCAGTGACCGTATAAAGCACATCACCTCGCTGAGGCCTCCGGTTTGGTTTCAATGAATCGAAATAGTCCCGTGACACTTTATAGGTATCGGAAAAGTCAATCTTCCTGGAAGACTTCACGATGTTGCCGATGGTGATGAATGGTATTCCAGTAGACGTCTTAGGCGGTGGCAGGTGATCTCCATCAGTGATGTCAGATGCCAGTTCGGTCAGTGGCACAACCTCAGAGTCTCTCCATGCCTCACTAAAGACGGCTTGCACATGGCTTTCAAAGAGGGCGCGGGCGTTGCGGAGATTCTGTTCGGCGTTGGCTGTGGCGCGGGCGAGGCCGTCAAACGCTTCGTCGAGGATGCCGACGATGCGGTGCTGTTCGGGGAGCGGAGGGATTGGTATTGGCGCAAGCTTGATGTCGCGCAGAATAATTCTCTTGATCGCGGCTCCAGTCATTTGGCCCGTGATGCTCTTCAGTCCATCAGGACTTTGAATATAGTAACTCAAGAATCCTGGACTGAGCGCGTCAGGCTTTGTTTTGATAAGACATACACTCGAAAGAAGGCTGAATGGCTCATCCAGCGTGTTGAGGGTAACGTTCCCGGTATTTGCACCATCTTTGGTGAGGAGCACATCTCCAATGCTTGGCTTGCATCGTGGATAGATCCGACTGTGAAAGTCTTCCTCTACATATGAGACGTTTCCCAAATCGAGGCAGTTGTTCCGAATGTTCTTGGACGTAATATAGAGAAAGCGCCCTTTGCCTGGGCTGTCGAATTGCCGCTGCGGTGATTCGTGCGCACCATCTTGAATTGTAGCGCACACGTCACCCAGCTTCTTGGTTTGCCACCCCTTCCTCATAGCAGCGCCTTGATATTCCCCAACACCTCCGCGCTCTCCTCATCCAGCGCGGCAATCTCATCCATGATCTCTTGCGGGCTGCGGTGCGTGACCACTTCGCCGCCATTCGGGTTCTTCACCGAGAGATCAAACCCTTCGACGTCGCTCAGGGACCGGGCATCCACGGTCCAGGATTTGGGCGAGTCGGCACAGGTCTTTTGGAGTTTGATGAATTCCTTCAGATCATCATCATTGAGCGGATTGGTCTTGCCGAGGCTACGGCCCGGATCGAGCTGGTAGTACCAAACCCTTCTTGTGGGCGCGCCCTTCTCGAAAAACAAGACGACGGTCTTCACGCCCGCACCCTGGAACGTGCCGCCGGGACAATCCAAGATCGTATGGAGGTTGCAGCTTTCCAGCAGCAGCTTGCGGAGACTCACCGAAGCATTGTCGGTGTTGGAGAGAAAGGTATTCTTGATGACCACGCCGCCGCGCCCGCCAGCCTTGAGACTCTTAATGAAATGCTGCAAGAAGAGAAAGGCCGTCTCACCGGTGCGGATGGGAAAGTTCTGCTGCACTTCTTTCCGCTCTTTCCCACCGAATGGCGGATTGGCCAACACCACGTCGTAACGGTCCTTCTCCTGAATGTCGGCGAGATTCTCCGTGAGTGTGTTGGTGTGGATGATGTTCGGCGCTTCGATGCCGTGCAGGATCATGTTCATGATCGCGATGACATAGGCGAGAGACTTCTTTTCCTTCCCGTAGAAGGTGCGGGTTTGAAGAATACCGAGATCGCGGGTCGTTAATTCGGTCCGTGAGCCTGTCGAACGGAGATAGTCATAGGCTTCGCACAAGAAGCCCGCCGACCCGCAGGCTCCGTCATAGATACGGTCGCCGATCTTCGGCTTCACGACCTGGACCATGGCGCGGATGAGCGGGCGCGGCGTGTAGTACTCACCGCCGTTGCGCCCGGCGTTGCCCATGTTCTTGATCTTGGCTTCGTAGAGGTGCGAGAGTTCGTGCTTCTCTTTCTGTGAGCGGAAGCGCAGTTCGTCGATGTGGTCGATGATCTCGCGCAGGTTATACCCGCTCTGGATCTTGTTCTTGATCTCGCCGAAGATTTCCCCGATCTTGTACTCGATGGTGTTCGGCCCGCTGGCCTTCTGCTTGAAGCTATGCAGGTAGGGAAAGAGCTTCAGATTGACGAACTCGGTGAGGTCGCTCCCCGTCAGAGCCTTGTTGTGGTCGATCACTCGTCCGGTCCCTGAGCTCTGCCGAAGGGTCGGCGAAGCCCAGCTTTCCCAGCGGTAGGGCTTGTCGAGGATGAAGCTGTAGCGCTTCCCCTCCAGCCTGGCTTCATCGGCCTTGTCCTGCTCCAGCGCGTCGAGATACTTCAGAAACAAGAGCCACGACGTCTGCTCGGTATAGTCCAGCTCGGTCGTACAACCGGCTTCTTTCCGAAGGACGTCGTCGATGTTTCTGAAGGCTTGTTCGAACATACGAGGTTCTCCAGGCAGCTGTAGGAAATTAGCGGGGAAGCTTACTCGTTTTTCTTCAAAGAAACTATGCCCCTATTGGAACGCAGTGCTGCCCTTTGACAGGCACAGGAGGCATGGGGTGCTCATCATAGGGTAGGCCCCGTGTCGGTAGACATGCCGGGAGCTCTTCTGACTTTTAACGTCATGATGCTATAACGTCTCAATGCCATAATGGAGGAGCGCTATGTCAGACACTCGAACAACAATTTATTTGAAGCCAAAAGTCTATCGAGCCCTTAAGGACAAAGCCGCCATCACAGACCGGTCCGTCTCGGAGCTGGTCAATGCCGCCGTGCTGGAATCTCTTCGAGAGGATATCTTGGATCTAGAGGCGTTGGATAGCCGAGTGAAAGAACAAACCCGGCCTTTCGTAAACGTATTAAAGGAGATTATGTGACTCAGGTGTCTAAGATCGCCCTCACCCGGCGTAGTCGTAAGCCAGGTCGCGGGAGGGAACCAATCGAATGTTAGTCAGAGTGCCTTGGGTGATGTGTGGAGCAAGTTCCTGCCAGATGCCTTGAGCCAAGTCTTCGCCGGTTACGGACTGGCGTTGCAGGGCCACCGACAGGTCCTTGTGATCGAATTTCGCAATTACCCTGTCCTTGACCAGCTGATCCAACGCCCCGATATCAGTGACCATACCGGTCATGGGATCAATCGTGCCTCGAACCGTCACAAAACAATCCCACTCGCGCCCTTCATGCCCTGGTTGAACAGCATTGAAGGAGTATCGCTTCGTAATCATCGCCCCGTTCGGGCGATCCCCAGCCGTTACCTCGGCATAGAGATCTTCATCCTCACAAAGGCGAAGGGTATGGAGTGCCCCGATATCTCGTTGAACCGCAAACTTGTCCCACAGCACATGTGCGAAATTTTCCGAGGTGGGAATACGATCTTTGAAATAGGCCATGTCGAGATTGAGATTCTTGTGGTCGAATTCCTCAATCACATCCAACATCACCCGCTTGAGATCGAACAAATTGACGACCATGCCGTTCGTGGGGTCAATTTTCCCTGAGACGGTCAGTTCAATCAGGTAGTTATGCCCGTGTGCGGGAGGATTGTAACAACGGCCGAAGGCCGCGCGGTTCCTCGCCTCATCCCATTCCGGTCGGATGTAGCGGTGAGCCGCGGCGAACTCGATCCGTTTGGTCAGTAATACAGGGGGCATCGTTCTCCACTACTGAGGACTGAGTGCTGAGTTGTGAAGCGGAAGGCCGACCTTGTCACACACTCAACATGTCATTTCAAGTCTGAAAGCCACTCTTCTCGCATGCTGCCTGATACCGGCACTTCTGCACGATAGGCACCGTGACTGACACGAATCGTGACCGGCTTGGTGAGATTCGCAAAAGCGGCCTGCATCGAGGCAGTGGGGCGAAATCGGACGAAGTGCACCGCGCTGATTTTCGTCTCGTGACTATGGCCGCCTTCGAACTCACCGAAGGCTTCTTCCCCATCGGCCACGATGGCCACTTTTTCTCCGTGATCCAGCCCCATAAACTCATCGAGCCGTTCTTTGACGTTCGCTTCGTCGGTAATTTCGATCAAGAGCGTCGCACTCAATTCACCGGGTGCCGGGAGGATGGCGTTGTACACGTCCAGCTCGTCCTGGACCTTCGCCGGATCGAAAATCCGTTCGACACGGACCATTTCCTGAACCTGGAATTGCAACGTACGCCGATTCTCGAACACCAAGGTCATCCACGGACCAATCGAAATACGTCGCCGCTGTTTCAAGGCAATGATGTTCGCACGAAAGGTTTCGCGCTGCCGTTCGTACTCTTCGTAGGGAATCAGGTCTGCTGATGTCAGTGCTTGCACAGATATACTCTCTCTTCCTCAACTATTCGCGAGAACCGTACGCTCGCCACTCGCTCACCCCTCGGAAGAAAGCCCGTAGGCATCCCGCACAATCTGGATCGGATGTCGCACGGCCTTGCCCGGCATCTTGGCGGTGGCCCCGGCCTGCTCCAATTGCAAACCCGCCAATGGACAGTCAGAGGCGACCAGATCCGCGCTCGTCTGTTCGATGGCCCGCACGGCCTTGCCCGCAATCTTCATCGAGAGGGGGAAAAATTCTACCTTGGCCGACCAGGACCCATCATGCCCTGAACACTGTTCGATGACCTCAACTTTTGCCCCAGCGCATTCCATCAGTTCTTTCGATTTAAACCCAATATTCTGGTCTCTGAGATGGCAGGGAATCTGATAGGCAACCTTCCCCGGCTTCTTCGTAAAGTCGGTCGCGAGTTCCCCCTCCTTCTTCATCTTCATGAGGTACTCGCAGATATCAAATGTCTTCTCAGCCACCTGCTTCGTCTGCTCATTGGGAAGGAGTTCCGGATATTCCCGTTTCAGCATTAAACTGCAGCTAGCCGTGGGCACCACTACATCGTACCCCTTGAGTACCCATGGGTACAATGAGGCGACATTGCTTCGAGCTGCCTGCTGGATGGCTTGGGTGTCACCGATGTCGAAGTTCGGCATTCCGCAACAGCGCTGCTCAGGAACCACCACCTGAACCCCGTTTTTTTCCAGCACTTGCACCGTGGCCTTGCCGACATCGGTAACCTGTGCATTCACTAAACAACTGGCAAACAAAGCCACTTTTCGGATGGGCGGATCGACCGACACAGTCTTGGCTCGACGCCCAAACCAGCGCGAAAACGTCTCAGACGAGAAGTGTAGAACCTGGCGATCTTGATGGATCCCGACGAGCTGCTGCAGCACACGGCGGGCCAACATGCTGCGTAATAACCTGTTCGTGATCGAGGCGGTCGCGCTGCCCAGCCTCCCGATGGCATCCGTCATGATGAGCAGACGATCCCGCCACCGAACCCCTCGTTCCACAGCAAGGCGCTTCTTCCAGGCAACCATCAAATGGGGGAAGTCGATGACATAGTGATGGGGAGGCGTATAGGGGCAATGGTTGAAGCAGAGCTTGCAGTAGTAGCATTCGTCGACCACGCGGTGATGATCGGACGGAGTCAGTTTCGTGATATCCCCCTCATACACATCGATGCGGTCCAACAACGTGTTGAAAGACGGACAGAGATTAAAACAGCGTCGGCAGCCGTCACAGACCTCATAGATCCGCAACGTCTCTTTCTCTAGCTGCTTGGCGTCGATGGGTGCAATCAGGCTGATGCCCTTCATGATCTGTCTCTCGGAAAGCAATCAGCGGTCAGTCTTCGCCGACGGGCTGCCGCCACATCGCCGAAAACTGACCGCTGAACGTGAGCTGATACTCAGCTGTTAGCTTTTCAAGCCATCCAGCCCCTTTTGGAAACGATTGGCATGGGACCGCTCGGCTTTTGCGAGCGTCTCAAACCATTCAGCTAACTCAGGAAACCCCTCATCCCGAGCCGTCTTCGCCATCCCAGGATACATTTGCGTATATTCGTAGGTTTCGCCCTCGATGGCAGACTTGAGATTCGCATCCGTATTGCCGATCGGCACACCGGTAGCCGGGTCTCCGACCTCTTTCAAGAAGTCCATATGGCCGAAGGCATGGCCGGTTTCCGCCTCTGAGGTGTCCCGGAAGAGCCCGCCGATGTCCGGATACCCCTCGATATCCGCCCGCCGAGCGAAATAGAGATACCGTCGGTTGGCTTGTGATTCTCCGGCAAACGCATGTTTCAGATTGTCGTGACTCTTGGTCCCTTTTAAGCTTTTTCCCATATCATCCTCCTCGTTGTTCGAAGGCCCACCCTTCCCCCGCGAAGATCATCGTCGCTCGGAAACTGCCGCGTAAGATAGCGCAGCCATCATCAGAGGTTCAAGAGGCTTTCCATCATTCGGCTGGCCGGCGTCGCCGGCAACGACCGGACCTACTCGCCGATTGGGTGAGTATTTGCGCGGCTGGGTGGTATAATGAGTCATTGTTGTCGTGAGCTACAGAAATCTTCTTTTGAGGCTCTTCGTGAAGATCGTTCTTCCTCATCGTCTCTACCACATTGTCGGTATGATTTCGCTGTTCATTATCCTCCTCTCTGGTTGTGCTCAAGACTCCTATCAGCGGAGGGCAGATGTGATGAAAGACCACGTCGAAGCCTTCTACAGCCACTTGAAGGCCAATCGGGTGGGATCAGCGGTTCACGAAAACGAACAGATCGAACTCATGGCCGACCAGATGGCGGACACCGTCAAGAAACGTGGTCACATGGGAGAAGTCGGACAAGTCGAACGCGAGTTCGCACTGATGAAAACGGCTCGAGAAACAGCCGCGCAAAACTGGATCGCGTTGGGACAATACTTCACGCTCAAGCAACAACCGGATAGAGCCCGCGCTTCCTATCAGCGCGTGATCGATACCTACACCAATCCGACCGAACGTGCCTACCGAGAGCAGGCGGCTCGAGCATTGAAAGATCTGGATATCGCCTCAGCGCCTTCGGCCGATCCAACGCACTGATCACGTCGCAGACTTCGTACGGAGAGCTCTTCTTGCCTGCTCCCTCAACCATGCGACAAGCAACGCCATGGAGCATATTCCTGCTGACTCTCTGCCTGGTCTCAGCAGGATGTGTCCATCGCATCCATGTGACGCCGCTCCCGACCAGCGTGCCGTCCAACACGATTCCGCGAAGCCTCCGGATCACGCTGAGCCCTATTGCCCTGGAAGGTCCAGATCATCGACCAGGTATCACGTTCCTCACCTGGTCTCATCGAGATCTGACCCAGGGAATCCTTGACTACCTGCGGCAACGAGGCACTTTCGCGTCGGTCTCGCCCGAATCAGGCGACCTTTCGCTTCATATGGCTACCAAGTTGGTGCTGAGTTCTCGGCGAGGCCACTATCACTACCGAGTCATGCTGCAGGCGGACATGCGCGAAGAAGCGTCACAGGTGATCAAGTCCTATTTCTCGGAGCAAACCGCAGCGGGGTCATCAGTCCGGTGGGTCACAGCCTCTGATCGTCACCCGATTGAGACTGCGTTACAGTCGGCTCTGGAAGACATAATGCGAAAGATTGAAGCCGATTGGCCACTGTATCTCAACCGCACCACGCAGTCGCCACCCTAAAGTCATACCACCTGCGCCGATTGGGCCGGCTGTTCAACTGGGCCGGAATTGGAATCCTGGTTCTGCTCAAGGCTGCCGTCCTTGGAGGCTTCAACGTACTCATGGCAATCGAGACGGAACCCCTGATCTCCAAATGCGATGTTGTAAAAGTTGCAATGATGCGGCAGATCCGAATCTTTATAGATGTGCGGCTGAAAATGTTCGCAGGATACGCACATACGCGCAACCGGAATCTCGCCTTGCAATTGAAGGGCGCGAATCAGTTTCACGAGCGTCCCGAGAAGTGATACCTGCTCCTGGGGGGAGAGATTCTCAGTAGCCGATGCCAGAATTTCCGGCCATCGGTTTTCAACATGGCCCGCTTTGACCCCCAGAGCCGTTAAGTGTACCGTCACCACGCGATTATCGACTTCCCGGCGGCGCCGCCGAACAAACCGCTTCTGTTCCAGTGTTCTGATGACCTCGGACGCGGTGGGTAGCTTGACCGAGAGTTCCCGAGCAATGGTCGAGACGGTAGCTGAATGGTTCGGTCGAGACCGCAGAAACGTCAGCACCTGAATTTGCAAGGGACCAATACCCTGTCGCCCCTTCCGTCTCCAGGTTCGGCTCTTCATCGCCAGACCGATTTTTGAAAGCCCCGTCACCAAACGATCAGGGAGCGAGTCCTGGTCGATCGTTATTACTGCTGTCATGAAACCCTCCTCTCCCTACTAGTTCGGCAATCGGCACTATTCGTTCGGTAATTAGCCGGAGGGTAGTCTATTGTCCTGTCTTCCTCCCCGTCAAGCCTGTTTCGCGCCCCAGGGACCATCCCCTACTTTTGTATTTAGCGGACGACGAGCACGCCACAATGAGCATGTTGAACCACACGAGTGGACACGCTGCCGAGCAGGACACGGCCGATCGCGCCCAACCCCTTCGCGCCGGTCACGATCAGGTCTGCCTTGTTTTTCTTGGCCACCGTCAGAATCTCATCCGCCGGCTTCCCGAGCCTCACGGCTTCGCGTATCTGGAAGCCCGATTTCGCGAGCTTATCTCCAGAGCGCTGCACCAGCCCCTTCCCGACCTCCTTGACCTCCGGATATTTTAAAAAGGGCATGGCGTGCACGATGGTGACCAAAACCGGCTCGCGGTCAGGGCCATCGGGTGTCGGATTGATCGTACGCATCACAAACTTGACCGCTTTATCTGAAGCAGCCGACCCATCGATTGCCAAGATCAGATGCCGGATAGGTCTCGGAGGTTCTTTCACCACCAGGACAGAACAAGGAGCATGGTGGATGGCATGGTTCGAGATGCTGCCCAGCATAAAGCGATCCAGGGCATCTAAGCCTCTTGATCCGATCGACAAGAGCCCGACTCCACGCTGTGCATGCTTCATAATCGTCGCCGCAACCGCGCCGTGCTCAGTCGTCACCGTCCCACTCAATCCGAGCGTCGACAACAGGCCTTCCGAATCCTTTTTCGCCACTTTCGCCGCAGCCTCCATCCGCTTCACTTCGGACTGAATATACCGTTCTGTCCCGACGATCACCGGTTGGATCATGAAGGGAGCCCGAAGACCCGCTACATCGACGACATGCAGGACACGAACGACCGGCTGCACCGCGAACGGGATCTCCGCCAACCATTCCAATGCCCACCGGCCATACTTTGATCCATCCGTTGCCGCCAGAATTTTCATCGTGGAGATCCTTTTCTTCAATCGAAACGCACCCTGTTGCTTACAAGACTGTCTTGAACCGATCCCGAAACGTGTCGGGAGGCAGATTCGCCACCGCGGCATACCGGCCCACAGTATCGTGACGCTCCAGGTCTTCCTCGTTGAGTCGGATCATGTATTGCCGGGCAATGTGGTAGGACTGGGACTCAATCTCTACCATCCTGACCCTGGTCCGTCCGGTGGCAGGATCCACCATCTGCTTGAATGGAATCGGGATGAACCGCCCGTTCTGAATCGACACCATGGCCGCTGTCCCACCGTCGAGCAGGTACTGAGCCGCGCAATACCCCAAGTCTCGGGTATATTCAATATCGTAGGGAATCGGATCGGCACAGCGAAGCTCATACCCCACATTCTTCGGCACCACCGTGATCGACAATCCGAGCGCGCGAAGGTGCTTCGTCAGTTCCCTCCGTAAGACGTCGCCGATATCGACCTCGGTCATCCGTAAATGACCGTGCTCGTCACGTTCCACATGTTCCAGACCACCGAGCTCATCCGGATCAAGAATTTCGATCAGTCCTTCTGCTACCACCGCAACACCGTCAGTCCGACCCTGTTCAAAGCGCTTGATCATGGCCCCGATCAACAGATCGACCACTCGCTTCAGTTTCACCGGCCGTTCACGAAACTCCTCCGGAATGATCGTCAGTGTGGCACCCGCGGCCTTTCCAATCCCCAATGCCAGATGACCGGCCTTGCGCCCCATGGTCACCACCACATACCAGCGAGTGGTCGTACGGGCGTCCACCATGAGATTCTTGACGATCTCGACCCCGACGTGGCGAGCCGTTTGAAACCCAAACGTCGGGACACCATGGGGGAGATCCAAATCATTGTCGATTGTCTTCGGAACATGGACGACTTGAAGTCGCCCACCGGCTCGCTCCTCCAGCTTCATAGCGGAAAACGCGGTGTCGTCTCCGCCGATCGTGACCAGCCTCGTGACGCCGAGTCGAGCCAGAGAAGACAACACATTGCCAAGGTGCTCCGAGCTCTTTGTCGGATTTGCGCGAGACGTACCCAGATACGACCCACCTCGAAAATGAATCCGACTGACATCCTCGATCGAGAGTGGTCGTACCTGTCCCGTACCACCTTCCATGAGCCATTTGAACCCATCGATGATCCCCAGCACGTCCGTTCCCTCAAGAATGCTGCGGATCGTAGCTGCGCCGATCACACTATTGATTCCGGGGGCAGGCCCGCCTCCGACCAGAATCCCGACTGTTGGGTGGTGCATCGTCATCTGTTCCTCCCGGCCCATGTTTCCATGATCACACTGATCGCTTCAAGATGTCCGGCATAGTTGTATATTCCATCCTCTCGAGATGGCAAGCACTAAGCCGTCTCTCCCCACGGAACCATTCCTGTGAATGAGCGACTGGATACAACGGGATGGGACGAACGAGCCTCGCGACGTAACAAGAAAGGTCAATCAGGCCTTTCCTCCAACCCAACGTGGGTGCGCAGGCGGTTGTAATTGAAGACCGTCATACCGAGACGCCGGCGACCCGGATCATGACGCTCCATGTCATCGATCAACTCTCCTACCTTCTCCCTCATTGCTGAAGTCAGGGCAGCATGCCGAGGCGTCTGTCCACCCAGCGCGACATGAGGCTGATCCGGCCATTCAAGGTAGGTTGTTTCAAGGAACTGATTGAGTACCGTCCTCTCTTCTTCATGGGTCACGACCAGCCTCGGTCGGGTATCCGCTGTGAGCTCGGCCACCGAGAGTTGCCGGGCTGGCGGCACCACGGTTTCACCTCGGAAATGTAATGAGAACCCCAGCGCAGCCGCGAGCCGATGTTTGAGAAGGTCCAGCCGCTGTGGACTGTCGCATTCCACGAGAAGTTGATACGCCGTGAGTGTCAGCGTGGCCACGAGCACGCCACCTTCCCGCTGAACCCATTGCTGAAGGGAAGGGAGCCTCACCGTCGCACCGTGCCTATCGGCGGGATCAGACTTCTCCGGAGACAAGTCGGTCATCCCGGACAGCGCATCAGTGAACATTCGCTGTTCGTGGTGATCATAGAGTGCGATCGCATACAGATAGGATTGATCATCAGCCGTGCGATATTCGACATGAACAGCCGCATCAATCAGCGCCGCAAGGCGTTGCTCCGCAAATGCCCAGAGGACCATGTAACCGAATCGCTTGGTGAATTCTCTCCATTCCCCCAGCGCAAAGGATCCGGTGCTCATCTCCATTTCGCGTCGCCAGTCGGACGTCAGGTCGAGCAACGTCTTGGCATCAGCTTGTGACAGCGTGATCCCACAGCCCCCCCATACGGCTCGATCGGACTCCGGAGGAGCATTCGGATCATGGATGACTCTGGTGAGCAACGGACGATCCACGGTGAGATCCTTCACGAATTCACCGCCCGGCAGAACCACCCTTGTGCCATCAGCAAGCGATTGCCACACGAGGTCTTGGCCGGCTTGTGGTACCGAGATCAGCGTCAGGACGTCGACAGAGGAATGTTTCAAAGGATCGAGCCACTGCCGCTCCTCTTCGGGGATGTGTTCGGTGATCACGTCTCGCAGCTGTTCGATGAGGGTCAGCTGTCCGTCTTCGGGATAGTAGTCGCAGAACAGGTAGAGACTCGCCAGCTCCATTTCCTGCTCCAGCGGTGCGACAAGCCGTCCGGTATCTCCCTCAACATATGGCTTCAGGGCGCGCGCCAGTGCTCTCTCTCGCTGCACCCGAAACTCCGCTTTGAGAGATAAGTGATTCAACCGCGCGAGAAGCGCGTCCAGTGTTTGCGGGCGCGGCACCCAAAATCCCATTCCCCTGTCACTCACGCGATTCATGAATTTCTTCCATGACAATTTCTTCTGCATCGAGCCAGTCTCGGAGGGCATTCCCGTCCTGATGACCTCGCTGTTCCCAAAGCTCGTACGCCTTCCTCGAGATTCGTTCCCACATGCCCTCCGGTAATTCGATAGGGTTTTCCATCCGTCTCGGGACAGACGCGGGTCGGCCCTTTCCTTTGCTGCTCGTGGTTTTGAGCTTGGGTTTGGATTTGGATTTGGTTGTTGTCTTGCGCGTTGGCATAACTCGCTCCTCGGCTACGCATTGTTTGGCATGGATGACCTTACAAGGACAGAGCGATGGTCCTGGTGAAACTTCGGGTTCCGGACCGTCAAGACTGGACACAAGGACTTTCGAAGCACAGACTCCGTGACGCTACCGAACAACGCGTGAGACAAACCCCGTCGACCATGAGTCCCCATCACAATCAAACCCACATCGGGGGTCACGGCTGCGTTGAGGATCGAATCAGCCGGCAGCCCGCCGGAGACGACGAAATCAGACACCAGCCCAGCCGAAGTCAGGGCTGCCGTGAGATCAGACAACTTCTTCGTGATCGCCGTCCGATCGTGGTCTCGCTTCGCCACATGAGGCAAAGTGAAATCCAGCCCATACGAAACCGGCTCCAGGACATGGAGAATTCTGACGGAGGCTTTCGATCGCTGAGCAATCACTGCCCCATACTCCAACGCATCGAGCGAATAGTCTGAAAAATCTATCGGCACCAGAATCCGTTCAATAACGGGGGGATTGTGCCGCAGCCCGCCCGTTTTCTCTTCGTCGTGCAGCCGGGCGCGCACGGCCAGGACCGGGCAGGGTGCCGCCCGGATAATTCGCTCCGCCGTACTTCCCAGGAGTATATGTGCCAATCCGGTTTTGCCTCTCGTGCCCACAACAATCAGATCCGGCGCTTCACCCGTTACGGCTGCAAGAACCTCCTCGCTTGGGATACCTGTGGCAATCTTGGTCTCCGCCGAAACCCCTCGACCGGCTGCCCGTGTTTTCAATTCAACCAGCTCTTGCGTCGCCTGCTTCATCAACTCGGCCAAATACAGCTGATTGACAGGATTCTCAGGGTTAAGCCCTGATGGGAACTCCAACACATGCATCACGGTCAGTGAGGCACCCCACGATCGGGCGAGCCCACAGGCATAGGCCTCAGCAGCCGCCGACCCCTGTGATCCGTCGGTCGCAAAGAGAATGTTCGGTCTTCCCGTGGTCACACTCACACAGCCTCCGCACTCAACAAGAGCAATTCCCCGCTCATCGTCGGGTGGATCGCACATCGAAAAACGTGCCGGCCAGGTCGCGTCATATCGAATCGAATCGTGGCACTCTGTTTCGGATCGAGATACATCCCGCCCAGGCCGCGGCCGTACACAATCACCCCGTCCTTCTCGATTTGTGTGGGGATCCCCTCAAACATGGTCGAGCTGAAATCGTGTCGCTCCGCATCTTCATTCCGGACAATGATGACGGTGGGGAGCCCCAGGCGCAAGGGACTCTGCTTCGTGACAAACCGGAAATCCTTGATGGTCACGTCCACCACCTGTTCGGACTGTGCCAGAAGGGCCGCACCGTACATCCAGGCCATGCACGCGACTGTGAGAACCAATCCTACCCTCCGCCACTGCACCGGACTTTTTCCAAGGGTCATAATGTCCTCCCTCCGATCATCATCGTGACGACCTCCGTTGCGAGACGGAGGTCGGAAGCGGCACTGTCAATACAGGGCAACCCGCCGTGCGAACGACCTTTTCCGCCGTACTGCCGAAGAATATCTTATCCACACTCCCGACCCTTCCGCCGTAGCAGCCGATCACGACCAGATCAATATTCCCTATCCGCGCGGCTTTCGCGATTTCAGCGAACGGCACACCCTCCACGATCAGTCGTGTAATCTTCACGTCTGCGGCGACCTTGGACTCCAACAACTGCCTGACCTTTAATCGAGCATGATGGCGTAACCGGCGGCGCTGTGGAGCGGCATCTGATGGAACCGCCAACAGCCCCAAGCGATGGAATGCGGCAAGCGTGCTCGTATCGATTACGTGCAGCACGAGTACCGTCGCTCCACACAGCCGCGCGACCTGACACGCCACTCGAAAGGCTTCGTCTGAACAGGGGGAGAAATCCACCGGAACCAAGATGGCCTTGAAGAGATCCGTATCTTGCCCCATACACCATCCTCCCTACCGGAGCTTGAGCAAGGGTGATGCCGCCGGTGAAAACTGATGGTTACTCGCTGATGGCGTGAAGACGCTACGGATTTGTTGTTTTCGCCCATGCCATGGGCACCGACTAATCATGTTATCTCCGCAAGCCGTAGCTCTCTGCCACAGTAGTCATTCACTCCCTGTAGCAGAAGGCGCCACGATCGGTGAGGGATAAAGAATGAGGCGTGCATGATAAGGGGTTGCGCAGTCCGAACAATACTTTTCACCTCCTACATTTCACTTCTCACTGCCATCAATGGCATTGGACTTGCTGGAGACTTATCAGCAAGGGAGAGAAGCATGACACGTACACAGTGGCTCTTGCTTGGAGCGATAGGCGTAGGTCTGGCGGTTGTGATGTATTTTATTTTCTTCTGTCCTGCGGATTGCCAGTGAGGTGTGTATGAAACTGTTGCTCGCTGTCGACGGCTCCGACCATTCGTATGAAGCGGTCCGATCCCTCAAGTGCCTGGCTCGCGCCGAGGAACTGCATCTCGTCCATGTACTCGACGTCCCAAGTCCGGCCTATCCCATGATGATGCCGGAAGTGGCACAGGAGCTATACGAGACGGTGGAGCGGAACATGCGCGATGACGGGACTCGTCTGTTGGATCGCACCGTGTCCTTGCTCCCCCTGGATGCTGGACCGGTCACGAAACATTTGGTCGTCGGATCTCCGGCGGAGCAAATCGTGGCCTTGGCTGAACAACTCAAGGTGGGCCTGATTCTATTGGGTACTCGAGGCCTTGGACCGATCAAGGAACGGCTCATCGGAAGCGTCTCTCATCGAGTCCTGACGTTCGCACCTGGCGCGAAGCTGATTCTTCCCGGTCCCTTGAAAAAGCTCCATCATGTTTTACTGCCGTTACAAGGAACCTATGACGCAGATCATGCCCTCTCTTTGCTTCAACAGAAACCATTTCGCGAGCTGCCCACGGTGACCCTCTTCACCGTCCTTCCCCATACCAGGCCCCCCTGGCCGGTGGATGCGGTTTCGGCTGAGCATATGGAAACCCATTCCCTCCGCAAAGCAAAGGACTTTCTCGACGAGACGGCGGCCAAACTCCGCCTCTCAGGCTATCAAACCCGAGTGATAACGACGTTGGGCACCCCAGTGGATGGAATTCTTCAGGAGGCCAAGGCCTTAAATCCTGACCTGATTCTCATGGGGTCCCGAGGCCGCCGCGGCATCACCCGTATGGTACTCGGTAGTGTGTCCCACGCACTCTTACACCAGGGCACCTATCCATGGATGATTTTCAGCTGACCGTCGAAAGGGTTTACATCATGCCGATGTATGACTATAAGTGTCTCGATTGCGGGAAGGAATCGTTGATCGTGGTAACATTGAAAGAACACGCAGCCGGGGGAATCGTCTGTCCGGCCTGTGGGAGCAAGAACCTGCAGCAACTGTTTAGCCCGTTCATTGCTCACACAACAAAGAAGAGCTAGCAGCATGGTGAAAAAGTCCGCCAACGACGTTCTCGCATCGTTCAGGCCCTCAACGTACCCCAGAGGGTACGCTTCGGCCTTCTCTCGCTGCGGCCTTGCCCGTGGAACGGCGCGTCTTGGCGCGCCGGGGTCGGGCGGGTGAGAACGGTGGCCTTTTTGAACACGCTGCAGGGATAGATGAATCATGCAATCGCAACACACAGAGAATCGATTCTTCATCGTGGGACTGTGGACCCTCCTCATCCTGACTGGCCTGGTGCCATCCTCCTTGTACGCTCAAGACTATCCACCCGACCGTGAGCGTGGGAAAGCCGTGTACGAGCACCACTGTCAGAACTGTCATGGCCCAACTGGGCGAGGCGACGGACCAGGCGCCGTTGTTTTGAACGTCCCACCGGCCAATTTTCAGCGGTTCCAGTCATTTTTGAAATCCGATGAAGAGTTACTGCGAACGATCGAACACGGCGTCGTCTTCAGCCCGATGCATTCGTGGCGAGGCCAGCTCACCGATGGAGAGATGCAGGACGTCGTGGCGTACATCCGTGTGTTGTCGCAATAGGAGCTGTGCTCATCCCCAGTACGAGTAGCGGAACCGTTTCGAGTGTCACGTTGCTGATTTCGCAAGTCCTCTCTCGAGTTATAGAGAGACTGATACCAGAAACGTGAAACACGAAACGCGTAACTCTTGATGGACGGACGAAACACGACGAACCTCTGCTCGATGGAATCGTACGGCAGCAATGGAGAAGCTGGCCCTCCATGACGCGCTCCTCATTGTGGACATCCAGAACGATTTTCTCCCGGGCGGGGCGCTCGGCATCAGCCATGGGGACAAGATTATTCCGGTCCTTACAAGCTATATTCGCCGCTTTGATGCCTACGGTTTTCCTATTTTTCTGAGTCGCGATTGGCACCCACCCAACCATTGCTCATTCCTGTCGCAGGGTGGACCATGGCCGACCCATTGTGTTGCCGGCTCACCCGGTGCTCTTCCACCGTCGTCCTTCACGACGCCGCCATCGGCTGTCATCATTTACAAAGCCATTGATCACGACCAAGAAGCGTGCTCCGCATTCCAACACACTGCTCTGAATCGGCATCTCCGAGCCCTCAACGTGCAGCGCCTCTTCATCGGTGGATTAGCAACCGACTACTGCGTGCTGCATTCGGTCAAAGACGCTCGAATGCTCGGGTATGACGTCTGTTTATTGATGGACGGCATCAAGGCGGTCAACCTTGATACCGAGGACGGTCGGCGGACCGAGGAAGAAATGATTCGCTTGGGAGCCCTGCCTGTACGATGGAAAATGCTCGAAACATGAACCCCTCGACCAGCGCCCTGCTGACCGACCTGTATGAGCTCACCATGGCTCAAGTCTACCTGGAACAGCAGATGGACCAACCAGCCGTCTTCGAGTTCTTTGTCCGCAGGCTGCCGCCCCATCGGAATTTCTTGGTCGTCGCCGGTCTCGAACAGGTGTTGGACTACCTCTCTGGATTGAGAGTCTCGCAGGAAGAATTGGCTTGGCTGGAACAATCGGAGCGGTTCAGTTCTGGGCTCCTACACTATCTCGAGGCTCTGCGGTTCACCGGAGACATAGAGGCGATACCCGAAGGAACGATTGTCTTTCCTCACGAGCCGATCCTCAGAGTCGTCGCGCCGCTTCCACAAGCGCAGCTCGTCGAAAGCCGGGTAATGAACCTGTTGAACTTTCAAACGATGGTGGCCTCAAAAGCAGCACGTTCGGTGCTGGTCGCAGCAGGAAAGCCACTCATCGATTTTGGGCTACGCCGTGCGCATGGCGCGGAGGCCGCTCTTCTCGCCGCGCGAGCGAGTTACCTGGCCGGTTTCGCCGGAACTGCAACCGTCCTAGCCGGCATGCACTATGGGATCCCTCTCTACGGCACCATGGCCCATTCGTTCGTCCAGGCCCATCAGGATGAAACCCTGGCCTTCGAACACTTTGCAACAATTCAACCGGATAATGTCATTCTCCTGATCGATACCTATAATACGGAAGCCGCAGCGGAGAAGGTCGTAGCCTTAGCCCAACGCCTTCACGCGAGAGGCATCACGCTGAAAGGTGTACGCCTCGATAGCGGCGACCTGGCCGACCACGCTCGAAATGTTCGGCAGATCCTCGACGGAGGCGGATTGTCTCGGGTCAAAATCCTTGCGAGCGGTAACCTGGATGAATATCGATTGAGAGATCTGGTGCGAACGGGAACACCCATCGATCGTTTCGCCGTCGGTACCGCCATGACCACCTCTTCCGATGCACCCTCGTTGGACTGTGCCTACAAGCTCCAAGCATATGCAGGCCGTCCTTGTCGCAAGCGATCGGAGGGCAAAGCCACCTGGCCCGGCCGCAAGCAAGTCTATCGGTCTTATACCGATGGCGGATACCTGGACCATGACATCATCACGACCGACGACGATCAACAATCCGGCCAACCGCTGCTCCACCCCGTCATGAAAGAAGGCCGCCGACTTGCAGCATCGCCGTCGCTCGTCGAAGTACGACGCCACGCCGCCCTGCAACTCGGGCGGCTTCCGGAATCTCTGCGGATCCTTGAGCTCTCACCTGCCTACGACGTTCGAATCTCTGAGACTTTGCAGAGCTTAGCCCAAATAGTTGACCGCGTCTCTACCAGCAAAGGAGTCATGTGATGAAATGTCTTTCTCGTTCAATCGTCATCGGAGGAATGACCCTTCTTATTAGTTTGACCGCGACATGGGTCTTGGCAGCTGGTCCCTCCGCTTCCGATCCGACACTACTCACTATTCTTCCCTGTAAAAGCCCCTACAAGAAGAAGCCCGTCCCGGCAAAAACGTTGCAAGAACTCGTCCGCTCGCATGAGCGATGGATAGAGTATCGGAGGAACCCCGATGCCAAGCGCCTGGAGCTCTGTCAGGCTGATCTCAGTCGTGCGGCACTTGCTGGGACGAATCTCGAACGTGCTGATCTGGAAGGTGCCGTCCTACGTCAAGCGAATCTGTCTCAGATCACCCTGACTCAGGCCAGTCTGGCTGGGACTGACCTCACCAAAGCCATCCTCAAAGACAGTAACCTCTCCGGAGCCGATCTCCGTCGTGCCCGACTCACGGGCGCCAATCTCTCTCGTGCCGTGGGTGACGAAGCCGCTCTGTTCGACGCCGTCCTCATCGGCGCCAAATTAAATGAGGCGGCCTTTGAACGAGCCCAGTTTGAGGGTGCCGACCTCGGCTCTGCCGATATGACCGACGGCAACTTCACCGAAGCATATTTTTACGGGGCAACACTGAAAAGTGCGGTCCTCGTGAATGCTGATCTGACAAGCGCTGACCTGCGTCGCACGGTCCTCTCCAACGCAAACCTTCATCGCGCGAACCTTCAGGGTGCGCTGCTTGATCGGGCACAACTGGAACAGGTCAAACTCATCGAAGCAGACTTGGAAAGCGCCTATCTGGACGAAGCGAATTTGCGCGGGGCGAATCTGAAAGCCGCCATCCTTCGCGGCACAGACTTACGGTACGCGAACCTACAGGACGCCATCCTGCCGGAGGCTGATTTGGAAGGAGCCAATCTCGAAGAGGCCACTCTCGTCAAGGCGGATCTGAACTCAGCGAAGCTGAGAATGGCCATTCTCTATCATGCCACCCTCGATGAAGCAAATTTTCTGGACACCACCCTCACCCGTGCAGTCCTGATCGGAGCCAAGGGATGGCACACCAACTTTATGAACGGCGACCTCAGCGAAATCTACGCACCGAAATCCTCGTTCCGGCAAGGTCAATTCAACCGAGCCAATCTGGAGTCGGCCAATTTCGTCGGCGCAGATCTTCGCGAGGCCAATTTTAGCCACTCCAACTTGACCCAAGCCAATCTGCAAGACACGAATCTGCAAGATGCCACTTTCGTTTCTGTCAATTTGACGGGTGCCCGGTTGGATTCAGCCGACCTGCGTCGCGCAAACTTTAAAGGCGCCACACTCTCGTCCGTCATCGGTCTCACACAGACACAACTCAATACCGCCTGCGTCGACGACCAGACCAAATTGCCCCCTGGGCTCAACCGTCCCGCCCCCTGCAGTGCTCTTAAGAAAGAGGTACGATGACCGCACAGCATGAGCACGGCATGAGGATCAAAGAAGGGAGGACCACCCTCGAGGGTATCCTCGGCCTCCCGCCTGGCCCACGTGGCCTTGTGATCTTTGCACATGGAAGCGGCAGCGGGCGATTGAGCCCTCGCAACAACTTCGTCGCCCGCCACCTCCAACAAGACGGCTTTGCCACGTTGCTACTGGACCTCTTGACCGAAGAAGAAGCGGATGACCCGCGCAAGGTGTTCGATATCGCTCTGCTGGCTGTTCGGCTATTGCTGGCGAAAAACTGGGTGGAGACGGAGGAGCGAACGAGGAGTCTCACAATCGGCTATTTCGGTGCCAGCACCGGGGCCGGAGCAGCGCTGCAAGCTGCCGCGCGCGAGCCGGCTCACATCAAGGCTATCGTGTCACGAGGCGGACGACCGGACCTAGCGGAACCTTATCTGCCGTCGGTCACGGCTTCCACCTTATTGATCGTCGGAGGCCACGATGAGCCGGTCATCGAGATGAACCAGGCTGCGTATGATTTATTGACCTGCGAAAAGAAACTGATCATCGTTCCCGGCGCGACACATTTGTTTGAAGAACCGGGCACGTTAGAACAGGTGGCGGAGCATGCAGGGAAATGGTTCCAACAATACCTCTTCCAACTCCAGTAACCGACCTGCATCTCAAAAATCATTCCCTCTGCAGAAGCTGATTAGTCAATGATAGTCAACTCTTCTACGGCCCCTCTGAGTATTTGACATACGCCAATCTGTATCTCAATTTGAGGCCATGCATTTGACATAACAATCAACTTAAGTCAAATTGGCGGGCAACACCAGAGGAATCCATGAATATCAATGAGTTCAAGGCAGGAAAGTACGAAGAACAGTATGAGTACCAGAGTTTTTTGCCTACGCCGATCAACCAAGAATGGATCGTTTCTGATTCCAAGACCCTTACGCTTCTGGAAGAAACGAATCGGCTTCTTGGAGAGCTGAACGCATTCTCTCAGCTCATTCCTGATGTCGACTTCTTCATTCGCATGCATATCACTAAGGAGGCTACAACCTCCAGCCGCATCGAAGGCACGCAAACCAACATTGAAGAGGCGTTGGTAGGTAAGCTCGATGTTGATCCGGAAAAACGCGATGACTGGCAAGAGGTACACAATTATATCGAGGCCATCAATTTCGCTATCAAACAGTTGAGTCATATTCCTTTATCTAACAGACTCTTGCGTGAGACGCACGCAGTGTTGCTACGCGGAGTGCGAGGTAAACACAAGCAACCAGGAGGATTTCGCACGAGCCAAAACTGGATCGGTGTCAGCCTCAAGCATGCCACGTTTATTCCGCCTCATCATCAGCATGTGCCGAACCTAATGAGCGATCTGGAAAAATTCATACACAACGACCAAATCTATATTCCACACCTGCTCAAGATTGCGCTCATACATTATCAATTTGAGACAATCCACCCGTTCCTAGATGGCAACGGTCGGTTAGGCCGCTTGCTGATCGTACTGTACTTGGTCAGCTTTGGCCTGCTGCATAAGCCAGCTCTGTATCTCTCCGATTTCTTCGAGCGGCACAAGGGGGAGTATTATGATCAGTTGATGGCCGTCCGTACCACCCACAAGCTAGAGGAATGGTTACGGTTCTTCTTGCTCGGCATGCGCGAAACCACCGGAATGTCCATCCAAGTATTCAAGGACATTCTCGCACTGAAGGAACGTATTGAGCGCGAGTATCTCCCCACATTCCATGTCCGCCGACAAGCCAACGCACAAGCCCTCATGCGATCACTCTACCGAAACCCGGTGACCACCATTAAAATGGTGACCGACCTCATTCAAGCCCAAACCAACACCGCCGCTGCGCTCACAGACGACTTCGTCAGGCTTGAGATACTGAAAGAGTTGACGGGGCAGAGACGTAATCGGCTTTTCATCTTTGAAGACTACGTACGATTGTTCAAACGATAGCCGGTGCGACGCACCTTTTTGAAGAACAGGGCACGTTGTAACAGGTGGCTAAACTTGCAGGCAAATGGCTTGGACGGCATCTGAAGCTCGCTGAATAGCTGGAAGGCTGAGAAGCTTCTGGTCTGGAAAAGGATAATTCTTCAGGCGGATGCACGTTCCCATTCTCTGGCACGGGCAGTGAAGGCGTCCTTGTATTTGGGTCAATCATGCAGCGTCGCTGAATCAAAATCAGCGCCGTTCGGCCACACCAGGGTTTTTATCTCCATATCAATGACTGCTCGGTTGAACAGATCGAGACTGAGCAGAGGACCAAAAGCTCACCGGCTAATATGGGCTTCAGATCAAAATTTGTTCCGTATTATCGGAAAATTGCACTCGCAGCGTGTAAGGCTCAACAACTTCAGGGGTTCGCGCTTGATAAATCGGATGGCTCATGCGGACTTTAGGCAAACATGGTTGGAACGAACGATTTAAGTTCTTGCAATACGCTTGAGTGCAGAAACCTACATGCTGCTGATGCCGCACGTGGTCCGAAATGGGAGCAATAGTCCTCGAATTACGACTCATCCGCCCGACATCTCCCAGAGGCACATTCGAATGATTCGAATCTGGTCCTTCGCAGGATCGATATCGAATTTCTCGTGATACTCTAGATACTCCGAACAGGATTCGAGATTGCCTGATTTACCATGAAGGAGTCGATTTCTCATATCCAAGAGAAGGCCTGTGCGGATACGGACTCGATCAATCTCCTCGGCATGCCTTTCCACACCCGCCAAAATGCTCTTTCTCATTGAATCCTTTTTGCCAAAAAGAGCATCGAGAGCAATGGCATTGTGCAGAAAACCCATCCTACCGATAGGTAGCCATCCGGCAGCAATGTACTCCAATGCGACTTGAATCTTTTGGTTAGCCGCTTGATTCACGAGAAGGCCGGCTATCATTTTCAGCATCGGAAGGTTTACAGCGATTGCGCCCAATCCCTCCGGTAGTTGAGGCGGGCGATACCAGATTGTGCATTTCCCATCCTGCCGAATTGCCACATGCCCTTGGGGCAATCTAGACTGCGTGTGGGTGAAGAAACGTGACATAGGGAAGTCCATCGCCATAGAGAGCGCCCCTAAAAAAGCCTGTTTCACGCTTTCAGCTCGGGCATGGCTTCCCTCAAAAACTCCTAACCAGGCATCAGTGGACCGCACAGGCCATGAAGGGTGTTTCCCATCAAACGGAGGATATTGGTTGCCCAGCAAACTTATCTGGAATCTGTCGAATCGACTAAGGGCCGTATCCAAGTCCGAAGCTCCTGGAACAAGAAATAGTCGGCCTGAAACGATCTCGTCAGAAAGCTGTACTTCTGGGAGAGGCAGGAGATAGGCCATTTTTTGTCTGGAATTATTCAAGCAGGTGTGAAGTTGAAACGACATTATTTCTATGGCGCCATCATTGGCGAGATCGAGCAATGATTGATCTTCCCCAAGAGCAGAGAATACTTTTTCAGGCCCCAATACGGAAATGCTGTTCCTAGCAAAGTCGGTTAAGAGGCGTGACACTGTTTCTACGGATTGTTCGTCAAAGATAGGGGAATGTTGTCGAATCACGTCAATGGCCGTCTGTTGAAGTGACCTCCGTTTGATGAACAGTGTAAACACGGCGCTTCCGGACAGACCATAGTTGCCTGACTCATGCCACAGGAACTGAATGGTGTCGTCTTTTTCGGATCCAGCCAGTCGAAAAGACGCCAGAAGGCTTTTAGTGATCAGGCTTGTTGAATCCATGGCCTTGTAGCTGATTGAGGTATTACCGGATGAGTAGGTGGCTCATCAAATAAGCTCCCTTGCGCGCAGGAGAAAGGCAGACAGAGTAAATGCGAGCACAAGCTACTTTGACTGGTCGTATTAATCCTCACGTCAGGATTGATCGATGTCTCGTAGGTATCTTGTGTGCCCAGCACCACCGTCGAGCCTCTTTAAACGTGGGGCACTGTTCTGCAGATTGATACAGAGACAGTCGCCAGCTCTCTGAGCCAGAAGGGCGACAATCCACAAGATCAGGCACCTGGCGAAAGCAGGAAGTCGATATCGGCCTTCGTCAGTACACCCTGCCCTGAGCCTCGCACCGCGCCGGCCATGACTGCGTCGTACAACTCGAGCTTCCGTTGCTTCAGAGCCATCATTTTCTCTTCGATGCTGTGTCGCATGAGAATCCGCACGATCGTGACGGTCTGCTGCTGCCCGATGCGATGCGCACGATCCGAGGCCTGACGCTCCACCGCCGGATTCCACCAGGGATCTAGATGAAACACATAACTGGCGCGGGTCAGATTCAGTCCTTGCCCTCCCGCTTTCAGGCTCAAGAGAAAGACATCGGGCTGGTCACCGGTTTGAAAGGCCTTCACGCGGGCTTTGCGTGCAGCCGATGCGGTGGATCCGTCCAATCGGTGATACGGCAATCCATGCTGGATGCATGCTTCCTGCACCAGATCTAAAAAGCTGGTGAACTGAGAAAATACCAAGGCACTGTGCCCTTCCTCCCGTAATACGTTTAATCGTTCCATGAGAAAGCCGAGCTTGGGGGAGCGCTCCTCCGGTTGTTTCGTGAGGAGTCGTGGCGAAAGACAGACCTGCCGAAGCTTGAGGATGGCTGTGAGGGCAATGAACTGCGCCTGTCCGGACGTCTTGCTGCGATAAGCCTCGTCGATCGTTGAGCGGACTTGTTCGACCGTCTGTTGATAGAGCGCCTTTTGGCGATCGGTCAACTCCAGAAACACCTCATGCTCAATTTTCGGAGGTAAGTCCTGAAGAATCTCGGCCTTAGTCCGCCGCAGAACAAAGGGCCTCGTCCGGCGCAACACCCGATCAAGCGCAGGACCCGAGAGGCGTTTCACGTCCGTCTTGAATCGATCGCTTTCGCCCAAGAGCCCAGGCACGCAGAGGTCGATCACGGAAAAATACTCGCCGAGATGATTTTCCAGCGGGGTACCGGTCAGCGCGATCTTGAAACGTCCCTTGAGTCGTCGGACTGCGCCCGTCGTGTCTGCTTGAATGTTCTTCACCGCCTGGGCCTCATCGAAGACGATCACGTGGAACGTCGTCTGCTCCAAGGCATCGATGTCCCGGCGGGCCAGCCCATAGGTCGTGAGCACAATCTCACCGTCTCCGGCCTCGAACGTCCGCTCGCTCCCGCTATACACATGAACCTTGAACTCCGGCGCGAACCGGGCCAACTCTTGCTCCCAATTGAAGAGCAGGCTCGTCGGCACCACGACCAGGTGAGGGCCCTTCACCCCGCGCGCTGCCTCAAGGCATCCTTCTCTGATGGCCGCCAACAGACAGATGGTTTGGATGGTCTTGCCCAGACCCATATCGTCGGCCAAACAGGCGCCGAATCGATGGGCATAGAGAAACGCCAACCAGGCATAGCCGTCATGCTGGTAGGGGCGTAACATCGCGTGAAGTCCATTCGGTAACGGCGGCTTGTCGATCCGCACAAATCCCAGCAAGCCCGCCAGCACAGCCTCATCTTCAGCCGGCAGCGACACGTGGATCCCTTGTTCACGAAGCGCGAGCCAATCAAGGATCTGCAACCGGGGCACCCGTACAACCTGCGTCGAATCCCGATTCGCCTGGGCGTCTCCGGTCAGGTCGAAGATCGCTCGTAGCCGTTCCATGCTTGGGCCGTCCAGGACCCGTAGCCCGCCCTCACTCTCGATGAGGCCGCCCCGCTGCAAGACGGTCCTCCACTCATACTCATCAATGACCATCCCATCACAACGGATCTCCGGCCGGATCTCGAACCAGTCGATTCCGGTCTCCTGTCGATCCTGATGCCCAACGTGGACGGAACAGTCCCACCGAACGGACTTGAGTGGTTTGTTCTCGTACAGGAGCGTGATTCCCGCTGTCGTCAGCTTTTCCAGAAGGGCCGGCAATCGTGGAAACAGCACTCGCAAGTCAATCACCATTGCGGCGTACGAGGACATGCCGCGAAATACTTCCGGGCCGAAGATTTCAAAGAGAACCTGATACAGTGAACCTTCCCGAAACTTGTCGATCGCCTGCAAACCCCACCACCCTGCTTCGATCTGCAACCGCACATCCAGTCTGGCATACACAGCCAAGTGCTGTTTCAGCCATCGGGCGGCCTCTAAGCGAACACTCCGTACCCAATCAGTCTGATCCAACGCCGCCTTGATGCGACCGTCTCGTTCTTTCGCCTCACCGACGCTCAATAAGGCGAAGAACAACTCGTAGAGGACCGCCTTCCGTTTCTGTGTGCGCAACGGCCCAGATACCGCACGCCCCTGCTCCAACGCGTGAATGAAGGAAAAGGTCGACGCGCTTGGAGAACCCCACGCCTCACCCTGCCGACATTGGACCTGAAGCATCCATGCAGTCGTTGATACACCGGACTCGTCGGGGAGCGGCCTGAGGGTCACGCTGTAGACCCGCTCCTCGTCTCCGGATCCACCAGCGGACGAGCGAACCGGCATCTCGTGCCCATCGACAGACAACAATAATAGATCGCGGAGGGTGTTGTCGGCCTGCTTACGGATCAGATCGATCTGAGCGGATTGAAACTCCTCTCGTGAAACGGTGAATTCCAGCGCATGGTGCAGGCCCTGCCATCGCCGATGGTTCTCACTCTCCGGTAAGGTGACCGCACAGAAGGCTTCTTCCAGTCCGCTACGATCAGAAGGGAAATCGAACCGTCGGAAGCCATGACGCAGTGTCTGAAAAGAAGCCCAACCACCTTCATCCTCCAACAGGAGCAAGCGCCGACCGTTCACGTCAACCACGAAGCTACGAAAACGAACAATCCGATCGAGCACCGTACCGTCCGCAAGACAGACCGCGCGAATCCTCACCGCATCACCGGAAAGCGCTATCTCTGTCTTGCTTCGGCACACGACCATCGGAGCCCATTGAAGGACGAGTGAGTCCCGGCCGACTTTGAGCACGAGGGGGAACTGGCGCTTGACCAAGCCAAGGTAGCGCAACAAGGGATCATCCCCGTAGGTCGATGAAAACCAGGACGGATGAAGCAGCGGTCGCAGCTCAGGTGGTAAGGCAGGAGCCCACCCTGCAGACAGTCTCACCCCATTACGGCAGACAGAGAGCTGCGGATAGGGCTGGTTTGCGTCGATCACGATTTCATAGCCCGACTCCCGGGTGTTGCCCTTGCTCACACTCGTCTGAATGGGCTCTCCGAGCAACTCGGTTCGGAGTGTGGCCAGATGGGCTTGTTCCCGATCGGACAATTGGAACGTCTCGGGCACCAGGAGATGTTTGGTGGTGAAACAGGCGCACAGGACATGCTTGCACGGACACTCGAACTCCCAGGCTGGACAGTCGCAAAATGCCGAGAGATACCCGTCATCCAGAGAGAACACGACTTCGTACAAGATGGTGCCCTGCACCTGGGCCGTGAGAGTCGCGCCATCCTTGTTCCAGACATAGTGCTGAAGTCGCTGCTGCCGATAGTAATCATACCCTCGAACCACCGATGTTTTCGGGGCCATCGTATACACGTCATTGGCGGCAAGGGCACGAAATGCTGCAAGCAGCGCCGCTGCGGCAGGTGCTTGAGCGATGGAGCTCACCGTGGCTTCATAAGGCGGGCTATTCGTTTTTCTAAAACGAGACACAGGCTTCTTTCGCATGGGGCGCCACTATAACGGGCGGAAAAGATCCCCATCAAGTCACGAGCCTCCATCATGCATGACGGTTTGTCATGAAAACCGCTGAACCGAGCACCTCGTGAAGCGTCCGAATTCAGAAACGAGCTACGCCTCACCATCCGACAGGCTCACAGCCCTGAGTTTTATCGAAGGGCGAACGACGAACGACGAGCGACGGATATTGTCGCAGCGCCATGTCAGGAGTTGTCGTAGAAGCGTTCATGAACAATGTGGGCTCTTCCTACCCTGCCTAGGTTCGCACCATGGTATGGAGAACGGAGATCATGGGAACTGTGGTGTGTGAGCCGAATCCTCCGTGAACATCCCTTTCACAGCTTCCAACACGGCTCTCGCTGCATCGATTGCCGAGAGTTGCGTCGTATCGATCCTCACTTCCGGGTGAGTCGGCGATTCATAGGAATCTTGTAGCCCCGGAACGGTCGACGATTCGCCACGCTGACCTCGCAAATAGGTCCCCTTGTAATCACGCTGCATCGCGAGTCCCAAGGGGCATTCTACTGCGACCTCGATAAACGCAGGGATGAGGCCTCGAGCGAAGTCCCGGTACGCACGCTTGTTCGCCGTGGCATCGAAGATGACGGTGACACCATGCGCAACCAACCTCGCACCCATGAAGGCCAAGGCGCGGTAGAAGAGATCCCGTTCGGCCTGCGAATAGGTCGGTGTCGGCGTAAGAATGCGTCTGACTGCATCGGACTCGAGGACTTCGACGGACAACGTCAACTGCTCAAGCTGAGGCCGAAGCGCGGCTGTAATGGTGCTCTTGCCCGACGCGGGCAGACCCGTAAGCCAGATAGCAAAAGCTTGCGATCGATTCATAAATATTGCTTGGCTCACAGCAAACAGCTGTCAGCGTTCGGCGTCTGCGAGGGGCAAGTCCTCGCAGAACTCCTTCTTTCAACTGTACGCTGAAAGCCGATCGGTGTGTGCACATCACACACCGCAATACGCATTCACCCGCCCTGGATCGAAGCGCGGCACGTCGAGTACGTTTTCAATGAAACGAAAGAGACGACGCCGAGTGTCGATCGATAGATTGGGATACCAGAGCGGACTGGCCACGACCAAGCCGCGAAAGGCAAAGAACGGTGCGGCCGTTTCCGTCACTTCCTTGTCGCCGCTCGCTTCGATATAGGTCTCCCAAAACAAACGGAAAAGGACCTCGAACGGCCCCTCCAGCTTTCCACGACTGATCAGTGAGTTGAGTAGATAATTGATCGTCATCGCGGTGATGTCGTCAGCCGGCTCGCCCCATTCTCCTCGTGACCGATCCAACACCGCGAAATCCATCCCGCTACGGAACAGCACATTATACGGATGGAAGTCCCCGTGAACCTGTGCAAGTCGATGGGCCTTGTCACGGAGACGCCACCGCCACCGGTTGCAGGCTTCCTCTACCGTTCGCAACAGATCGCCGGTGATAAAACCGAAACGTTTGGGATAGCTGTCGGTCAATCCCATGATGCATTCGCCATGGCCGATCAATTCACGCAGCCGACGCCTGTAGAGATCCGTGTCTCGGCGTTTCTTGGCATGGATCTGTGCCAGGTAACTCGCCAGCGTGACCGTACGTTGTCGATCCAGCTTACGGAGCGCCCCGCCTTTCGCCAATCGCTCAAGATCCGCATGATAACTTGCGCCGTCAGTCCATTCGTTCAGCACGAAGAATTCCTGAGCCTCGGCAAGAGAAAAGAGCGCCTGTTTGTCATCGAACGCACCCACATCCAGCGCCTTCACATGGCGTGGAAGCCGCCCGTAGGAATCATAGTCCCACAGCATCGCCTGAGCACGATCAGCCATATGCTCATGCCCAAACGGACCGGGCTTCATCGTTTCAAGCACGACGGATTGAACCCGACGTCCGACTTGGAACGTCACTTTAACCGGCGTGCCGTACCCATACCGCTTCTGGGCTCCCTTGGAACTCTCCTTACCGATAACGCCATAAGACAGTAGCTCGACGTCTGGGCCAAAACGATTCCGCAGATACTGCACCAGCGATTGTTTGCTCAATGTTGGCATACCGCAAGACCTCGCAAGTCATGTTCCAGAACCACACTGCAACATACCTGATTGAAGGACGGGCGGAGAGCGAGAATTGTCGCATTGAGCGCCACCTGTCAGAGCGGTACTGTAGACAAATACCCCATATCAGAATCGGCTGTAATAACTCGGATCATGAAACATCCACCCGTTGCGACTGACCGATACCCTTGAGCCCTTGTCACGTCGGCATATCGTTTGCGACCGCTGATTCTCAAGAGGACGTGAACTACTCCGATGTGGAGGCTCTCATGGAGCTGGAAATTCATAGCCGCAATGTCGCCATGACCCCTCGCTGGAAGACCGAGATTGAATCCCGCATGAAAGACCTCCGGCACGGGCATGATGATGTGATTCATAGTCGAGTCACCTTGATCAAGAATCGGCACCACAAGAAACTTGTGAACGTGGCGGAAGCGCTCATTGTAGTCACGCTGTCCGGGCGTCATACCCTGACGGCTCGCAAGGAAGACAAGACCTTCGAGGAAGCCATCAGGTCCGCATTTCATGCCATTGATATCGAACTCTGCAAATATCGGGGGAAACGTGCTCAGACCGAGGTACGCCTGCCTCCCATGCCGCCCCATCAGGGTGTCGTATCGAAGCTGTTCCCGAATGAGCGCTACGGCTTTATCCTCAAGGAGGGAGGCGGCGAGGTCTATTTCCACGCGAATGCCCTGCAAGGACTCACCTTTGAGCAACTGGAAGACGGGACCGACGTTGTATTCGGTCTCGAGGAGGGCGACAAAGGCCCGCACGCAACGGTTGTCGCGATCCCGCAACCGGTAGCGGTAAAGGTGTCCTAGGATGAACATCGAGAAATTTAAGATCCCCGTCTCAATGTTGGCTCCAACGATCGATCCCGGTCGGCTCGGTTTCGAGGATACGGGCGAACTCGAGCCTCTTACTGAGATCATTGGACAAGAGCGGGCCGTGGAGGCGTTGGAATTCGGGCTCAATATGAAGAGTCCTGGATTCAATCTCTACGTCTCCGGCCCTGTCGGTACAGGAAAGGCGACGGTCATTCGACAGATGGTCAAGCGTATGGCGCAAGCAGCCCCCGCTCCGTCCGACTGGTGTTACGTGAATAATTTCCAAGACTCCTCTCGACCAACCTGTCTCGCGCTGCCTGCCGGACAGGGCGCATCGTTCAAGCGAGAAATGTCCGGATTTATCGAGGGACTGCGACGCGACATCCCCTTGGCATTCGAGAGCAAGAAATATCTCGATGCCAAGGCCAAACTGCATGACGACATCGATGCCAAGAAAAAGGCGCTCTTTCATGAATTAACAGAACACAGCCGGACACAGGGATTCGGCTTTGAGGAAACCTCGGTCGGTTTCGGGATTGCACCGCTCAAAGAAGGCCGTCCCATGAGGGAGGCCGACATGGAGGCGATGACCGAGGAAGAACAGCGGGATCTGAACGAACGACGCAAGATCTTGGAAGGGGAAATCCGAGAATTCCATATCCGCATCCACGGTCTTGAGAAGGAAGCCGAGCATCAACAACGCCATCTGGACCGCCAACTGGCCACCAATGTCTTGGAAGGTCGTTACGAAACCATGCGCCGGACGTATCAAGATATGGCGGCCATCACCACATTTTTGGAACATGTTCGAGACGACATTGTGCATCACTACAAAGATTTTCTGCCGCGGGAAGGTCCTGCCATCGCCATACCCGGTTTGGAATTCAAGCGACCCGACATGTCGCGCTTCCTGGTTAATCTGATCGTGCAACATGACCCGTCGGAAGGGGCTCCTGTCATCGATGAGACCCACCCGACCTATACCAATCTCATCGGCAAGATTGAACGACGGGCACACATGGGCGTCATGTATACCGACTTCACGGAAATCCGTGCAGGAGCTGTGCTGCAAGCCAACGGCGGCTACCTGATCGTGAATGCCTTGGACATGCTGCGCCAGCCGTTTTCGTGGGATGCGCTCAAGCGGGGGATCAAGACCGGCGAGGTGAAGATCGAGGATCCGGGTGAATTCTACGGATTCTCCACGGCAGGACTGAGACCGGAACCGATCCCCGTGACGGTGAAGGTCATCATGGTTGGGCCGCCCATGCTGTACCACCTCCTGCAAGACTACGAAGAAGACTTCGGGAAGCTGTTCAAGGTGAAAGCGGATTTCGACACCGAAGTCGTTCGCAGTGAACGACAGGACCGACAATATGCCCGGTTCATTGCAAGGCTCTGTCGAGAAGAAGGACTGCCTCACTTCAGAGCGGATGCCGTCGCGGAAATCCTCCGGCAGGGACTCCGCTTCGCGGATCGCCGTGATCGACTGTCACTCCGGCTCAGTCTCATCAGCGACCTCATCCGTGAGGCAGGATATTGGGCAAGAAAAGAAGGCCATTCGTTTGTGACGCGAGCAGACGTCGATGCCGCCGTCACCCATAAACGTCATCGCTCGAACTTGGCGGAACATTGGATCCAAGATGAGATTAAAGAAGGTACGTTGATGATCAATCTCGACGGTGACGTGGTCGGTCAGGTCAACGGTCTGTCGGTCCATGAGCTTGGCGACTACGCGTTCGGCCGTCCCACTCGGATTACTGCTCGCACCTATATCGGCACCAAAGGCGTGATCGATATCCAGCGGGAAGCGGAACTGGCCGGGATGATCCACAGCAAGGGGGTCCTGACCCTGGCCGGATATCTCGCCGGCAAATTCTCCGGGTCCCATCCCTTTGCCATGAGCGCTTCTTTGACGTTTGAACAGACCTATTCTGAAGTAGAAGGTGACAGCGCCGCCGTGGCGGAGCTCATCGCCATTCTTTCCAGCCTCGCTGATCTGCCGATCCATCAGTGGCTGGCCGTCACCGGCTCCGTCAATCAATTGGGGGAAATCCAGCCGATCGGAGGCGTGAACGAAAAAATCGAAGGGTTCTTCGAATCCTGTTCACGCAAGGGATTGAGCGGCACCCAAGGCGTCATCATCCCCGCTCGCAACACCAAGCATCTAGCCCTTCGCCGCGATGTGGTGGAAGCCGTCGAATCCGGTCATTTTGCCGTGTATGCCGTGAACACGATTGAAGAGGCGTTGGAGTTACTCACCGGCATCGCTGCCGGTGAACGGGGGCTCGATGGGGCCTACCCGTCCGACAGTGTGTTCGGTCGAGCCGCGCTGCGATTAGCAGAGATGGCACAGGCTGTGGCGGAATGGGGTGAAGGGGAAGAAAAGCCGGGGGGGCATATCATCACAGAGCCGTAGTCGCTATTTGCGTGTCAGTCGATATTTTTCAATCGCCAGCTGAGCAATCCGCCTCCCCATGTCGGTTCCGACCTTGCCGGAATTCCGATAATGAACGCCGTCATAGAGACGGGCATTCGGGACTTCTTGCATGAACTCATCGATAGTTGTCCAGCTACGCGAGACTCCACCCGCCGCGTTGCTCGTGGTGGTCAACACAGGGGTTGGCTCATTCCCTATCTCCGCTTTTAATATCGTACCCACCGCTCCGGCTGTGATGCAGTGTGCGCAGGGATATTCCGGATGCATGGGAGTCTCAATGAGCGGCTCCCAAGATTCGTCTCGTTCGGTTGCCTCGTTTCGATCGATATCGCCGTTACGGATTGCCGTGACCGGACGCCAGAACCCATAGTGATATTTTGCGTCGAACACCGCGATCAACCCGTCATCCGCAGCCTGAGTGACCGCGGCAAATAAGCGCGCGTTCCGTGTAATGTCTCGTCCCGGAGCCTTTGCGACCGATCGCACGATGCCATCATAAATTGGCGGCATGACTTCTTCCCAGAAATGTGCAATGTTGGTCTGTTCAACAGTTCGCTGTCGGCTGTGCTTTCCACCCAGGGCTTTCACCTCGTTATAGTCACGCGCCCAGACTTCGCTCTCCAAGTCAGGAGGTGGCCCAGGACGAAATTGCATCGGGTTCGTCATCAACCAGGGCTTCCGATATCTCCACTGAGGAAGTTCCGGTATGACGGTAGGCACATAGGTTCCCGCGCTCGTATGTGGACGATAGGACTCCCCTGCTGCAGCTCCGTCATTCGCACGTCGCGCGAGAATGGCCGCAACCGCCTTTTCAGCGACAGCGATGCCGTTGGACTTGGCTGGTCCATCGATGATTGCAGTCAGGGCGGTCTTATAGGCATGATCGACGATTGCTTGTTGAGACGGAACAAGCTTTGCCAACATGGTACGATTCGCCGCCGCAACCGCCGCCTCCACGGAGGCCCCAGGAGCCGCCTCTAGTTTCACATCGCTGACGGGATACTGTTGTGTGATGGCATTCACGGCTTCGTACACTGCTGCTTGAACCATGGCCAGCGCTCGCGCGGCCGGCAATGGTCCCAATCCTGCCTTCACCACGATCTCTCCAGCCTTCTCGTTCCATTCGGTGACGGCATCCGCTCTCGCATCCGACAGTCCCGATGCGGTGAGAAGTAGTACGATGAGGCTGATGCGCAACATCTGTGGATAAGCGATCATCATATGCATAGTTCTTCCCTCTTGAATGATGACGTGTTTCTTCATCAAGTTTTGCTGATCACGCCGTATCGAAGCAATCGAGCAACTATCGTGCTTAGGCTATCGAATTTATCCGGCTGCCGATTCAATACGTCCGCCGTTCTTGGTAATGCCCAGGGCCACTGAATGAAGACGTGGGGAGAATATCCTCAAAGCCGTCTACCTAACTAGACAATTAGGACGAGCGACAAACGACTCACAGCGGTGGAACAGCAGCCAGGCCATTGCAGCACTTGCTCATACAGCACAGTCGTTGCATCTCACACTTTGTACATTGGCTTGAAGTTGCCTTGAACACGTGGAACTCCTCACCGGCATCGTAGCCCACAAACAAGGATTTGATGGAAGCCACCCCGTCTGAACCCCTCTCTACCGTTGCAGTACGTAACGACTAGCAGGCTGTGGGAAAACTCATTGTGACCTCTGTCGCCGTCACGGGTATTGAGGTGTGAGACGACGTTGAAGAGCCCTGCAGGATGCGCAAAGAGGCGAATCGTACTCCGAGCCGTACGGTGAACCTCTGATCGATGCGAGAACGCCGCTGGTGGTCTTTTTCCGAATCCTGCTAGAAACAATTGCAAGGATTGTCGCGAATGGGTGTTAAAGAAGAAGAGAGCCTGAACGGGCATAACATGACAGTGCCATGCGAGTCCTTGTATCGACCCATTCATTCACTTGCATCAACCTGGTCTGAGACGGGATAAGACACCCGTCTCAGACCCTTTCCTCTCCCTAGGCATTACTCGCGGAGGTGACGCTGCCCGATCCACGATCAGCAATCCACCGTGTGAGGACATGGAAGGAGGTACCATAGTCCAATTCATGGCCACGTCAGCTCCGCAGCACGAGGAGAGGCACGTTTGTTTTCGTCAGCGGCTCATCGATGCATACATTCCATAGGGAACGTCGGGGCAGACAACCGGAGTTGCCTGCCCCGGTTCGATGAGAACTCGTTACATCTTCACTACTCCGCACCAAACGCTTTGTACATGACTCCAAACAAGGCGCTTAACGCGAGCATGGATAGAATGATGATGGTCATAACAGTATACCTACCTTTCTTTTTCCTTGAACGAATCGCTCCGCGCACCATGTTGCCAAGGCACGAAGATATGATCAGAGATGACGGAGAACTTCCTAAAAGTCTTTCTTCTCCCACCTGCTTGTGAAGCCGCTCAGACGTCACGGTCATGACAGGTTCTCAACTCGGTAACAACACAGGAGACCCCGATCTTGTTCTGTTTTTCGCGCTCAAGGCTGCTATATCGAATGTGAGACGGGTAACTCTCCGCCCCTGATTTTCGTCAGTGTTATTGGTTGTCCTTCTCGTCATATTTGTACCCGCTATGACTGCTTGGCCTAGTCCCATCAGGACATACGGAAAGCAGACCATCGAAAGATCCAGCATGTTGTGCACGTGTAAAACCCTCCTTTGTTTGTTCGTATGGCATAACCAAATATAACTCCCCTTGATGAAGTGACCGTGAATGCCGCGTGAAAATCTCTTCATCTCCACGTCGAGATACACGAATGCCTACCCTTGCAGATTCAAGGAATGCAATCACACGCAATACCGTATAAGGCAATATGGTGAGTAGCTTTGAAGTCAGAAGTGGAGATGAGGTACGACTGTAAGAAATGTCTACTTGGGCAACGTTGGATTGGCGACGCCCGCCCATGCCTGAGGACGAGCAGGGTGCCTTCCTCAGACCGCTTTCTAAATCCAGACGTTGCAACTCATCGGCTGGCTACCGGCATACGTGGATCCGCTCGCTCGGCCTCGCTCAAGCCCATCCACATCAACCTTCACCTGACATGCTCAGCATGACCGCATTGTGATCGCACCAATATACTGTGAAACCTCTTGTGTGCACGACAATGCGAACCTACGAAGATCGTGCTCTAAATAAACGGTGAGTACAATGCGAATAGAGTAGCCATCCGAAGAGTTGGCGTACTTCCTTTACAGACCCAAAACGGCTGGTCTCCTGAACGTCGACCGTATACTGAGTGGTTGGTTCGCTGCTCAATGGTGCGTGAACTGATCACGCTTACAACTTTCTTCCGCCAATAGTCGCTGACCTACCGTCGCGTCGGCGGGGATGCGTGCCATGCAGGCATCAAGCGAATCGCCCTGCGTACCGGCAGATGCACGGTTGGCACTCTTCGCGACGGCGATCCCGACCACACCTTGGTGAAGCTTTTCATTATCTTGACAACTTTGTTCGGCAACCATCCTCGTCCCTTCACTGGAATCGCTCGCAATTCGTGCCAGGCACAATTTCACGAACTCCGAAGGCCCAACAGGCGCCGCCTCCTGAGGAGCCGACGATATCAAAGACCCCCTTGCTGTTGGTTCCACGACAGCCTGTTCCGACGCACAGCCGCCCATGACCAACAGACAAACGACTCCGCAAAACAAAGTTACTTCCAGCATCCTGTTTATCATTAGCATTCCTCCCTTCATAACTTGAGACTCTCGACAAGCCCTGTATAGCGAAGTCCCTTGCTTGGAGCAAGCGATATTCTGGCCCTATGGCGACACCTGTTGCCCTGGCTTCTGTGTGGGCCGGTTTCCGTGAGCCCTCTAAACAAACCTGAGAGAAGGTGCGAGTTGAGAGAGTCGGAAGTCGTCCAGTATGATGAGTGACAGCTCTCCCGCAACACGTTTGTCGGAGCAATAGCGGCATATCGCTTGAGACAGTCAACACGAGAGCGGATAGAACGGAGCACGCAATGCGCTGGTTGAAGAGAAGCCTGGTCGGACTCGCCGTCCTTGGTGGCCTCACGTACCTGTACTATACCGAAGTGAAACCAGTCGTCATCTTCGGCTTGCGGGAAGATTATGCCCATGCCATCCCTCATCAAAAGGTTCCTGAAGGGCTAACGAGCCTGCAAGCGGAGTCTTGCGGCACCTGCCACACCGAGATCTACAACGAATGGAAGACCAGCATTCATTCCCAGGCTTACAAGGATCCCTTCTTCCAAGCCTACTGGACGAAAGATAAACACATCTGGGTCTGCCTGAACTGCCATACTCCCCTGGAAAACCAGCAGCCAATGCTGATTAAAGATATCCCACGCGAGCGAGTAGAACGAGCCGTCCAAGAACCGAACCCGTACTACGACAGGGAGTATCAACAGGAAGGCGTGACCTGCGCGGCCTGTCATGTACGAGATGGGGTCGTCATGGGACCGTACGAAGATGCCAAGGCTCCCCATCCGACAAAATATGATCCGATGTTCCGCACCGCACAACTGTGTGAGCGCTGTCATAGCGTCGTGGGAGGACCGGCACAGTTCTACAACGGCGGGCCTTGCGGCACCTATCCTGAATATGAGGATGGACACTGGAAGAAGGAACGGGGCTTCATTTGCCAAAGCTGCCACATGCCGGAAATTGAACGACCAGTTGCAATCGGCGGCCCTGTGCGCCAGGGCCGTCAACATCTCTGGCGAGGTGGACACGACCCGGCGATGGTCAAACGGGCCATCGACGTGAAGGTGACGGCTGAGCCGGCCGAACCCAAACCCGGCGACAACGTTAGGGTCACACTGACCCTGGTCAATGCAGGCGCAGGCCACAAACTCCCAACGGGGGATCCTGACCGCCACTTCACCGTTGAGTTTGCAGTGGAAGATCAGAATGGCAAAGTTCTGGAACAGCAGTCCGATACGATGGGGCGTTGGATCCTGTGGCAACCGGCCATTGTCGAGTTGCACGACAATCGGCTCATGCCGCTGGCCAGCCGGGACTATACGTTTGAGTATCGAGTGCCGAAGGAAAGTGCCGGGCTCAAGTTACTCGCGAAGGTTCGTTATCACATCCAAACAGACGGGCAGCATCAGATGCTCATCGACAAGTACGGCCTCACAGCGAAGGATCCGTACAATTTTACCGTCTATGAACGAACCGCACCGTTGACCGGCAATCTCGCCAAGGCCTTTGCGCAGAGCGTGGCTGAGATACACCTTGCCTGTGCAGCACCCGGTCGCGGCTGATCACACGCTCTCCTCCAGGAAAGTCGTTATGTGAAGAGAGGACGAATCATGAAACGACGTGATCAATTACCCACAATTATCTTCACTGCTATCAATGTCATGTCTATGACACATGCCTATGCTGGCCCAGAAATTACCGGCATTCCAAGAGAACCGGTGGACAACGTCAAGATGGAAAAGGCGAGATTATCAGCACAACTCTGCGGCCCAGGATGGACGTTATCCGACAACCGTGAACACACGCCAGCAAGCTTCTTATGCGTTCCTGTCAAGCCAAGAGTACAGTGTCCGCCGAATACGCAGGTGCTTGAAACAGACCATTCAATAGGCTGTGTCCCAAAACCAAAGTAGGCACACACCTGACCACGAACCGCTTGTCGTGCCTGCTTGAAATCACACCAGCTAAGAGAAGTGCAGAAAAAGTATCTGACCATCAACGTCCGATCGAGAAGAATTTCTCGATGCGGGTTTTGATTTGATCCCGTACCGTGCGAAAGACCGTACGCCGCTCTTCATCTGGCTCCAGTACGGCAGCGGGATCCTCGAAACTCCAAGTATGAAGCCAATGAGGACAGGACTCCTTGGCCCGATCGCACACGGTAATCACATAGTCGAATGCCTGATCAGTGAACGCGTCCATGTGCTTTGACTGCTGTGCAGAAATATCGAGGTTCAGCTCCTGCATGGCCATCACCGCGCCAGGATTGAGACCGACTGGATGCGTCCCGGCGCTATACACGGCATACCGATCTTCTGCCGGATGGCGGAGTAATCCTTCCGCCATCTGGCTACGAGCCGAATTCCCTGTACAGAGAAACAAGCTCGCTGTTTCATGAGCAACAGCTCGTCGAGCAGCAGGCCGCCTGATTCGCCTCTGGTTTCGTCGCCCGTACAAACCCACTGATGAACTTGCCATCCACGATCGGCGCGATGGCGTCAAGATTAAGATCAGTTCCCTCGAACAGATCCCGCGCATCCGCAGCCGTATAGACTCTGGTCGGCTCGATCGAGACCCCTTCAAATCCCGCTCGTTTCAGCTTTGCGATGTACTCCTGTTCTTCCAGGGCACCGGCGACGCACCCAGCCCACAATTCGACGTTGCGTTGAATCTCTTGTGGAATCTCCCCTCGAACCACGATATCCGAGACAGCCAGTCGCCCTCCCGGTTTCAAGACGCGAAAGGCTTCCGCCAACACCAGATCCTTGTCCGGCGAGAGATTGATCACGCAGTTTGAGATGATAAGATCGACGGAATTGCCCGGCAAGGGAATGTGCTCGATGTCGCCTTTCAAGAACTCCACATTCGTCACCCCAGCCTTCGTCTGATTGGCCCGCGCCAACACCAACATCTCATCCGTCATATCGAGGCCATATACCTTGCCGGTTGGTCCAACCCGCTGTGCGGAAAGCAGGACATCGATGCCACCGCCCGAGCCCAGATCCAAGACCGTCTCACCCGGAGCAATCTTCGCCAATGCGGTTGGATTGCCGCACCCCAACGACGCCGCCACTGCATCCTGAGGCAACGTGGCAGCTTCGTGGTCGCTGTACAGATTGCCGGTGATTGGGTCGAGTTGCCCCGCCTGCAAAACAGTCCCGGTCCCGCAGCAGGAACGTCGCTCCTGTTTCTGCGCCTGCAAAGCTGCCTGCCCATATCTGGTCTTGATTTCTTCTTTGAGCGTCTGTGCGTCACTCATGATTGACCTCCAATCAAGAAATGTTGATTTATAAGATCTAAAAAATCAGCAGCAACGCGTCGAGGAAACCGCCGATCTTGCTGCTTTCTTGAAAGAACCCACCAACTCCTCTAATTCCTCGATTGCCTGAGCACTAAGGGAGTAATACATCCACCGTCCCTCACGGCGATCCTCAACCAGCCCGGCATCCTTTAATACTTTCAGATGAAACGACAGCCGTGACTGCGCCGCTTTCATCGCATCCGTCAGCTCACAGACGCACTGCTCTCCCTCTTTCAACCGGTCGAGCAGCGCTAACCTGGTCTCATCCGAGAGGGCATGAAACAACGACACCGCCTTCTTGGTTGAGAGAGCTCGAGTAGCCATGGACCATAGATATAACAACCAATCTTGATGAGTCAAGGGCTGAGGATGGGATGAGTCACCTGAGTCGTACGACCTGCGGTTTACAAAATTCAGATAGCCCTACCTCAGACAAGGTAACCCCACAAGAAACCACAACTCAGGACACTGGCACGCTGGGTGCCGATGGGACGGGGTTGTCCTGTGCTGGTAGCAATGAGGTCGCAGATATAAAGAACAATGAAACGATGTAAAGCCTGTTCTATATATCTTAGCCATGCCCTCCTATACCTGTTGCAATCTGTAACCTCACTGAACATTATGCTGCTCCAACGTGCTCGAACCGGTACATCCTCTGTCTGTCATGGGTTTGAGACTCATTTTTTCTCGGCGCCACCACGATAAAAAATGAAACCTCTTAGAGGTCGAGATCTATAACGTAGATTTTGTGAGTGCCTCGGCGGGGCCTTCAAGGGCAGTAGAAACAAACTTCTACAGAGCCCGCACAGAGTTGATCGCAAAGATTTAGTGTCTTTTAGATACAGTGATGAATCAATTCAGATACTAGATTCCTGTTTCATGGAGATGTGATGCCTGCACTTTTGTGGAATATGTGGAGAATTACTTTCTGATTTTCGGCATGCAGATTGCCTTCGCCTATTCAATTGAGCTGGGAAACACGAAATCTTCTGAGGCATAGGGCAACGGCAATGCAAACCAGCTAACCATCTTTTCGCGTGAATACCTGAAAGGAGCTCATGATGAGCAAACGAATCATTTTCCGGGCGGATGGTACGTGGAACGGCCCTTACGAAGAACAAGGCATCACCCACATACGGGACCCCAAACGTCATCCTCACAAGGCTTTAACGCCAATTTATCACAACCTCGACCGCGCACAACTCGTGCGCCCTACACCAAAGATTGCTATTCGGAAATGACACTCACCTTAATAAGGAGCTTTAATTATGGCTGCGACCCTGTCGATGAAGCAGACCGTGCTATTCGCATGGAGTCTGTATGCGGTTAACGGTCTGTTCATCTCCCTCACTGGCTGCGGGAACGGGGATGGACTCCCCCCTCCCACTCCGCCATCGGTGGCCACGATCACTACCGTGGCAGGCACAGGAGTGGATGGATTTAATGGGGATAATCAACCAGCCACTGCGGCCCACCTGAGCGAGCCTCTCGGCGTCGCTGTGGATCGCGCCGGTAGTCTGCTAATGACAGATGGTCGTAACTTTCGCGTTCGGCGAGTTGACGCCCAGACGGGCATTATCACCACCGTGGCAGGCACGGGAGTACCTGGCTTTATATGGGGATAATCAACCGGCCACTGCGGCCCAAATGAGCCCTATTGACGTCGCGGTCGATGGGGCGGGGAATTTACTGATTGCGGATATGCGTAATATGGCCATCCGGCGAGTTGACGCCCAGACGGGCATTATCACTACCGTGGCAGGCACTAGGGGCCGAGGCTTTAATGGGGATAACCAACCGGCTACTTCCGCCCAGTTGAACTTTCCTGTTGGCATCGCCGTTGATGGGGCGGGGAATTTGCTGATTGCGGATCAGACCAATGCACGCATCCGGCGAGTTGACGCCCAGACAGGCATTATTACTACCGTGGCAGGCACGGGGGTCCTAGGCTTTAATGGGGATAATCAACCGGCCACTTCTGCTCAGTTGAACTTTCCTTCTAGCATCGCCGTCGACGGGACGGGCAATTTGGTGATTGCAGATAGTAGTAACAATCGCATCCGGCGAGTTGACGTCCGGACAGGGATTATCACCACCATGGCAGGCACGGGAGTGGCTGGCTTTAATGGGGATAACCAACCGGCCACTGCAGCCCAAGTGAATATTCCTAGGGACGTTGCCGTGGATGGGGTGGGTAATCTGCTGATTGCAGACGGTAGTAACAATCGCATCCGGCGAGTTGACGCCCAGACAGGCATTATTACTACCGTGGCAGGCACAGGGGTCCTAGGCTTTAATGGGGATAATCAACCGGCCACTGCGGCCCACATGAGCGACCCTTGGGGCGTCACAGTAGATCGGGCAGGTCATCTGCTGATTGCAGATCATAATAACAACCGCGTCCGGCGGGTTGGGCCGTAAGGTGAGAGGGTTTAGCGCAGGGTGAAGAGATAAGGCGCTCCAAATAAATCCCTACGCATGGGTAACTGAGCACCAAAAGTTTATTTCCAGGAGTCTGAGGGGCCTCATCGCCCTGTCCGGAGAGCTGGCTGTCTGTCTCAACACATTTCAATATTCACCGCTGAAAACTAAGGGTTTCCGTTACAGTCTCAGTCTAGCCACAATCATAGGTTCTAATTTGTCATTGATCACATGTATAACTGCGATTCCCCCGATGCCAACGGAGGAGGTGACCCGCCCCCAGTTGCTAGGTGACTTACTCAAATAGTCCTGCATACACCGGGTGGGCTCGATCGTCTCTGGAATTGATGGCCGGTAACCCACGCGTAATTTGGGCGAGTGTCTGCATGTCCAGAGACTACAAGGCTACCATGGACGGTCGGATATTTACGGCAGTATTGCGTCCCCTCTCCCCCTCACGGAAAACTCCTGTATCATTGCCGGATGAATGGATTCATCGCTGGCTTTTGCAGTAGACTAGTTTCCGTTCAACTCGTGAAACGACCTGGCGACGTTGCTGGAGTTGAGAGAGCGCACCCTCTCGTGAACCGTTGCGATGCCGCACCTTGAAACGCACACCATACGCCGAATTGGATGGCTCCGTGCCGCAGTGCTAGGCGCAAATGACGGTATTGTGTCGACGGCGAGCCTCATCGTAGGCGTAGCGGCGGCAGGCGCAAGCTCAACAAGTATTATGACCGCAGGCGTGGCCGGTCTTGTGGCCGGCGCGATGGCGATGGCGGCAGGTGAGTATGTTTCGGTGAGTTCGCAAGCTGACACCGAGCGCGCGGATCTCGCTCGGGAGCGCATGGAGCTCGCAACGAACCCCGAGCAAGAGCACAGAGAAATGACTGCAATCTACGCTGCACGTGGACTGGATGTAGAACTCGCATCCAAAGTCGCAACCCAGCTGATGACACATGATGCACTCAGTGCCCATAGTCGTGATGAGCTCGGAATATCCGACACCGTGACCGCACGACCAGTTCAAGCTGCCTTGGCATCAGCTATCACATTTTCGGTTGGCGCTATCCTACCTCTCCTAATCGTCCTGTTAGTACCCGCTTCTGCACTTACGTGGGCTGTTTCTGGAAGTTCACTTCTCTTTCTAGTTCTTTTAGGCTCCCTGGCTGCGCGGGTCGGCGGTGCTTCTGTGATGATTGCCGCTACGCGGGTTACCGTTTGGGGCGCCTTGGCAATGGCTGTGACCGCTGGAGCTGGAGCGTTGTTTGGGGTTCCGGCCTGATCCGTGCCGTTCCTGTTCACCGAAGAAGACGGCACCAGCAATCGCTTTCCAGAAGGTACACGGACCTGGCCTTTGTGGTCAGCTTCGTCAGCATCTCCCGCGAAAGCAGCTTACACTCACCTGCCCTTAACTGAAACCGATCACGCGTGAAGCCGGAGCACTTGTTTCATTAACGTGGCTCTGTCGTTTCCCTCTCCGCGTTTCTCCCGAGGATCTCATGCACGCCACCAGCCACAAGATGCTGAATAAGGTTGTAGAAAATGATCGGAACCATGACTCGGGGATAGGCTGACAAGACCAATGAGGCTAAGACCAGTCCCGTTCCATTGTTATTCATTCCCAATCCATACATAAGCGAGACCCGTTCCGCATCATCGAGTTTGAAGAGTCGACTCAACCCGTAGCCGGCGGAAAAGGCCGTGACACAGAGACCCGCGGTGATCACGAATGTAACCGCGAGGAAGTCATAGTCGCGGTCCGCGACCGCCTGAGGAAGGGAGACCGAGCCGTTCGAGTAGTTCAACAGCAGTAAGACGACGGCATTGATCAGTTTGATGATCGGCATGATGGCCGTCTGTCTGGTTTCCGGCACCACGAAGCGCACCGCAAGGCCCAACAGGGAGGGTAACACGATCCAGAGACCTAGGAACGCTCCCGATCCGTACGCAGCAAGATCATGTATCACCCGCTCATATTCCTCTGTGGCCATCTCACCGAACGTATACAGCGCCACCGGTGTCAGGACGGGACTGAGCAGGGTCGAAGCCAGGACCAACCCCAAACTAAGTGCCAGATTCCCATTTGAGTTCTGGGCCCAGGCGGTTGACGCTCCGGCAATCGGCATGGCCGCCACCAAAGCCAACCCGACGAGGATATGTTGGGCTTCCTCCGGCTCATACCACACCCGCATGATGAGGGTGACCAGAAAGATATAGGCCATAGGAATAACGAGATTGGCGGTGAGCCCGGCAAACAGAACCCCTGTCTTCTTGGCTAACGATCTGAGATGCGAAGTCTTGACCCCCAACCCCGCATTGAACATCAAGGTTGCCAGTAGGAGCAGCAGGAGAGAAACATGCAGCGTCTCGTTGAAGATTTGGAGATCGCCGAAGCTGACCTGTCGTATCCCCAAACCGGCGGCTGGCCAGATTGCGGAGAGCACATAGACGCCGATCAAAAACCACAGGAGGTGATGATGGATGAACTGCGACAAGGCGTGAACCGTGAGGTTGTGGCTATTCTTACCCATTTCGCTCAGCAGAGAATATACGCAACAAGATCACGATTTTTCGCTTTTCATAGCAGGCCGCTTGCTGTCGGGCTAGCCTCCCTGGAATGGTTCGTAGTGATGAAACCGCTGCCAAGCAACGTGTGCATTGAACCTCTGGTGTCGGAAGCATGTAACACGTCGTAACAGACCGTCAACATCCAGGTAGATGGGCATGAAGGCGTTACTCCATGGTCAGCACCACGCGACAACGGGCCTTGCCGCTCAGCATCCGGTCGTAAGCAGCCGCTGCCTGTTCCAGAGGGAATGCCTCCACAATCGGGCGGATACCGGTCAAAGCACAAAAATTCAGGGCATCCTCGGAGTCCCGCGCAGTGCCTGACGGCCACCCCTGAATCGTCGGACGTGCGCCGATCAGTTGAAGCGGTGTCACGATCATGGGGTCAGTCGACGCCCCAAGAACAATGAGCTTGCCGCCGACCCCCAACCCGTCGATCATGTCCGACATGGCTTTCCCGCTCGGCGCCGTTGCCAAAATCACGGCGGCTCCACCGAGACTCGCCAGCTCCTTCACCGGATCAACCGTTTCAGCATCGAGGTAGCGCTCAGCTCCCAGCTTCAAAGCAAGTGCGGCTTTGTCCTGGCCGCGTCCGATAGCCACCGTGTGAAAACCCATCTTGTTGGCAAACTGCACCCCGAGATGGCCGAGTCCTCCCAGCCCCTGAACCGCCACCAGATCACCCGCCCTGGCTCCGCTATGCCGCAAGCTATTAAACGTCGTAATCCCGGCGCAGAGAATCGGCGCCGCTTCCGTTGGCGTCAATACATCGGGGATAGCTGCCAGTGCCTCGGTTCGCGCGATCAAGTACTCCGCATACCCTCCATCTTCATGAAAGCCGGTCACGATGAATTTCTGACATCCGAAAAAATCACCGCGATGACAAGGGGCACAGTGACCACAATGTCCGCCGTGCCACCCCACCCCGACAGGTTGACCTTTTTCCCAGACAACCACCCCGGCACCGACTGCATCGATCACACCCGCCACCTCATGGCCCGTGACTCGTGGATAGTGGAGTCCCGGCCAATGGCCTTCTTTGACGAACATGTCACTATGGCAAACCCCACAGGCCTGCACTTTAACGCGAACGGTATTGGGCTTGGGTTCCGGCACCGGCCCGTGGACGAGCTTGAACGGACCTCCTGGGGAAGTGATCTGCACGGATGTCATTGATGTCATCTCGGCCTCCTTGGCTGACAACTCGTTCGCTTTTACTCGTATAGCCTTTGTGCTCTTAGACCTACGGCGGATGTCTCGGCGCCTGGCCGATGATCTGCATTCTCGGCCCGTTCCGGAGTGAAATCACTTGATCATGCTCGACTTCCTCACCCAATACCCACTCAAATAGCCGCTTCGCATCATTCAGCTCCGGATCTCTTGGAATCCCCTACTGTTCCTTCTGCATCGGTTCGTCATAGAGGCCGATACAACCGTGGGAAGCGGGATAGCCCGGTAAGTCACGCCCGTGCAACCAATAAGATACCCCTTCACGATCGATATGAAATCGGAGCGCATAATTCATCGGATAAGACCGATCCGTTCCCTCAACCTTGTACAAGCAGGATCGATGGGTACGATGGGCCGCGGTGAGGCGAAACTCGCCCACGGGTGTCGGATGGTCCTCGTCCCCTGAGACGATCGGAACGGCAAACCGGAGTGCGCCGTACTCATAGGCACCGAGAAACTGCTCGGACAGATTGACGAGTATGAACTGTCCTTCTTGCTCGGCCGCCAGATACAACAGCGGCAAGGGCAGAAATGACTCCACATCTTCAATCTGCTTCGGGACTTTGATCGACACCCCACCATGGACGTGACGCCGATCGACTCGATTGAACCGCGCGACATGGACCCACTGCTCACCAAAGAGCCTTTCCAATGATTCACCGTCTCGGAGTGTCCGGCATTCCCACTGCACCGTCTCATCACTGGGACACCTCATATCGCATAGGCTACGGCGCTTCGATGTCGATTCTGAATGAACGGCAGTAGGAACAAGAAGGATCATGGCGAGGAGCGCGTTCCAAGCCAACCGCGGAACCGCTTTGGGCATGATGGACATGTACACAACAGACTGTTCAAAAAGTTTCACCGACAAGGCCACAGCGAGCGAAGAGGTGAGGCGTAATCCTTTTCATCCGCCCGCCCCGAGCAGCCAGAGCTGCTCTGTCCCGACTTGGTACGTTAAGCCTCTGCGCGACGCGAGAACGCCGCTGGTGGACTTTTTCAACAGTCTGTTACGACCAATATTGCGATGCCTTCATATAGCCGAAGAGCACATCACGTCTTGCCAGAATCCCCACCAGTTTATTGTTCCGGACGACCGGCACTCGAGTCAAATAGCGGTCCTGGAACAGATCAGCCACCTGAGCAAGCGTTTGATCCTCCGTCACGCTTACAGGATGGGCCGACATGATCTCTATGGCCAAAATCTTTCTGAGATCACGCCCTTCGGTCATGGCTTGCAAGAGATCATATTCCGTGACGATCCCCACTAATGTGCCGTCCTCTTCCACCACCGGCAAACTTCCGTAGTTGCGATGGGTCATCAGATGGGCGATCGTCGACGCCTCGGTGCGCGAGGTGCATCGTGTGACGGCATCCTGCATCAACTGTCCGACCGTCAAGGTCTTCGGATCAGTCGCTTTCATGAAGAATTCGGTTTGTCTCATAACGTCCTCACAGTTGTCGTTTGCCGCCGGTGGCCAGATAGGCCCGTAAGAGATCGCGTCGCGCGATGATGCCGATCAATTTCTCTTTGGCATTCACGACGGGGACGCGAACCAAATCGCTCGCCCGCAGCACGTGTACCATCGTTCCAAGCGTCGTCTCAGGTCGGACGGAGTAAGGATTGGCCGTCATGATATCCTTCGCCGTCATGGTACTGAGCTGGTGGCGGTCATCGACGGCCGCGAGCAGGTCATGCTCGCTGACGATGCCGGCCAACTTGCGCCCTTTCTCCACTACGGGAACAGCCCCAAATCCTTCGGTAAGGAGGGCCGCAATCAAATCCCCCTTCATTTTCAGCGGGACGAACTGTACGTCTTTTTCCATGACCTGGTTCACGGTCATGGAGTCGAAGTCTTTGACCTTCACCTTGGCTTTCTTTTTCATTACCCCTCCTGTATAGAAGCACCTTGTGCTCCCAACTTCTCAGAGATGCATGCTACTGGCGCCAATCACCACAGTACCGTACCTGTCGCTGCAGCAAAATGCCTCAACCCGCTTCCATGTGAAAGAGACGTCCCTCCCCATAACTCTCTGGTAATTAGCCGATTCTTCTTCTGTCTTTCCCCATGCTACAGGCACATCCGATGCAGAACTGATACCCGAAATGGTTTCTCCAGAATCACAGCCTGCACGGAAGGGGACCAGTTATGCGGATCTTATGCGCGGTCGATGGATCGGAACATTCACAATGGGGGGTCCAGACGCTTGAAGCCCTTGCCGGTCAAGAACCTGAACAGGTGGTGCTTCTACACATCGTCGATCAGCCGGCACTTCGGTCCGCCACAAACAAGAACCCCGTTGCAGCGAAACGTGTCCTTGCTGCGATGGAGAAGGCCGGGACCATCGTGTTACGCGATGCCGCACGAGCGGCTCGACTTGCCCTGAGTCAGGCAGCAACCGGACCACGGACAAAGCTCCAGACGATCCTCGCACATGGTCCGATTGCCCATACCATTGCGAGAACTGCCCGGCGACTGAAGGCTGACCTCATCCTCATGGGATCGCGTGGCCTGAGTGACATTCAAGGATTCTTACTCGGGAGCGTTTCTCGGCAGGTGGCTGCGACCGTTCCCTGTCCTCTGTTGGTCGTGAAACAGCCCCTGACCACACTACTCCGCGTGGCCATCGCCGTAGACGACTCCAAACCATCACGTGCTGCTGCCCGGTTTCTTCGATCCCATGTCTTGCCGGACTCCGCCACGGTCACGATCCTGACCTCAGGGGAAAGTCCCGTTACGGACCTCGCGGCACGCTATCTCTCCGAGCCGCAACTGGACGAGTTGAAACGGCCCGTCATGGAACGAGCCACCCGGTTGGTCGATACTCTACGAGATGACTTCATCAAAGACGGTTTTTCGGTTGTCACTCAAGTCCACATGGACCACGTGATCGACAGCATCGTGAAATACGTCGAGACCAACCGTGACCAGCTGTTGGTGATCGGCTCACGTGATTTGACGAAGAGCGAGCGTCTCTATCTCGGCAGCGTGTCCGAAAGTTTGCTGAGACATGCCCCCTGTTCGGTACTGATTGTACGAGGCCCCCGTGCCTGACTTTGGCAGACCGCTGAAAAGTTCCTCCGGCGTTGTTCTCGCGTCGCTCAGACCCTCAACGCACCTCCGGGGAAAAGCTGCTTTAGCGGCTGGGGAAAGGGCGGGTGATGAAAACAACGACTCGGCCCTTTGCTCGCCGCGGCCGAGCCGGGCGATACTTTTGAACGGCCTACGAGATTCACCGCAATTGTCCAGGATGTAAAGATGGCTGATCGAAGCATCAAGTATGGCGACATCAACCAACTGCCGCTTGAGGACGTGCTGAGGCGACTGGACACTACCGCCGACGGTTTGTCTTTCAATGAAGCTCAGCGACGATTCGCCTACTACGGTCCGAATGTGCTCACCACGCAGGATCACTACTCATCTCTCCGCGGACTCCTCAGCCACTTCACCCATTTCCTCGCCGTCCTCCTGTGGATCGCTGCGGGTCTCTCGTTCTTCGCCGACAGGATGAGGCCGGGTGAGGGGATGGCCACACTGGGGTGGGCCATCCTCAGCGTCATCGTCATCAACGCCGGATTTGCTTTCTTTCAGGAATACAAGGCCGAACGAGCCCTCCAAGCCCTCCACCTTCTCTTGCCGGACAAGGCATGGGTGATGAGAAGTGGGCAACCGGTCGAAGCGACCAGACGCGAGATCGTGCCGGGCGATGTCCTGATCATAGAAGAGGGCGAACGGGTGCCGGCTGATGGGCGCCTCATTGAGGCGGTCGGTATGCGAGTGGATAACGCCGCCTTGACGGGTGAATCGAGGCCAAAACGACGAACGGCCGAGGCGACGGCGGATGGACACTGGCTCGATCTGCCCAATCTTGTCTTTGCCGGAAGCACCATCCTGTCGGGGCATGGCCGAGCCGTCGTCTTCGCCACCGGGATGCAGTCAGAGTTCGGTAAAATTGCCGCCCTTACCACTGCGGTCGAAACCGGACTCAGCCCGCTCCAGAAAGAAATCATCACGGTCACCCGGATCGTCGCCGTGATTTCGTTGGTGATGGGTATCACATTTTTTCTCGTCGGTTTGTGGACAGGGCTGGGCTTTTGGATCAGTGCGATCTTCGGCATCGGCATTATCGTGGCGAACGTGCCCGAGGGGTTGCTCCCGACCGTCACGCTGGCCCTCGCCATGAGCAGTCAACGCATGGCGAAGCGCAACGCATTGATCAAACACCTGCCTTCCGTTGAGACACTGGGCTGCACAAGGGTGATTTGCACCGATAAAACAGGAACGCTGACGGAGAATCACATGAAGGTCGATCGATTCTTCGTCGATGGGCTGATGATCGAGTCGCAAGAGGGGTGTTTTTTCACCAGAGGCCGCATGATCAGTACGGCCGACGCTGAACACTGGCGTCCCTTCTTCGATGCACTGCTTCATTGCCACAACGCCAAGCGCGTCCGGAAGTCGGATGGACATTCCGCCGTCACCGGCGACCCCACGGAAACCGCATTATTGGAATTCGCCATCGCACATGGACTGGCCCACCGTCCCCCACTGCGACGCATGGGAGAACTGGCATTCGACGCAGATCGGAAGAGGATGAGCACGCTTCATTGGTCAGAAGGACGACTCATCGCCTTCACGAAAGGCGCTCCTGAGTCCGTGTTGGCGATTTGTACCCACACCCACAGCCATGGCGACACCATTGCCATGACGCCCAGCGAGCGCACACACCTCCTGAGCCAAAGCCGGTCCTTCGCCGAACAGGCCTATCGTGTGTTGGCCGTCGCCATGCGTGAGGTGGCCCACCAGCCTGAGCACATTGAAGTCGAAACCATCGAAAATGACCTGACGTTTCTCGGCCTGGTTGCCATGATGGATCCACCGCACCGAGAAGTGCCGGAAGCGATCGTGAAATGCCGGCAAGCCGGCGTGCGTGTCATCATGGTCACCGGCGACCATCCGCTCACGGCGCTGGCCGTTGCGCGCAAGATCGGCCTGGTTTCTGAACAGACTGGACCATCACGGCACAGTTTCGTCCCGGTCATTGAAGGACCACAACTCGGCACGATGAGCGACGAACAACTCCGTCGGCTCTTGACCCCGTCTCGGCCTGACGAACCGGACCCGGTCTTTGCCCGAATGGCTCCGCATCACAAGATGCGGATCGTGTCTACGCTCAAGGAGATGGGAGAAGTGGTCGCGGTCACCGGCGACGGCGTCAATGATGCACCAGCGCTCAAGAAGGCCGACATCGGTATCGCCATGGGTGTCGCGGGCACGGATGTCGCCAAGGAAACCGCGGACATGATCTTGCTCGACGATAACTTTGCGACGATCGTGAGTGCGATCGAAGAAGGGCGCACGGTCTATGAGAATATTCGCAAGTTCACCAGCTATGTCTTGGCAAGCAATGTACCGGAAGTCGTGCCCTACCTAGGCTACGGCTTTCTTGGGATGCCCCTCGCGCTGACGATTCCTCAAGTTCTGGCCGTTGACCTTGGAACCGACATGATCCCCGCCTTGGGCCTCGGCACAGAGCGCCCACAGTCCGATATCATGAACCTCCCGCCGCGCTCACGAAGCGAGCGATTACTGAGTCTCCCGATTTTGCTGCGGGCCTACCTTTTTCTTGGGCTCATTGAGGCCGGAGTCGCGATGGGAGGATTCTTCCTCTACCTCCATAGTCAGGGGTGGACCTGGGGATCACATTTGGATTGGTCCTCTCCATTGTATAAAAAAGCCACAAGCGTCACCTTCGCCGGGATCGTCTTCGCACAAGTCGCGAATGTCTTTGCCTGCCGATCCAATCATCTCTCGGTGGCCCGACTCGGATGGCTCACCAACCCCCTTCTCGCCTGGGGCATCGTCACTGAGCTGACCATTCTTCTGCTCGTAACCTACACACCGATTGGAAACGAGATCTTTGGAACGAGTCCCTTGCCTCTCTGGATTTTTGGACCGCTTGTTCTCGGCGCCCTCGTCCTCTTGCTGGCCGAGGAGGGCCGGAAGGTCCTCGTGAACCGGCGGCATCGCAGAGCAAATCCTGGAACTACCCAGATCGTGAACCCATCATGACCACTGATCCACAACAACCCACTCGCCATCCTCCTGCGAACGACATCATTCCCCGCCATGAGGTCTCGGCACTGGGCCGGCGACGTTCCGAGCCGGTAGCTGAACAGGAATCTGTACCTACAATGGTCACGGTACCCACTCGAGCGAGTCGATCTCGTCTCTCCTGGCTGATCAGCATCATGTTCATCCTGCTCATTGGGGGATGGGGACTATGGTACTGGTGGGCCTCCGGCATCCCTCCCATTCACTACAAGACAGCCGTGATCGAGCGCGGACCGATCACTGCGATCGTGACCGCAACCGGCACGATCAATCCGGTCGTCTCCGTGCAGGTCGGAAGCCAGGTCTCCGGGAAAGTTGCGCAACTCTTTGCTGATTTTAATTCCAAGGTGACAAAGGGACAGATCTTGGCACAGATCGATCAAAAGCCGTTCACGGCCCGTGTGAGCCAAGCACGTGCTGCCGTCAAAAGCGCCAAGGGCAACCTCGCAAAGGCCAACGTATCGGCGACACAACGCAAGCGGGAGTTCGATCGCATGGCAGCGCTGCGGCCGCAGGCGTTCGTCTCACAGGCAGATGTGGATCTCGCGGAGACGAACTACCGGGACGCCGCAGCCAACGTGGAGGTTCTCCAGGCGCAACGAGATCAGGCTCAGGCCGTACTCGCTTCAGCGGAATTGGATCTTGGCTATACCACGATCTACTCACCGGTAGACGGTATCGTGGTCTCCAGAAACGTGGACGTCGGCCAAACGTTGGCCGCGGCCTTCCAGACACCGATCCTGTTCGTGATCGCCCAGGACTTGACCCAGATGCAGGTCAATGCCAACGTCAGTGAATCCGACATCGGCGGGATCAAGGAAGGGACGGAAGCCAACTTCCGCGTGGATGCCTATCTGAAACAGTTCTTCGAAGGCGTGGTGACGCAGGTGCGCAACGCACCGATCAACATTCAGAACGTCGTCACTTATGACGTGGTCATCACCGTCCGCAATCCTGAGTTGAAGTTGAAGCCGGGGATGACGGCAAACGTCACCATCGTGACTGCACGAAAAGAGAATCCGCTCCGTGTCCCCAACGGCGCGCTACGCTTCAGAATGCCTAACGTACCGACCGACAGGAAATCCACGCGCGTTTGGATATTGGATCCCAATCACCAACCTCGCCAAGTGGAGGTCTCGACGGGCATCGCCGACTCTCTCCATACGGAAATCGTGTCTGATACCTTGCGCGAAGGAGAGTCTGTCATTCTAGGGATTGAGACAGATGAAGAACAGGCCAAGAAACAATTACCTCCCGGTTTCGAACCGGGTCGGGGGTTGAGATGAAGGGGGACAAGAAACAATCAGCTCCCAGCATTCAGCTGTCAGCCTTGGATCGGATTACTATTACTGAAAGCCCGGCCGCTACTAGCTGATCACCATGTCCTTCTTTTGGCTCACCTTTCTGTCGGCTTTCCGTATTCTCAGGCATAACCCGTTGAGAGCCGGCTTGACGATGCTGGGCATCATCATCGGCATCAGCGCAGTCGTCGCCATGATCAGCCTAGGCCAGGGCGCCACCGCCTCCGTGCAGGCTGAAATTTCAAGCCTAGGCACCAATGTGCTGATTGTCATCCCTGGGGCCACGACGGTCGGCGGCGTCCGTGGTGGACTCGGCTCGATTTCGACACTGACGGTCGACGATGCGGAAGACATTGAAAAAAAGGTTGCCGGTGTCACGACAGCGATGTACGGGACGCGATCGATCCTCCAAGTGATCAGGGAGAACAAGAATTGGAGTACGGTCGTCTTCGGAACGACTCCCGCCTTCCCGGATATCCGCAATTGGCCCATTGCCCAGGGAAATTTCTTCACACAATCAGACCTTGATTCTGCCGCCAAGGTCGCCGTCTTGGGAAAAACCGCCGTTCAGAATCTGTTTGAACCGGATGAAGAGGTGGTAGGAAGCGAGATTCGTATGAGGAATGTTTCTCTCCGGGTGATCGGAATCCTGGCATCGAAGGGCCAATCCATCACGGGGCAAGATCAAGATGATTTCGTTGTCCTTCCGTTCTCAACCGCGGAGCGCAAGGTCTTTGGGACCAAATTTCTGGGAACCGTTGGAATCATTTTGGTGGCAACGACAACCCGCGACGACATTCCCGCTGCAGCCGACGACATCAAGGAGCTGTTGCGGGCGAGGCACCGGCTGCACCCATCCGAGGAAGACGACTTCACGATCCGGACCATGGAGGATATCGCCAAAACCGTCGCCGGCACGAGCAGAACAATGATGGTGATGCTGATGAGCATTGCATCGATTTCACTGATCGTCGGCGGAATCGGCATCATGAACATCCTTCTGGTTTCCGTCACGGAACGGACGAGGGAGATCGGCTTGCGGATGGCGGTCGGCGCAAAGCGCGCGCACATCCTGCTGCAATTCCTCATGGAAGCCCTCATCATGACCGCGATCGGAGGAATGCTAGGTGTTGGAACAGGCGTCGGCATTGCCCGGCTGCTCACCACCATGATCGGGTGGCCGACCATCATCAGCACCCAAGCCGTGGTCGCGGCGTTTTTGTTCTCACTCGTCGTCGGACTGTTCTTCGGCCTGTATCCGGCGAATAAGGCGTCCAAGTTGAACCCGATTGAAGCATTACGCTACGAATAGCATGGACTGATGGCTCTGAAACAACAGATTCCCGCATTCTGGGGGCTGCCGATCGAGGACGTGCTCCGTCATCTCGACACCACACGGCAAGGTCTGACTTCACCTGAAGCTGCAGAGAGACGAACCCAATTTGCATCCTGCCGGCTCAAGGCTCGCCACAAAACCCATCCTCTGACCATCCTGGCGGCACAGTTTCGTAACCCCATCATCCTGATTTTGATCGGCGCGGCCCTGGTTTCATTCTTCTTGTCTGACCCCACGGACGCCGCCATCATCTGCGCGATTATCGCCATGAGTGCCCTGCTTGGGTTTTGGCAAGAGCACGGCGCGGAACAGGCTGTATCGGAATTGTTTGCCCTGGTCCATGTCACATCAGCGGTGTGGCGAGACGGGCAAAGGGTTGACATACCACTTGACGACATCGTCCCTGGAGATGTCGTCGACCTCTCGGCCGGTTCGAGCATTCCAGGAGATGGACTGCTGCTTGAAGCAAAGGACCTTTACGTCGATGAAGCCGCGTTGACCGGGGAAAGCTTTCCCACAGAAAAGTATGCCGGCAGTGTGCCTCCGGCAACCGCGTTGGGGTCGAGAACTAACAGCTTGTTCATGGGGAGCCATGTCGTCAGCGGGCATGCAACGGCTGTTGTTCTACACGTCGGGCACGATACGGAATTCGGCAGGCTGGCCCATCATCTGACGCGTCGACCACCGGAGACCGAATTTGAACGAGGGATGAAGCGGTTCGGCTATCTGTTGATGGAAGTCACCTTGACGTTAGTGTTCGTCATTTTTGCGATCAACGTGTTTCTGCATCGCCCGGTCCTCGATTCGTTCCTGTTTGCAATGGCGCTTGCCGTCGGACTCACCCCGCAGTTGTTACCGGCCATCATCAGCGTGAATCTCTCACACGGCGCGAAACGGATGGCTCGTGAGCAGGTCATCGTCAAACGGCTGGCATCCATTGAGAATTTCGGCAGCATGAACGTCCTCTGCTCCGACAAGACCGGAACATTGACGGAGGGCGTCATGCGACTCCATGCCGCCGTTGACCCCCATGGCGTTCCGAGTGACCGCGTCCGCTTGCACGCCTACCTCAACGCAGTCTATGAAACAGGATTCGTCAACCCGCTGGATGAAGCGATCAGGAAACAATGCGTATCCGATGTCTGCGAATATAGAAAACTCGACGAAGTTCCGTATGATTTTATTCGCAAACGTCTCTCCATTCTGGTCGCCACCGCTTCCACCCATCGACTGATCACCAAGGGAGCTGTCGAGCAGGTACTCGCCGTATGCTCACGTGCCGAGGACTCGGATTCGAATCCTGCCCCCCTCGCAGCACACCAGGAAACCATTCGACGGCTCTGTCAGGACTTCAACAGCGAAGGGTTCCGCACGATCGCATTGGCCTATCGCGATATGGGAACCAGAACCCAGATCGACAAGGCCGATGAAACAGATATGGTCCTGCTCGGCCTGTTGATCTTTGCAGACTCGATCAAACCCGATATGACGAAAACCGTCGCCTCTCTAAAGCAACTGGGCGTCACGCTCAAGATCATCACAGGAGATCATCGGTTGGTCGCGGCCCATGTCGGGCGCCAGGCCGGTATCGACCATGGGCGACTGCTCACCGGACAGGACTTGCGGGTGATGACGGATGATGCGCTCGTCAAGCTGGTCAATGACATCGATGTCTTTGCGGAGGTGGAACCCAATCAAAAAGATCGGCTTATTCGCGCCCTGAAACGGGCCGGCAACGTAGTCGGTTATATCGGGGACGGCATCAACGACGCGCCCGCCTTGCACGCGGCAGATGTCGGGATCTCCGTTGACAGTGCCGTCGATGTCGCAAAGGACGCCGCCGACATTGTCTTACTGAAACAAGACCTTGCCGTGCTTGTCGACGGTGTCCGTGAGGGGCGAACCACGTTCGCCAACACCCTTAAATATGTATTCATGGCGACGAGCGCCAATTTCGGCAATATGTTCAGCATGGCCGGAGCCTCCCTGTTCCTGCCGTTTCTGCCTCTCCTTCCAAAGCAGATCCTCCTGACCAATGTGCTGACCGACATCCCGGAGATGACCATCGCGACCGACCGTGTGGACCCTGAACTGATCGATCAGCCGAAACGCTGGGACATCGCCTTTATTCGAAAGTTCATGCTCACATTCGGTTTGGTCAGTTCAGTGTTTGACTACTTGACGTTCGGCGCGCTGCTGTTCCTCCTGCACGCCTCACCGGAGCAATTCCGGACCGGCTGGTTCGTGGAATCGGTCATCTCTGCATCGGCCATCGTGCTGGTCATCCGCACAAGACGAACGGCACTTACCAGCATGCCTGGCCGATATCTCGTGCTGGCTACCCTTGCGGTCGCCGGTGCGACGCTGCTCCTCCCCTATACACCGATCGCCAAGCCGCTCGGACTGACACCATTGCCGATGTCTTTTTTCCTCCTGCTCGCATCGATCCTTGTCTGCTACGTCTTAACGGCTGAGCTGGTCAAGCAGCACTTCTATGCGAAGCATTCGTTCTGAGGCAAGCAACAGACGGCGCCCGGCTCTCACCCCCACCCTCCCAGGTTGGGAACTCCCGCGCCATTAGAATTCCGACCTGTATACCAAGCTTGCAATGAGTGGGATTTCGTGGCATCGGCATTGTTCTCGGCCTGCTTATCTCGCCGGAGTGGTGCTGACGTATATGCGGCCGTCTGTGATCAGAGATCATGGCAAACTCGCGGATACTACTGGCGATGTCATGGAGGAGACTTTGCTGCTCACGTGTATGCGCACCACCAAGGACGTCGACATCACCATCCCAACGCGATGCGCCATGGTGCTCGGAAGTCGTCTGGTGGATTCAGCGTATCGGTACCGGATCGAGGCTTGATTCTCCACACCAGCGTGACGATCAGGTATGATGTTCCTTGACGAAAGATCCATAAGTCGAGAGAGTCAAAACACCGTCGGGATGATCAGATGTCACCCATGACGCCTATTCACGATCGGTTGATATACCCACCCGCCAAAGGCCCGCGTGGGAGCCTGGGGTGCAACACACGGAATCCCTTCTGTGTAATGCATCGGCATAGGTTTTCCCCGACGACCTCCACCCTCAATACGCGTCTCCGACCATCGAGGATGGCTGCGGAACGGCAGAATACATAACCGAGCGCCTCAAGGAATCTCCTATGCCCCATGAAATGATCATCGTACTTCTTGTGGTGCTGTCGTCGGTCATATTTTTCGTGACCGAACGTCTTTCGGTCGACCTGGTTGGGTTGTTGATCATTGCCACCCTGCTCCTCAGCGGGATCATTACCCCCGAGGAAGGTTTGGCCGGATTCAGCAATACGGCCACCGTGACGGTGGCCGCCATGCTCGTGCTGAGTGCTGGGCTCTTCAAGAGCGGCGCCCTGAATGTTCTGGGTACCGGGTTAAAGACACTCAGCCGGCGCGGCACGGCCATCACGCTGCTGACAATGATGATGATGGTTGGAACCATCTCCGCTTTTATCAACAATACCGCAGCCGTAGCCATGCTGATGCCGGTTGTCATCGGTATGGCCAACGAAACCCGCATCGGTCCCTCAAAACTGCTGATGCCGCTGTCCTTTGCATCGATGTTCGGAGGCGTGTGCACACTGATCGGCACCTCAACGAATATTCTCGTCAGCTCGATCGCCGAACGCTACGAACAGCCCGGCCTTGGTATGTTCGAAATGACACCGCTCGGGCTGGTGTTTTTTGCCACAGGCACGGTGTACATGCTCGTGGCCGGGCTTCGTCTGATACCCGATCGTCGAACCACCCGCGATTTGACACAGCATTTCGGCATGGATGACTATCTCACGGAGCTCGTTCTACTTCCTGAAGCTAAGTCCATCGGTATCACCCTTGCCGACTGCCCGCTGGTGCAGGAAACCGAACTCGACATTCTCGAGGTCCGTCGCGGCGCCGGCCGATTACTGTCCCCGGACCCCCTTACCGTGCTGCAAGCAGGCGACGTACTGCTCGTTCGATGCAACATTGCCCAGATCAAGCAATTACAGGAACGGGCCGGAATCGCACTCAAATCAGAGATGCACGTGAGGGATAAAGACCTGGAGTCCGTCCACACCCAGCTCATGGAAGCCGTTGTTGCGCCTTATTCCGTGTTGGATGGACGATCGTTGAAAGGCATCAGATTCCGCGACAACTTCGGTGCGACCGTTCTGGCCGTCCGACATCACGGGACAGTTGTCCATGATAACTTGAACTCACGAACCTTGCGCGGAGGCGATGTGCTGCTGCTCAAAGTACGACGGGATTCCCTCGCCCGTCTCCAAGAGAGCCCTGCCTTTGTGATGATCTCCGACACAGGCCTTCCGACATTTCGAACCCACAAGCTAGTGACCGCCCTCGCGATTGTCGCCGGCGTGGTGGTGTCGGCTGCATTGAACCTGGTTCCCATCGTCGTCAGCGCGATCACTGGATGTGTTCTGCTCGTGCTGACCGGATGTCTGACGATGCAGGAAGCCTACAGCGCCGTTGAATGGCGAATCATTTTCCTGCTGGCGGGCGTACTCACGTTGGGAGTCGCTCTGGAGAAAACCGGCGCGGCCTTATTGCTGTCCAACTGGCTCATTGCAACCGTGGGAATCTGGGGTCCTCTGGCACTCGTGTCGGCATTTTACCTTGTCACCTCGTTGCTAACAGAGACGATGTCGAACAATGCCACGGCTGCGCTTCTCGCACCCATTGCGATCACCACAGCCCAGTCACTGGGTCTCGACTCTCGTCCCTTCCTGATGGCCATCACTTTCGCAGCTTCCGCGAGCTTCATGACTCCTGTCGGTTATCAGACGAACACGCTGATCTACGGGCCCGGCCAATACACGTTCGCGGACTTTCTTCGTGTGGGCACGCCCTTGAATATCCTGTTCTGGCTGCTCGCAACTTTCCTGATCCCGGTTTTCTGGCCATTCCGGCCCGCATGATCTAATCATATTCATGTCTGGACACGATCATGGACATGATCAGTAGGAGCTGGTCTTTAGACCGAATGAACGACAAGGGGGATGCATGGACCACCTGCCGGAGATATCAGAAACACTCACACACTGGCTGAATATTCCACTGTTTGAGATCGGCACCACGCCGATAACACTTTGGACGATTGTTTCCCTGGTCGTTCTTTTCGTCTTGCTCTTGTGGCTCACGCGGATACTCAAAAACTGGGTTATCCTGACACTGCTTGCGAACAGTCGGATCGACATCGGTGTTCGACAGGCCGTAGGCGCCATCGTTCGTATCGGCGTCATCGCGATTGGATTCATCGTCATCTTGCAGACGATGGGAATCGATCTCAGCACCGTAACCGTGCTGGCCGGTGCGCTGGGAATCGGGGTCGGCTTCGGCCTGCAAACGATCACGAACAACCTCGTCAGCGGCCTTATTCTGCTCTTCGAGCGTCCTGTCAAAATCGGAGATCGCATTGAGATCGGGCGAGTCACGGGAAACGTTGTGGATATTTCAGCCCGTGCCACAACGGTGGTCACCAACGACAACATCGCCATCATCATTCCAAATTCTGAGTTCATCACGTCGAAAGTCACGAATTGGAGCTATACGACACGAGACGTTCGGTTCAATTTTCCCGTCGCCGTCTCCTATCGCGAAGATCCGGAGGTCGTACGAACGCTGTTGTTGGAAATCGCCAGTAAGCACCCTGGGGTGCTTACAGAGCGGAAACCTGATGTCCTGCTTCAGGAGTTCGGAGAAAGCGCCTTGCACTTTCTCCTCCGGGTGTGGACGAGAGAGTACACGGACCGACCGGGTGTGCTTCGAAGCGAGCTGAACTACGCCATCAGCCGGAAGTTTCGCGAACACGGAATCGAGATTCCATATCCCCAACGTGATATTCACATCAAAGATGGTGCCTTGCCGGTTGCCTCGCCAGCGCCGTCAACCAAGTCAAAATAGCCTACGTTCTCCGCTCAGAGATGCTCCGCTGGTAGATATCGCTTGCGTGTTTGGCAGAATCCAACTTCATCTTGCTGACTATCAGCAAAGCTCTCGGCCCTCCGCTCGGCCGTGTCGCAAGGTAATGACTGTTGCCTCTTATCAGCCTTCGCCTCTCGACAATGACTATTCCTAAAACTTTCGTCGGCATCACTGGGATATCTATCTTGTCACGGACCTCCATGTTGTTACGCGCATGGGCACCGATTGGTGCAACGTCCGAATGCTTCGACTTTGACTCTCATTCTATGGATTGCTACTGTACCAGGCGTATGCAACCCTCTTTTGCGTCATCAAACAGAACACGCATTCTTCACACACCATCTGATCTGTTGCCTGTCCAACGATTACTCGCACAACTTGGCATCGTCCTGGTGCTCATCTGTGGAATCGTCGTCCTCCTTTGGCTCGATCGTGACGGATTAGTTGACCACCACGACGGTGAAGTTTCTTTCGTCGACGTAGTGTATTTCACGATGATTACGGTTACGACGGTCGGATACGGCGACATCACCCCTGTCACACCTCGAACCAGACTTATCGATGCACTCGTCGTGACTCCTGTACGTATCGTGGTCTGGCTCGTGTTTTTGGGAACCGCCTACCAACTCATTCTTCGACGCTATATGGAGGACTATCGTATGGCTGCTTTGAAGGCTTCACTCGAGGGCCACATTCTCGTCTGCGGTTACGGCAATACCGGAGCAGCCGCGGTCAAAGAGTTGCAGGCCAAAGGCATTTCCCCGGACAACATCGTTGTGATCGAATCCGACGAGACACGAGCACGTGTCGCGACTGATTGCGGAGTCGTGGCGATTCAGGGAAACGGCTCACAGGAAGCCACGTTGCGAGACGCGATGGTGGTAAAGGCAAAAGCCCTCATCATTGCAGCCGGACGGGACGACACGAACGCCTTGATTCTTCTGACGGCACGACACCTTAATCCTGCGCTTCGAGTCATCGTCAGCGCGAAAGAAGAAGAAAACGTCAAATTGTTCCGTCAGGGAGGTGCGAACAGCATCGTGGCACCCTCCACGTTTGGCGGCTATGCACTCGCTGCCGCCGTGGAGCAATCCCATATGGTGCAGTATCTCGAAGATTTACTCACCGCCGGGGGGCAGGTCAATCTCATTGAACGTCGGGTTCGAGAGGAAGAAATCGGAAAGACATCGGTGGATCTCAGACCCTCGGTCGTGCTGAGGATCTATCGGGGAGGCACCAGTATTTCCCTGACCGAGATTCAGGAGGGAGCTCAACTGCGGCAGGGAGATCTCCTCGTCATATTGAACCCCGTGACCTAGGAATCGGTTCACAGTCCTCCGTTCGACCATCCAGGGCATTCCTCACCCCTTCTGCGTTTCTGAAGCATACCGCAGCAACAGCCACCCAGTTAGTCCCGCGATCGTCGAAGCAAGCAAGATAGCTTCTTTCGCCGCCATCAGCGACGGACCTGGAGAAAAGGCCAATCCGGCGATGAAGAGCGACATTGTGAATCCAATTCCCGCAAGCACACCGATCCCCCACATCTGATGCCATGAGACACCATCCGGAAGGGCGGTCAGACCACACACGGTTGCAAACCAGGATGAGAGCAGGATGCCGACTGGCTTCCCTACGATCAGACCGATCGTCACACCGAGTGTGAGAGGATCGAGCAATATCGCTGCAAGGTCAGTGTGAAACGGGACTCCGGCATTGGCGAGAGCGAATAACGGCATAATGACAACCGTGACCCACGGATGAAGGATGTGTTCGAGTTGTTGCAGAGGGGTTTCGACGTACGTCACAACCGTCTTCATTCGGTTCGCAATGTGTTGACGCTCCCGGTTTGCCAATTCCGGTTCATCCGGAACCATGGCTTGCTCAAATTGACGAAGAAGCGTAGTGCCCTTCTCCAGAAACTCTCGGCCGGTGAGTCGTGTCCTGGCGGGAATCGTCATCGCTGCAATCACGCCGGCAATCGTGGCATGAATGCCGGAGAAAAGAAATGCCACCCATAAGCCTCCGATTCCAAGAATCGAATAGACGAGCAGACTGCGCACCCCAATCACGTTTGCCGTGATCATCAGAACGAGAAACAGGGCGGCCATACCCACGCTCGTCCACGAGATGGTCGAGGTATAAAAGAGGGCGATGACCAGCACGGCGACTAGATCGTCGGCAATGGCCAAGGCGGTCAAGAAGATCTTCAGTGCCAGCGGAACACGCAAGCCGAGCAACGAGAGGATCCCCAGAGAGAACGCGATATCCGTGGCCATCGGGATTCCCCAGCCCTTCGCTGTCGCGGTTCCTGCGTTGAATGAGGCATAGAGTACTGCCGGGAGGATCGACCCACCCAAAGCCGCAGCCAGCGGCAACGCCGCCTGCTTCCAGGAAGCCAACTCTCCGACCATGATCTCACGCTTAATTTCCAGTCCGATGACGAAGAAAAACATGGCCATGAGGCCATCGTTAATCCAGTCGAGCAACGTTTCCGTCAGCGTGTAGGTTGCGATCGTTACGCCGATAGGAGTGGACCAAAATACCTGATAGGATTTGTCCCAGAAAGAATTTGCCCAGACCATCGCGATGCACGTCGCGACCAAGAGCAAGATGCCTCCGGCTGCCTCAGTTCGAATGAACGACTGAAAGGGTTCGATGATCGGTTGGACAAGCGGCCTTTCGTGACCCTTCATGTCCTGGCTTCTGCCCACATCTTCATTCCTGCCACCGAATCGACCCCACGGGGAACGTTGAGGTGATGAATAGAGGGCAATCCATTTTTCTGCCGGACATGGCGGCCGGCACCTGCTGTTGTGGCACACATGACGGCACGTCCAGAGCAGACCTGGACAAGAAGACCTCTGCCTATACGGTCAATATGACTTCTACCTGACCGATTCGGCGGGCAACCGTCAGCGCGACCTCGTTCTGATGACGGTCGAGCACGAGATCAAGACGGGCGGTACCGATGGAGAGGTTCCGCAGTTCGACTCGCTCGAGAAACGGCGGCAGCGTCGGACGTACAAACTGCACCAGACGTCGAGTCCCGTCGATCTGCAGCCCAAGGCAAGCCTGCAAGGCTTGAAACCCCGCGCCGGCCGCCCAAGCTTGCGGAGCGCAGGCCACCGGATAGCGCGTGGGACTTTCACCCGGGCGACGAGGGAAGCCACAAAAGAGTTCCGGCATGCGATGGAGATCAAGAAAGAGACTGGCGTCGAAGAGTCCGGTGAGGATCTTCATCGCCCCTTCTTTGTATCCGTAGGCCGCCATCCCTGCGGCAATCAGCGCGTTATCATGCGGCCACACCGACCCGTTATGATAGGACATCGGATTATACCGTGTTTCTGATGTCGCCAGTGTTCGGATCCCCCACCCGCTGTACATCTCATCCGTCAGAAGCGTATGTGCCGTGCGCAACCCATGTTTTCTCCCGGCAATCCCACCATACAAACAATGGCCGGCATTGGAAGACAACACAAGACACGGCCGCCCTCGTCCATCCAAGGCCAGGGCATAGGAACCGAGTTTCTCGGACCAGAATGCCCTCTCGAATCGCTCTTGCAGTGAGGCGGCTTCCTTCAGTAAACGTTCTGCCTGATCAAGTTTCCCTAAGACCCGAGCCAGGCCTGCCGCCGCTTGTTTGGCTTGATACACGTAGGCTTGGACCTCGCACAGCGCGATCGGGCCCTCTGCAGCCGTGCCATCGGCGTGGAAGACCGCGTCGTGGGAGTCCTTCCAGCCTTGATGCACAAGGCCATTCGACGACTGCCTTGAGTAGGTGATGAATCCCATGCCGCTGGGATCACCATCGCGATCAATCCACTGAAGCGCGAGTTGAATATGCGGCCAGAGTTTGGCCAAAAACTCACGATCTCCGGTGCGTCCATAGTAAGCACCAGCCAGGACGACGAACAACGGCGTCGCATCCACGCTCCCATAGTATTTTCCAAATGGGATCTCGCCCAGTGCTGCCATCTCACCTTGGCGAGTCTCATGCAAGATCTTTCCGACCTCCGCATCCCGTTCCGGCCAAACCTCCGTTGCCTGGGTGGAAGCCAGAAACCCCAGCACGCCACGAGCCAGTAATGGATTCATCCACAGCATCTGAAGCGCCGTAATGATCCCGTCCCTCCCGAATGGGACACTGAACCAGGGAACTCCCGCATAGGGATAGAGCCCTTGCGAAGTCTCCGAGATCAACATATGGAGGTCAGCGAGCGACCGATTCAACCAGTGATTGAACTGTTCATTCGCGGTATACACATGGGCATTGTAAGATGTGGCATCCTTGAGAGCACGATTGGCGTGATGGTAGGCACGTTCGTAGGTGAGCCCTTTTCGCTTCTGTGGGCTCCCGATTTCACAGGAAATGGCGATCTCCCAGGTCAGATCTGCATGTGGACGGAGGGATGATTCGATGATGAAGCCGTTCGATGTCACTCGTTTCGGTGTGGGAGTGCACTGAATGGAGGTTCGACGGACGATCTCATCAAGTCCCTTATACCCGAACACGAGTCCGTTTTTTGAGCGAACCGTCTTGAGCCGTGCCCCACGCCGCTCCCGTTTTCGACCTCTCGCTTCGAAGAGATCGGCGAAGTCCGCATCCAGCGCGATCGTAATCGCAAGAGAAATGCCCTTATTCCCATAATTCCGAACACGGAAACGTTCGTACCACGTCCCTTGCCAGAGAAACCGCGTGCGGCACAGATGGACGGTGCCACGTGAGACGACTTTTTTGCCATCGTGCATCAGATCCGGATTCGTGAGATCCACCGTGAAGAGTGCATTGTCTTCTTTCACGGTGGCGCTGAGGAGCATCGGACGCTGACCTTGCAGCAACAGTTCAGATTGCGAGAGGAAGCGGGTCCCTTCATGATAGAGACCTTGCGGGCCAGGAAGCACCTGGTGCATATCTCCATATCGATCGAACACGGCGAAGGTCTCTCCATGTTTCAGGACTTCGGTTCGGCCCTCCGCCAGCGACGATGATGCAAGGATGTAGTATTGTTCGTTCCATCGGATGATATCGTTCATGAACGGTTCCCTTCATACTCGGCACTGGCTCGGCTCATCCTCGTGGCAACCAACGCCGTGACCATCAGGACAAGCCCGATCCCGAGGACTCCGGTTTCGGGACCCTGCTGTTCGGTGATCCACCCAAACGCGGAGATTCCTCCGATGGCGGCGGTCATGGCCCCCGTCCCGTAGAGTCCCAGGACCCGCCCGATCATGTGACTCGGCGCCAGCTCCTGAATGATCCCCCACGCGATCGGAGTAAATACCCCCATCCCACACCCGATCAGCCCCATAAGAACGCCGGCGACATACGGATCAAGCGTCCAGGCTAATCCACTCAGAGCGAGACCGCTCAACACGCTCGCAGCCATAATGAGTCGCATACGATCCTTGACCATCCAATCGGTCACCCACAAGAGCGCGATCGACGTCATAAGTAACCCCATGCCCAGTGCGGACCATAAATATCCAACCTCGACCGGCCCCAGCCCAAGCAGCTTTCTGGCAAAGACCGGAAAGAGCGCGGTCAGCGCGCTGGTGCCGAACGTATAGAGGGCGGCGGTACCGGTCAAAAGTAACAATGCCGGTTTGGTGACCACGCCATAGCGAAACCCTTCGATCAGATCTTGCATCAGAGTCGATCGTGCCCCCGGCGAAATACTGGTCGGCGCCGCATTTCGGAAGCGGACCAGTGCGAGACATGCAGCCGAAATCAAGTAGGTTGCAGCGTTGATGCAGAGCACCTCTTGTGATCCATACGCAGCGATACCGAGGCCGCTGATCGCGGGACCAAAGATAATCCCCAGGCTCGTGGTCCCCTGCAGAAGCGCATTGGCAGCGGTGAACTGCGTCTTGGGAACGAATGCCGGTACTGCAGCCGTCAGGGCCGGCCCGAAGACCGCCGTGGAAACGGCATGGAGAAACACCAGCACATACAACACCGATACCGTAAAGGATTCCACGGGGATGAGGCAGGGGATCAACCCGATCAGCAGCGCACGGAGAATATCGCTTGTGATCAGCAAGACTTTCTTCGGGAGTCGGTCGACGTACACCCCGATGATCGGCCCGAGGATGATCGGGGGAATCGTTTGCAACAGTCCAATGATGGAAGTCTTGAGCGGTGATCCCGTGACGGCGTAGACAAACCACAAGAGCGCCAGTCGGCAGACTCCGTCACCGACCTGTGAAATGAGTTGGCCCCACCACACCAGCCCGAAGTCCCAAGTCAGAAGGAGGGGACGATTGTCGGCCGAGCTGCGACGTGCATGCGCCATGACAGAGGAAGCATCAGCCACGGGGCCGGAGGAACCCTGCATCAGCTTTCACCCTCTAGGCGAATTTTTTCCGTATTGACGGCCCGAACACCCGGCACCTGCCGAGCGGCTTCAGCAGCTTCGAGGGCGATGACCTGAAAACGAACCGTTCCATTAAGCTGAACGATACCTTCCTCCGTCTTCACATCGAAGTTTGCCGCTTTCAAGGTCGCACTTTTTGCGAAGCGTTCCTTGATAAGAAGTGTGAGGATTTCATCCTGCTTCTTCAGCAAAGTTTTTGCCAGGTCTTTTTCCACGATGAGCTTGTTGGTAACCGTTTTTACCCCACTGACTGCCTGCGCAATGTCCGTTGCAGCAGCCTTATCTTCGTCATTCGAGACTCGACCGGTCAATGTCACCACCTGTTTGTCCTCCTCAACCTCGATCTCGTACCGGAACAGCCGTAAATCTCCCATCAGCGCAAGCTTCACGCAGAGGATCAGTGACCCCACCGGCTTTTTCGCAGCCGGCTCCTTTTCTTTGGGATCGGTATCCGGAGGAGGTGGAAGGTCGGCCTTGAGTGCCGGGGCAGGTTGTCCCTGCGATTTGGTTTCTCCTGACGGCTTGGGAGCCGTGCCATGACCATCTGTCACGGCCGAGGAAGAAGAGGGTCGAGCCGGAATCTTTTCCAGCGTCCCTTCTTTACGATCCGTCGATGATTCAGCTTTGGTCGGCGTGGTAGGCAGAGAGGTCGGCTTGGACTCCGCTGGGGGCTTGTGCGGCGTGGGCTGGGCGTCGGGAGAAGCCGGTGACGACTGCGGTCGTACTGCCGGTTTTTCCGGCACAACCTCTTTGTGCTCGGTTGCCGCCTCACCCTTCGCCGCAGGAACAACCGGTGGTTGCGACGAGCCGGAGGTCGGTTTGTCCGACTGCCCCTCCTTGTCATGTCCGTCGGATGCTTGCAAACCTGCCCCGATCGGCCAGATCAAGAATACACCGAGCACAATCAACCCTTGAAATCTCATGGCCATAATGCAAGCCCTCCTCATGGGCTCATTCCCGTGAGTGTATCTGTGGAGTATCGCGAGGCATTGTAACCCGCCCTCCGTCTTCTGTCATCTGCACGGAGCTCAGAGCCCCCCTGAGTATCAGGGGGGCTTCCGGAATATCAGACCTTGAGCTTGGCGAGTATTCGCAACGGTGTGACGATGGTGCGGCAGTCTGCTACGCAGCTAAAGGGCCGCGTGAGGGAACGACCAGAGTCGTCTGTGCGTGCGACTTGTAGAAGCTGAACAACCATGCGCTCGCAGCAGTCATGAGCAAAATAAGGCTAATACCTCCAAGACACGTCGTTGGGCCGATCGCATCAGCTGCCCATCCAAAACCCGCCATCCCGGCCATCGATGCGGCCATACCTCCCGTGGCGAAGCTCGTAAAGACTCGCCCGAGGAGGTGCGTCGGCGTCAACTCTTGGAGCATGGTCCACACCAGCGGGGTAAACATGGCCGTGCTACCTCCGATCACAGCGATCAGCGCCCCTGCTGCGACCGGAGCATCGAGGAACCCGAGCGCCGCAACAGCAAGCCCACCGATCGCTAACGCACCAGACATAAACCGCAGACGCCACGAGACATCTCCCTGCGTTACCGACGTCAAACTGAGAGACGCCAGCAACATTCCCACGCCGAGAGCCGACCACAACCAACCAAGTTGGACCGGCCCCACACCCAAGACCTCCTTCGCGAACACCGGCAGCAGAAAAATGAAGGCACTGATCCCGACGCTGTACAACGTCGCCGTCAACATCAGCATCAAGACCGTCTTTTGTTCAACGAACACGAATCGGAAGCCTGCCAGCAAGTCATCAGTAATACCACTCGTCAGCCCATTGACGGCGGCACGGCTACGGTTAAGCGTTTCATGCACCTGAATGGGGAACAAGCACAGCGCCGAGAAGAAAAACGTCGCGGCATCAACATAGAGCACGTTTTGCGCCCCGATGAGCGCAATCCCCAGCCCGCTGACGGCCGGTCCGACGAGCAGTCCTACGTTGGTCGTCGTTTGCATGAGCGCATTGGCCGCCACCAATCGATCCTTTGCCACGATCAACGGCACCGCAGAGGTCAAAGCCGGCCCAAAGACCGTTGAAAAGATCGCCGTGGCAAATACGAGGACATAGAGTCGGTCGAGCGTCAACGCGTCCATCGCATAGAGCACCGGAATCAGGAGGACCATCAAAGTCCGAAGGAGATCCACGCCGATCATGACCGGCTTCTTGCGAACGCGATCTAAATACACACCGATCAATGGCCCAAAGAGCAAGGGAGGAAGCGTCTGCAGCAGTCCCACTACCGTCATCTTGAGCGCCGACCCGGTCATCTCATAGACAAACCAGAGCAACGCTACTTTATTAAGACTGTCTCCGATCTGAGAGATCGTCTGACCGGCGAACAGGAATCCAAAGTTTTTCGTTTTGACTAATTCCCACCCATGGCCACGGCGGGCCGTAGAGTGAGCCTCTTGTGAGTCAACGGCTGCATCAGACATGTCGGCTCCCTTCATTCACCTTATGCGCCCCAGCTTGCACGGCCACCCCGTCGAGAATCCGCTCGTACAACGCGACATAGTCACGCGCCATCCGGTCGGCAGTAAACCGCTCGTCGAACGCCGCCCGGCAGCGCCGACGGTCAATGAGAGGCACCTGTCCCACCGCCTCGACCATCTCATCCACGGTTTCACACACGAAACCGGTCACTCCATGATCGATAATTTCGGGAATGGATCCCCGTCGATACGCCAGTACCGGCGTTCCACAGGCGAGGGCTTCAATCAACACCAGTCCGAATGGTTCCGGCCAATCATAGGGACAGACCAACGCCATAGCGTTTCCGACAAAATCATTCTTTTCAGCATCGGATATCTCCCCGACGAATTCGATCAACGGGTGATTGAGCAATGGCTCAACCGCCGCCTCAAAATACACCCGATCTGCAGGGTCGACTTTTGCCGCCATTTTCAATGGGATACCTGAGCGCTTGGCGATTTCAATCGCCTGATCAGGGCGCTTTTCAGGGGAGATACGGCCAAGAAACGCGAGATACCCATCACTCTTCTGATGGAAACCGTAGAGATTGCGCGGCAATCCATGGTGGATGGTTCCAGCCCAGTTGGCCCAAGGAAGCGGTCGTCGCTGGGAAGCCGAAATGGAGACCAGAGGCATTTCGATGAACTCACGAAAGATCGGCTCCAACTCCGGGAGATCCAGGCGCCCGTGTAAGGTGGTCACCATGGGGACCGCATTGCGACGCGCAACCGGAAACCCAAGAAAATCGAGATGGGAGTGCACGATGTCGAAGTTGCCGCTCACACCGAGCGCTCGTTCTTGCTGCATAATCAGCGGAGCATCCCGGTTGAAGATCCCGGTGTTCAACCGCAGCGCCTGCGGGCAGATGGCCTCCAGCTTGGCACTCGTTTCCGAATCGCCGCTGGCGAACAGTGTCACATCATGCCCCATCGCGACCAATTCTTCAGTAATGTACGACACAATTCGTTCGGTCCCCCCATACAGTTTGGGTGGAACGCTTTCCCACAGCGGCGACACCTGCGCGATTCTCATGTCTTGTCCTTTCTTACACTGATCATCGACTGGATGACTGCGTCATCCGTCAGTTTGTGAGGTGAATGGAGACCGGTTGATTGTTCAAAATAGAATTCGACCTGTTACATGCATCCATGAACCGCCGATCATTCGCTGTTTCCCGCAACTCATGAGCGTCATGTTACTTTACTCAGCACCTCGTTCCTGACTCAACGGACAAAAGTTCATGAGCTCGGCACCATTATGTCCACTCTGGGGTCACTTGACTCCTCGTCGAACTCATGGTTGGCCACCAGAAGGCCGCCGTGACGGTCACGTACGAATATTGGCCTAGTGATTGAGGCGGGCCTCTTTGATGATTTTGTCGCCCCTGATTTGCTCCAGGAAGAGATCGGGCGGGACTGGGGGTGGAATGATCTGCACCTCTTGCCAACCTTCGTTCAGGGCTCCTTTATGCCCTTTCATCCCATTCACCCATTGATCGATACTTTCCTGAGTCGTTCCTTCGCTGAAGGTCACCCAGAAGAGAAACGGTTGCATCGACGTACTCTGACGGCTATCGGCGACGGGCAATAGCTGATGCTTTCTGGCACCATCAATCTCACGCGCCACCATACGTTCCGAATTTTGCTCAGCCGCTTTTGCGACGTGCACAATCGCCGTTTGCAATTTGGCCGTCAGCGTGCGGTTGTGCTCTTCCAGACCGGCGATTTGCTTGGATAAGCGCTCGTTGTCGGCGGCAAGACCGTGAATCGCCACTTCAAACTGTTCTTGATCCACCAACCCCTTCCCAGCAGGAAGCTGGGCCGGACGATCCGCCTCACGCTCCGGGCCTTCCTGCCTCTTCTCCATCTCTTCCTTCACCATCACGACACTGGAGGCCACAGATTCCTGCGTCGACGAAAGTCTGGCCATGGTTTGATGAAGCAACGTCATCCCCTTCTCTTGAGACTGAAGCGCTTCGCCGACCTTCGTTTGCATCGACCTCAGCTCATGGAGTTGTTTGGCCAGCTGTTCTATTTCGCCGATGGAGGCCGTACGAAGCGCTTCTGCCTGCACCGTCGGCGTCACGGCATGCTCTGGTGCGATCCAGATCATGGTGCGATCAGCGACCAAACCGACGACGGCAACCGCCAGGAGTGCCTGCGTAAAGGCCACCGTTCGGAATCCATACGCCATCGTGGTCTGCGGACGCCTGACCATCCATCTATCTGCAACGTCGGCGAAGTTGTTCCAGATTCGACTCCAGAAACCTGGGGCAGGAATGAACACCGCACTGAGCCCCCCCCCCTGCACTGTATTCTGAACGCAGAGTTCGACGCTATGCGCTGAAAGCTGCACCCGATTCGTCCGAAACCCGGATTCAGGAGCGACTACCCCCCCCAGCAATCGTCCGTCTTCGGTGCGGAGCTGTACCGTCTCGATATGATCGACACCGTGCACATGCAGTGTCGCCTCGGTCTCCGCTCCTTTCAGTTCACCCACGCGCCGCTCATTGATATACACCTGTATAAAATCCAATAGGCCACGACCTACGTGGCTCGGTCGCTCACTTATCGAGTCAAGGAGCTGCGATCGATAGCGCTCCAGATCCTCTTCCTGAACCATATATCCTCCCTCGCGTCTCTGTCCGTATGACATCTTTGCAGGTATACCGATGACCGTTGGGGCAGGGCGTTCACCCGTTACGGTCGCACCTGCAACTCCAAGCGCGGTTTTTCACCGGCCGACGACCCGCTGGATCCCAATCCCCAGGCCGTCTGCATGCAGTCTAAACAAAGCACCAAATGCCAAATCCGATAATCACACCCGTACCCCTGAGCGAACATTTCGCTCCATTGAGATCGCGATAAACAGGGGTAGTGATCCGGCTCGCTCTTCCGATAGTGCCCCTGTGCCACGCGAATCAGTCGTTCTGCTTCGCTGTTGAACCGCTGTCGATGGCGTTGCTGTTGATTCTCCAGCTCAGCCAGTTCCGTCTTCGTCAAGCCCATTTCGTCCATCGTGCGCTGCCAGCCGCTCTCACGCCATCGACGAAAATTCTTATAGATGCGTTGGCTCTCAAGCCCATTGAGCCCGGTTACGGCAATGACATCCCCTGCACCCCAGCCATAAGAATGATGGTACAGCGCGATCAAGGCATCTCGACTGACCACCGCCCGCGCGACCAACCCATCGAGAAACCGCCCAAGCGGCTTCAGCAGATCCGGGTGATAACAAAACGGCTCCGGCTTGCTATGCTGCTTCGCCACCAGCGAATCAAACAGGAATAACGGCCGACACGGAACTTCTGTTCGTCCACAGACGAGAAAACGCTCCAAATATTCAGATCCCCAACGCAAGGCAAACTTTTCATGCTCGATATCGTCGTTCCACTGACCGGTTTCTCGTAAGAATCGCTTCGTGTAACCCGCTGCCCGATCCAGCAAAATCGGCAAGGCCTGCGATACAACCTGATCGAACTCATCCGACGTGGCCACCACTTCTTCCAGGCGGCTCACTGTTGCTGTCCGATCAACAATGACGTGGCTCTTCCTGAGCGTATTTTGCATCGTCGCTTTCCCTATTCTGCCTGCAGTGACGCAGAAGGAGCATTGGACAAATATGTGTGCTCAGCGCTCGTTTTGTCCGTTGTCCTCGGTATCCTCACTCTGGTACAAAACTACCGTTTGTTCTTCTTTCAGTTGCACATTTCCAACCATACGGTAATTCATCCTTTCAGTTTTCTGCAATCCCTCCCCTTTTCGGATCAGAATAAGTTGTTCGGAATCCGATCTACTACTCCGTCCACTGCTCACTTGTCCTAACCACAGACACCGGCCCCGCGTGGTTCGTTTAAAGAGTAGCTGGGTGTGAGCACTGTTGCTCACCCTAATTGGCCTTGAACCCGGCACAGTGAGTGCCGACAGAGGAGAGGAGCCTGAGCGAATGTGGAAAGGGAGTTTCCCAAAGTAGCGGCATACTCATGGTGTCTTAGGAACAACAGTTGCGGCGACTCACATTGCTGTATGCCAGGTGCAACGGCGAAGAATTCCTTCGAGAGCAGGTTCCGAAGTAAGACCCTTCCTTCAGCCACACCAACATGGCCAGACTCAGGATCCTAGAATCGGCACCATACATGCTCCCGACAGACTCTATCCAGCAGAAGCATGAGCCAGTGCTTCACGAACTGGGTCAGCAAGACATTTTGCGACGGCTGCATTGCCCTGTGGCGAATAGTGAGTCATCAAGTACCGATCAGTAGGGTCGAGCTGAGCTAAGCAGGGGCTTGGATCGAGGTATGAAAAGCCTGCCTTTTGCACCACCTGCTTGGCAAGAGGCGTGGTCTCGCTCATTTGCCCCAATTCTCCGCGACTCGGGAGATAAACAATGAGGGGGATCGCTCCGGCCTGGGTTGCAGACCGAACAAACTCCGTGAGAATCCTGGCATTGACCAACAGCCGCATCTCCGCTGAGGAATCGGGGTTCTCGGCTGTCCACTGAGGAAACATGGAGACGACCAGACGAGCCAGATAGGAACGATCAACGAATCTGTGCTGCCACTCGCTTGGCCTGTAGCTTTCGTCATACATCATGAAGGGAAGCCGAGACATCGATTTCCGGTGAAAGATCTCGTCGGGCGAAAGGGGGGGGAGATTCTTGGGAACAAGCTGATCGTCTCGTAGAATAAAGCGCGGCTTCGAGAACGGCATGTTCCAGTTCGGCATTGCTAAAAACGGATAGACCCACGTCGTGCGCTTGACGTCATGGGAGATGAGGCTGAAGATCACCACCTTCGGGTTCCATTGGCGGACGTCCTTCTCATACCGGAGATAGGCCTGGCCTACGCCATAGCCCCCTACCCCAAAATTCAAGACTTGAAACTTCGGCCCTAATGCCTGTTCGAGCTGATACCCCCATGTGTCCTCATACCCCACCTCCTCTCCGAAGGTAAAGCTATCGCCGACCAGAGCAATCCTAGTCTTCCCAGTCACCTCGGCAAACGACACGCCTTGATGTGGGGCACGGATTCCTTCAGCACTGGACGCGTTCAGCCCGTTGGTACTTCGTTTATTCCGTCCAACTGTCCATCCCATCACCTCATCATACTCAAGATAGGTGAGGTCACCGGAAGCTTGATCAAGCATCTTCTGATATTCAGCTGAAACCGTTTCCCAGCTTTTCGGCTTCAGGACCGTCGTTCCAAATACCTCTCCTTCACTGGAACTGTGCACACCGAGCCTCACGGTGACTTCCCCCATGAACAGCCCCACGATCACCGTCATAAGATTGAGTCCCACGACCAAGCGGAAGTGACGTGATGATGCCCGACGGGCAGCCACATACTGAAGAGCAATGACGATCCCGGCAAGGACACACACGGGGATGGCGACGATCAACGCCCTGCCAGGCATGGTGGAAAGGAAGACCTCAAACGGTCTCGCCCCCTTCATATACAACGCGATCACCACGACGGCGAGAGACAACTCCAGGGTAAACAGCGAAGCGAGAAGGCGCAGCTCCTTTTTCTGAGAAGGAATGCGAGGAGAGATCGTCGCCTCAGACATCGTATCAGTACCCACTACGCTGGGTTCACTCTCACGAGAGGCCCTGGTCTCCTCAACGCCCAACTGATCGGCTGGTCGGCTCATGAGTTCTTTTCGTCCGGTCATGTAACCTAAACAAAAAGGCGTCCCACATTGCAAGCGCTGATTCTCGTTCTTGTCTTTACAGACCTGGGACTCCAGTTTCTACCGAACGTGATGAACGGCACTGAAGCCTTCGTCCCTCACCATCGTTTCACCCACTTGATTCCTTCAACGACGGCCAGCGGGAGCAGCCCCATGGCCACCATCAGCTCCCAATCCTCGATCGGCAAGAGCGCAACCTTAAAAATGGGTTCCACGATCGGAATGGTCAGAATGCCGACTTGTAGAACCAGAGACGCAACCACGGCCCAGAGGAGGGCGTGATTAGTCGTCACCCCTACATGAAATAACGACCAGCGGTCGCTCCGACAATTAAAGGCATGCACCAACTGCGCGGCAACCATCACGGTAAACGTGACGGTCCGTGCCTGATCGATCGGCTGTTGCCAAACAAACAGACTATACGAAAACGCGCTCAGTGCGATGACCGCCAACATCAGCCCCTCACCGGCGATGGTCCAGAGTCTGCCACCATCCAGTAAGCGTGCCTGGGCTTGTCGTGGTGACTGCTGCATCAGATCGGGCGCTTTCGGATCGACCGCCAGGGCGAGGGCTGGGAAACCGTCGGTCACGAGATTCATCCAGAGAATGTGAATCGGCAGGAGCGGAAGCGGCAGGCCGAACAGGGTCGCAAACAGCATGACGAGCACCTCGCTCACGTTGCACGACAGGAGAAAATGTACCGTCTTCCTGATGTTGTCGAAGATGCCTCGCCCCTCCTCGACCGCAGCGGCAATCGAGGCAAAGTTATCGTCCGTCACCACCATGTCCGACGCTTCCTTGGTCACATCGGTGCCGGCCATCCCCATCGCCACACCGATATCGGCAGCCTTGATCGCCGGCGCATCGTTGACCCCATCGCCGGTCATCGCGACGATCGCCCCATTCCGCTTCCAGGCCTGGACGACCCGGAGTTTATGCTCGGCGGATACCCGGGCATACACCGTCACGTGCTCGACCTGTTGCGTCAATTGCTCGTCGGTGAAACCATCAAGCTCAGCCCCGGACAAGGCCATGTCGTCATTGCGCTGTAAGCCCAGCTCACGCGCGATCGCGACCGCTGTCTCCTTGTGATCACCGGTGATCATGGCTGTTCTGATGCCGGCTTGTCGGCAAAGACGCACGGCCTCAGTGGCTTCCGGCCGTAAGGGATCCTTCATCGCGAAGAGACCAAGAAAAATCAGATTGCGCTCAACCTCTTCCTCCGCATTCACCTGCTGGCCGAGAGGCCGATAGGCAACGCCCAGGACCCGGAGAGCCTGTTGGGCTAACGACGCGTTGGCTGCACCGATCAACCGCCGATGTTCTTCATCAAGTGCCTCGGTCCGTCCTTCTCGCGTAAGACGTGCGGCACAGTGCTTCAACAAGACATCGGGGGCTCCTTTGCTGTACGCCATACGACCGTGTTCTGTACGGCGAATGATCGTCATCATCTTCCGTTCGGCATCGAACGGAATTTCCCTCTCCAACGGCGATTGGCCCTCCAGTTCAGCCTTCGTAAGACCGGCCTTTTCCGCGGCAACGAGCAGCGCCCCTTCTGTTGGATCACCGATGATCCGCCAAGCCCCATTCTGTTGTTGCAATGTCGCACCGTTACACAGCACGGCCGCAGTCAGAAGATCGCGTAGACCAAGGGGAAGTGCTGAGTCACCAGAGTGATAACCGCGCCCTTGGTTTGAAAACTCCGCACCCAGGACTCTTGGCTCAATACTGCATTCTCGAATCTCACCCACCGGTTCATACCCTTCGCCCGTTACTTCGAACGTTTCATTGTCGACGACTAACTTCGTCACCGTCATTTCGTTCTTCGTCAATGTGCCGGTCTTATCGGTGCAGATCACGCTGGCGGATCCGAGTGTCTCGACGGCAGGGAGTTTCCGAATCAATGCATGTCGTTTGGCCATACGGGTAACACCCACAGCTAGGGTGATCGTGACGATGGCGGGAAGCCCCTCAGGCACAGCTGCGACTGCGAGGCTCACCGAGATGAGAAACATCTCCACCAACGGTTCCCCCCGGAGAAAGCCGAGCACGAATACAATTGCCACAACACCGAGCGCAAGCCACAGGAGAGTCGAACCGAATTGTTCCAATCGTCGCTGCAACGGAGTTTCGGCACGTTCCGCCTCAGCGGCCTTCTGGATCAGAGCGGCGATCCGACCTAGTTCCGTACCCACACCGGTCGCGACGACCAGCCCACGGGCCTTACCGGAGACGGCCACAGTGCCCATAAACACCATGTTGCGTTGATCGGCCAACGGGACTTCGTCCGCCTCAAGGCGCTCCGCCTGTTTCTGGACTGGTGTCGACTCGCCGGTGAGGGAGGCTTCTTGAGCCTGAAAATTCGTGGTGTAGAACAAGCGGGCATCGGCAGGAATTCGGTCGCCTGCTTCAAGAACGACTATGTCTCCCCTGACGAGTTCTCGAGCCGGAACAGACTGCAGCGTACCGGCCCGGATGACGCGGGCCATTGTGACCGACATCTTGCGCAATGCCGCCAGCGATTGCTCGGCTCGGAATTCCTGCACGAATCCCAGTATCCCATTGAGAAAGACGATGGCCAGAATTGCCGCCGCATCGATCCAGTCTTCCAACAAGCCGGAGACAATGGCCGCCCCGATCAGCACCCACACGATGAGGCTGGCGAATTGCGAGAGAAAGAGTTTCAGCAAGGAGGGAGGCGGAGCTTCGGGTAATTCGTTGGGACCATCTTGTGCTCGCCGGCATGCCACGTCATCAATGGGCAGGCCGCTGTGAAGATCTGTCCGGAGTTCATCAACCAGAGCTTCAGCCGGCTTGGCATACCAAGCTCTCACGTCGACTATCCCACGTGGTGCCTGCAATGTCGTTCCCATGCGTCTCACCCTCTCAATATCTCAGCAGGGGGCATGCCAAGTGGATCACGACCTATGGGGCATCTTTATACTGTCCGCTGTAGCGTAATGCCACGTGAGCGGAGAACCATGGTGGCCAAATGCAACATGCGAGTATGGGTGGAACTGACGGCGCTCAATATCCCTCCCTGCTGATACGCAAGATCGGCAAAGAAAAACGCCGCTGGAGTGAAGGCGTTGCTGCCAAAGAGATTTCCAACAGCCGGATCGAAAGCCCCTCATTGAACCGCTGCAATCGAGACGACCAGCTCCGGCAATGATGTCGTAATTACCACCAATGAGGTTCCGATAAAGGTCGCCGTAATATCGATTTTCTCTGCGATCCGCCCAGCCGATCAGGCAAAGATAGAAGCGGCAACCAACAAGGCAAGGGCACCAATCAATTCGGCGCTTCGATCTCCATAACGTAAGATTCTTGTCCCCGATTAGGGACGATGGCCATAGCAGTGACAGCCAAGACGAGCCCTGGAATGGCCGGGGTCATGTCTCCGGATAGAGAGCAAGCGGCAGGACACACCCCACAGTCGGGAACAGGCTACCCGACAAGGTGTGAGGATCCGATCACAAGGAGGCGCGCGGCTGGATGCCTACCATTGATCTCGGAAAAAGAGGAAGTAGCCGATCGCAACCGCAATCGCTTGGAGCAAGATAAACCACCGCAAGAGCCCCCAATGGGTTCCTGCGCGGCTCTCCACCATTCTCATGCTCGCCATCATCGACGGTTGTGAGAGAATGAACGATGCCACCAGTTCCCGAGCATCTTCTCGGCTGAGGTTTCGCTCAAGCTGAACCTGTTCGATTGCTTTATTGCGGTCACCCTGCAACAGCGCTTCCATTGCCTTCTTGGGAAGATCAACCTCCCATTGAATTTCGTTCGCCATAGTGGTGGGGAGTGTACCAGAAAAGACTTCGTCCCGTCTCCATAGATTTCCGCGCTGTCATTGTAAGCCGAGCGCCGAAGGCCAACGCCCTCGACTCTACCCCGGCCAGTTCTTATATAATAGGTCCGTACCCCACAACCCCCACAGACCTCACCTTCGATGAGGAGTCGAAACGGAGGATCATCATGATGACCGTCACTGCGCCTATCCCCTTGCACGAACAAGTCCAATCGTTCATCCGCACCCCCCGCAAGATGCTGATCGGCGGCCAATGGCGCGACGCCGCCTCGGGAAAAACATTTGCCACCTATAACCCCGCCACCGGCGATACCCTCGTTCAGGTGGCCGAAGGTGATCATGTCGACGTAAACCATGCGGTCAAGGCAGCACGAACCGCCTTTGAGAGTGGACCCTGGCGGAAGCTCACGGCCTCCGAACGTGGCAAACTGATCTGGAAGCTCGCTGACCTACTCGAGTCCCATGCAGAGGAGTTTGCCCAACTTGAATCGCTGGATAATGGGAAACCGGTTGGGGTGGCTCGAGTCGCGGATGTGGCACTCGCGGTAGATCTCTTCCGGTACATGGCAGGCTGGGCGACCAAAATCGAAGGCAACACGATTCCCATTTCCGTGCCCTACACCCCGGGCGCCAAGTATCTGGCCTATACCCTCCGTGAACCGGTGGGCGTCGTGGCGCAAATCATCCCTTGGAACTTCCCCCTCCTGATGGCGGCCTGGAAGCTCGGACCAGCGCTCGCCGCTGGCTGCACCGTGGTCTTGAAGCCGGCCGAGCAGACGCCGCTGTCGGCCTTGCGACTGGGTGAACTGATCTGCGAAGCGGGATTCCCGGACGGCGTCGTCAACATCGTACCTGGGTTCGGTGAAACGGCAGGCGCCGCCCTGGCGGCACACCCGGATGTCGACAAGGTGGCCTTCACCGGTTCCACCGAGGTAGGCAAGCTCATCCTCGGCGCAGCGGCCGGTAATCTCAAGAAGGTGTCACTCGAGCTGGGAGGGAAATCACCCAACATCGTCTGCAAAGACGCCGACGTAGAAGCCTGCATCCCCGGAGTCTCCAGCGCGATTTTCTTCAACCATGGCCAATGTTGCTGCGCCGGTTCTCGTCTCTTCATCGAAAAGAGCATCTTCGACCAAGTGGTCGAAGGAGTCGCAGCCAATGCGACGAAGATCAAAGTCGGTCCGGGGATGGATCCCACGACTCAAATGGGTCCACTCGTCTCGAATGAACAACAGCGGCGCGTCCTCAGCTATCTGGAGTCTGGGTTTTCTCAGGGAGCGAAGGCCGTGGTGGGCGGACACAAACTCGGGGACAAGGGCTACTTCGTGGAACCGACCGTCCTCGTCGACACTAAGCAGGACATGAAGGTCATGCAGGAGGAGATCTTCGGGCCGGTCGTCTGTGCGATGCCCTTCACGGATGTGGAGGAAGTCCTTCCGGCTGCGAACAACTCTATCTACGGATTGGCCGCGGCGGTCTGGACCCGTGACATCGGCAAGGCCCACCGTATCGCGGCGGAACTGCGGGCCGGCACGGTCTGGATCAACTGCTACAACATCTTTGACGCTGCCCTGCCGTTCGGCGGCTACAAACAATCGGGCTGGGGCCGGGAAATGGGCCACGACGCGCTGGAACTCTACACCGAGGTGAAAGCCGTCACCGTGCGGCTGTGAAGAACAGTAGTCTTAGCTGTTGGCGCTTCCGGAGTACAAGATCATCACGCTGCGGTGTGGTGGCGATAGTTCCTTTTGTTCGTGGTAGGCAGTGAGACTCGCGCAAGGACTCTGATCGCAGGCAGGAGGCCCCCAGTGCGCAAGATCGCGCACGATGTGGCTGCGCTATACTTGAGATATGCTCATCCTGACGCGGTACACCGTCCCTGTGCTGATGGTCCTGCTGTCCATCGCGACGACAAGCATCAGTTCCGCAGAGCCCTTTCCTCGTTCGAAACCGCCTGCCTTACACTCGTATGCAGTGACATCCATTCAAGCGATTCTGTCTGACCCCGGACACTATCAGTTCCGAATCGTACGGATCCGAGGCGTCGTACAATCCATTATTCAGGTTCCGAACTGGATCAAGTGCGGTTTTGCAGCCGCTTATAGGATACGTGTGGAGGATGAGTCTGGCGGACTGACGGTGATCGATCAGGGACCCTGCGCACGAGATTCGGGGAACAGCGGACCGGTGTTACCGGAAACTCTTGCGGGCGGTGAGCAGATTGATGCCCTCATTTTTGTCTCGTTCACAAATCAGCCACGCGAGTCTCCCAATCCACCTGAGGGGCTCCTCCAGTGGCTTGAGCGAGCCCCACGACAGGACCGCGCTGCTCTTTACCATTTCAGAAGTCGGGGGACTTGAGCACTCACCTCTGCAGAGAGGAGAAGCTTCAGCTAGACTTAAGACAGGGAGGGTTCATGGCGGTTCATCACTGGATGATGCGCAGTCTTCTCATTGGCGGCATTCTATTTACTCCAACCATGGCTGATGCTGGTGAGCCTGAATACGTGTCCATTCAAACATTGCTCTTGCCACAAGCCGCGTCCTATCAACAGCACATGGTGACCGTGCAAGGTGTGGCGAGCAACATCGAAATCATCCCGGAAACTTCTCCAAGAACCAGCAAAAAGCGCTGCGTGCTGGTGTATGGTCGAGCGACATTCACCCTGGACGATGAGACCGGCTCACTACCGATAGAAGTCTTAGGATCGTGTAGCCCAATTGCGATGGATATGTTGCCAAGGGAAGGAGAGACTGTCCGCCTCACGGGAACCGTGCATGTCCTGAAAAGTGACTACCCACGCCACGTGATTGTTCAAGCCGCAACGATTCAGATTCTCAATCTTCCGTAAGAGATAGGGACATCGATCGCCAGGTGAGCAGGCGAGATAGCAGCACCTCACCCCGACCGTTGCCTTCCACAATGACGTGAATCCGGCGTGGGGTCAGAATCCCTTATTGTGGTTAGTTGTGCTCAATCCCCTATTATGTTATGGCAATCTTGTCACCTATGTCTGTGTCATAGATGGTGTTCAAGAATAAAACCTCCACCCATGATAGAGTCCTCCCCCCCACCTCTGGCAGGAAAACTAGTGGCCCTACCCTATGAAATCTTCATTGGCCTTCGTTACTTGCGCGCCAAGCGACGCAATCGGACGATTTCACTGAATACGTTCGTGTCGGTGGCCGGCATCACACTGGGAGTGGCGGCACTGATCGGTGCGGTCGGCATCATGACCGGGTTTCTGGAGGACATTCAGAGCAAGATTCTCGGCACCACAGCCCATATCATCGTCCAAGAGCGAATCAAGGAACACATGACCGACTATGACCGTCTCACCGATAGGCTCCAGACAGTACCGGACGTTGTCGCAGCCACACCATTCGTCTTCCGCCAGGTGTTACTCACCACGCAACGCGGAGTCCAAGGCATCATCTTGCGTGGGATCGATCCGAAACGAGAAGCCACTGTCACCGAACTGGCCAAGAATATCACAGCGGGACAATTGCTCGACCTGCTCACTCCAGTGAAAGTGAAGCAGGTGCCGACCGATGCCCCTCAAGGTGAACCGCGCGCCGTTGAAAGACCAGGCATTATTCTAGGCAAAGAACTGGCGCTCAAACTGGAAGTGTCCGTGGGCGATACGATCAACGTCGTCTCTCCCGCCGGGCCAATCAGCGCAATGGGCGTGGTGCCAAAGATGCGACCATTCGCCGTGGTGGGTCTGTTCTCTTCGGGAATGTACAACTACGATTCTTCGCTTGCCTATATCGACCTCGGCGAGGCACAGAGATTGTTCAACCTGGGCGCAAGCGTCACCGGGATCGAGGTCAAGGTGACGGATGTGTTCCGCGCCGGAGAAATCGCCCAGCAGATCGAACAGGCACTGGGATTCAGCCACGGGGCCAGAGACTGGATGCAGATGAACCGCAACACCTTCTCGTCCCTGAAGCTGCAGAAGACGATCATGTTTCTGCTCCTCGTCCTCATCACGATCGTCGCCTCGTTCAACATCGTGAGCACATTGATGATGATCGTGAGAGAGAAACAAAAAGAAATTGCCGTTCTCAAGACGATGGGCGCGACAACACGCAGCATCCGGCGGATTTTCATACTGAATGGGCTGATCATCGGCTTCGCAGGGACGGCCATCGGCATTCCGTTGGGTTATGCCTTTCTCTGGCTGGTTCAAACGTTTTGGACCTTCGACCCGACTGTGTACGAAATCTCGACCATTCCGGTTCATGTGCTGGCGGAAGACGTGCTCCTGGTGGCGGGCTCCGCCATCTTGATCAGCTTTGTGGCGACGATCTACCCGGCCAATCAAGCCGCAAAACTCGAACCAGTCACCGCATTACGGTATGAATAGATTCGCAGGACTGAGAATTAAGAACAGAGGACTGAGTCCTCATTCCCGCCCCAATACTTCAAGCCTCAGTCCTTAGTCCTCATACCTCATCACTGAACATGATCTCCATCAATCATTTTCGATGGGGGCCTAAGAACTGCCTGTCCTGAAGGGAATCACCTTGGAAATTCAGCACGGTAAGCTCGTGGCGATTGTAGGAGCCTCCGGAGCCGGCAAGAGCACCTTAGCTGGCTCGCGGGAGTTTCATCCCACCCGGAATCCGATGCGCTTCGAGAGAGTCTTGCGAACCGGACACCTCCCTGCAACATCGAGCAAACGCGCACGGTCTTGTTCTGACAGCTATCCCTGGAGCTCGACCTCGTACTCACAGATGGTCTCCTCCGGATTGCTACGGTCCAGACTTACTCTGGCCGTCACACCAGACAGCGCAAGGCCATGTTGCTCAGCATACATGCGTAGCGTGATATTCATGCAACCCGCCAGCGCTGCCTCAAGCAGGTCATGGGGACGAAACCCTGACTCGCTGCCTCCCATGTCGCGCGTGGTGTCAGAGAAGATGGAATGCGTTCCGCTCGTGAGCTGTGTTTGATACCGAACCGGTTGGCTTGTGGCCTCGACCATCACTGAACCTCCCTGACGATGCGACTACGACATGAACCCAATGATAGACGACCCGATGGCCAAGAGAAGGCATAGCGGGGAGTACACCGCCGTATCCAAACGGGCAAAGCGAGTACCCCGGATCCGTTTGAAGAACCCCACCAGTCGGAAATCTCCGATCGCACGTAACAGCAGCAAGACAGCTAGGCCTCGGGTCAGCCATATCAACAACATGTTCGGGAATGGGAGTGAAACGAGACCAGCGGTCGCTGCAAGCAGCAACGCACACAGCGCCAATGCAACCGCTACCACGAACGTGGCCACAGCCGACGGCTGAAACACCGGCTTGCCATCGATTTCCGGGATGGCGGCATCCAGTCCGACGCGACCACCCAACAACCAATACACATGCCAGAGCGAGAGGGTGAGAAACGTGACAATTAGCGGAAGTGCGATGATGGTCGTTAGAGCCAACGGCGAACGTCCTTGGAATAGACAAGGTACTGCTCGCTGAATGATTCACGCAACATCTGCTCCTCGCGTGGAATGTGAAAGAAGTTGAGGAACAAAAATGTAACGAGCGTGGCCAAGTACATAGGCGATGTCCCAACCCACAGGGCTACGCCGAGCAATGACACGAGGACTCCAACATACATGGGGTTACGCGAAAATCGAAAGGGACCTTCGCATACGAGATGTGAGGACACTTTGCCGACAAAGAGGGTGGTCCTTCTAGACGTGAAGAGGATGCGCGCCCACATCATGAAGGCAACACCAGCCACAACCAGGCCACCTCCGAGGATTGGCATATAAAGAACCGTTGGCCAAGGACCGAGTCGGGAATGGATGAGCCAAGCGGAGATGGTAATGAGCATGGCCACAAAAGGAGGTTGAAGCAAGAGGTGCATAGTCGACCACTGAAGGCCTAACGGGCTGCTCCATCGCAGCTTGAATTCAACGAAAAACTAAACGTTCACACGGGCACACACGGCTTACCGTAAGCTGCCTGTTCGATAACTGCGTTAGACTGCTCAGTCATCGGCCAGCCAGGCTTGCGAAGTGGGCTCCGATACGCCAAAACATCCCGACGTTGAGTGCCATGAGAGCGAGGGTTGAAGTCCACCCACGAACCTCTGTACTTGTTCCGGAAAGCACACAATCGACAAGCCATATGACGAGAGCCGTGGCCATGACGAACTTCCAGCCTACCGTCACCGATAGAGGAAAGTAGCGGTGCAGGAACTCCCTTCCGGTGGAGCCTCCGTTTCGTATGTACAGGTAGATAAGGCCGGCGACTGTGATCACAAACGTGGCCCAAGAACCGACGACAGACCATAGACTGACATCTGCACTGGGCATCGTCGCAACGAATGTGAACTGCAGCCAATCGAACGCCATAATGACGAGGAAGTAGGCAAATGTGGCCCCTTCAGAGAGAGCATTTGCATTCAGCTGCTCTCGTACGAAACGACTATTCCACAAGTAACGGTGATTAATTGAGATGTGATCCATTCCGCACGTGCGCTTCCATTTTTATCAGCCCCCAACAAGCGCGGTTAGCCAAGGATCTCATAAACACAAGATTAACCGTCCACAGGATCCCTAGGCGTGGGTAAGACCAATTGGAAAAATGCGAGGTCCAGCCAGCGACCGAACTTGAACCCTGCCTGACGAATCGTGCCGGCATGGACGAAGCCCAGCCGTTCGTGCATGGCGATGCACGCGGCATTGGCAACATCGATCCCACCCACCATCACGTGATACTGTTGGTCGGCTGCTGCTGCGATCAGTTGCTTCATGAGAGCCGATCCAATGCCATGACCGCGATGGTCACGATGGACATAGACCGAATGCTCCACGGTGTACTTGTAGGCCGGCCAGGCACGGAACGTGCCGTAACTGGCGAAGCCGAGCAGGATATTTGATTCATCGACGGCCCCAATCACGGGGAACCGGCCATTGATTTTCAACTTGAACCAAGGCTCCATACTGTCAATGGAACGAGGGCGATAGTCGTAGAGCGCCGTCGAGTTGGCAATGACGTCGTTGAAGATTTCAAGGATTGCCGAGGCGTGGGACTCGTAAGTGCAGGAGATCAGCTTCATGGCATTGGAAAACAGTCGTTCACGAGAGAACTCACCCACGAACAGGTATTGAAATGGCACGCAAGCATGTTTCACTTGCGTACTCCCAACAGTACGTCCGGTTGATTGAATTGTTAGGCTTCACAGCGTGAACGAAATACTCACATCTTTAGAACACCATGACATGATCGCAGAGATATCGACCATTTTGATGGACTAATACCATTTCAGCCACAAACTCGCCTTTGGCTTTGGTAAAACGCTGTTTCCAAACGATGGCTGCCGACTCAGGCCGCTTGAACACCGCGACTAGCTGACGATCAGCGAAGAATCCTTTTTCCGTCTGATACTGCCGACACACTTTTTGCAGATACTCTTTCGTCACAATGTTCTTTATCCGATCACTGAAATCCCTGACGTGCGCCTCGTAATCGATTCGAGTGGATGCCTCCATCAGATTGTCCATGATCGGCGTGGCGATCTCGAGAATGTCCGTGTCTGACAGATCCTCAAAATTCATACGCCTCCATGACAGGCCAACGCTTCGACGCAGCACCACCGAGCTTTTCGGCTTCATAGTAATTATTTTCACCTTCATCGACATGCGTTCGGATCACACGAAAGCCGAGATGCTGGAGCGCGCGCGTGTACGCGATGCGACCGAGCGACCAACATTCGAGGCCGGTCGTGACATCCTGCCAAGTTCCTGTTTCGACAGGCGCGGTGAAAAGAAAACGCCCTCGTGGCTCGAGGATCTCCGATACCCGATGAAGAAGGGACAACTGTTCGTCTTCGCGAAGAAAAGCCAGGAGGCCGATGGAGATGACTGCCTCGAATGTCCGTCCAAAATAGTTACCGTCAAGAGCCGACGCACATTGCGTGGGAATCGTGGGAAAGCGCAATCGAAATTGCTTCAGCAACGTGGGCGAGGTATCGATCGCCCATACCGCAAGCCCAGACTCCACGAGGACCTGTGTAATGGGATACCCCCCGCCACAGGCGATTTCGACCACGGAAGTACCAAACGGGAGCGATCGTGCCCAATGCTCGACGATCTCGACTCCGACACGAGATCGATCTCGATCGTCAAGATACTGCAGTGCCTGCATTTCATAGAAACGCCCCACATCGATCATACGGCTACGTCCTCCGGTAAAGAATTATGGGTCAACTCACGATGAACACGTTCTCTGGATAAGGATGTATTTCCCCTCCAAGCCTGTGACGTATCGGCACCCGGGAGAAAACCTGTCAGCCGGGTGTATTCACCGAGAGGAAACCTGGTTCTTCAGCCCGCTTTCCTTGAGCACTCAGCTGCCCCTCTGTTCAGAAATCTCCACCATCACGTGTGAACACCAGCAGGCTGTTCGCGGGCAAGGTAAGACCGGCTGAAGCCGGCATTCCGTCCCATGACGATCCGTCCGCGTCGACGCCCCCGGGGTTGCCCTGTGCATGGGGGTTGAACCATTGGTCGTAGACATCGCTGTTGAAGATTTCGTTCCAGTGCCCTCCGTCGGGAAACCCAAGAGTGTAGTGAAACAGCGTCTGCTCATTCAGGCTGGCCACGACAACCACGTCTCGCCCGATACCAGGCACCCAACGGTGCATCGCGATCACCCGGTTGTCATGATGCACATGGAACACGTTGAGCCCTTCTCCGCGAAGCGCCGGATGCTTTCGCCGCAGCCACAGAAGATCGCGCGTGAAGCGGTGTTGATCCGACATGTGTTTGTCTTGGCCTTCAAGACCAGCCCACCAGATCAACAACTCCGGCCGCCCGGGCCAATCCGTCCAATACTTGTCCTCGAGAAATTCCTGACCCATGAAGATCATCGGGACACCTGGAGCGGTCAGCAACAGACCGGTCGCGACTTTGGCTCGACTGCGTGCATACCAGGACCGCGCGTCGGTCGGATCCGCGAGGGCGGCGATGCGTGGTTGACGGTCGCGACCCTCGTGATCGACGTACAACAAGTCATGATTCTCGATGCATTGCAACACGGTCCAACGGCCAGGGCTTTTGTGCGTGACGTACAGGGCATCGCGTAAGAGTTCGAGATTAACGTGGGCATCCCGACCTCCTGCACACTCCCCAATGACCGTACGTAGGCTGTCCCGAAGCGCGTCACCGTAGCCGATGTCGAAGCCCATGCCATACGGAGGAGCGGCGATACCTTTCCACCGTTCACCCCCCCAGTATTCGGCAATCTGAACGGCACTCGGCTTGACGAACCGTAGCGTGCTTGCCAGGTTCTGAGCAAAGGACCACCCACCGCTTTCCGCGATCACCGTGACCTGATCGTAACGCAGCCCATCCACGTGATACTCCTCCAGCAGAAACTTAGCGTTATCAATCAGGAACTGTCGGACTTCGCGCTTCCAAAACGCGAAGACTCGCCCACCGGCATGGTCCTGATCGGTAAAGTACAGACTGTTGTTGTCGGTCGTGTACGGCTGCCGGTCGTAGAACTTGAGACTTTGATCGTCAAATCCGCCGCCCGCATGGTTATAGACGACATCCGTAATCACCGCGATGCCATACAGATGGCAGAGGTCGATAAAAGCCTTGAACTGATTGATCTGGCCGGTCAGTTGAGCAGCCGTCATCGGAGCACATCCCTTGACCGTCAGTAGGCGATTGACACGACCGAGGTAGGGCGCAAGATCTTCAGGAGGAACGGAATAATCCATCTCGGGTGAAAACAGATCGGTGCCATTGTAGCCAAGGCTGTTCTCCCCCTGATATTCCTGAAACGGCAGCGGCATAACCGCATTCACCCCGAGGTCGGCAAAATATTCGATCCGATCCACGACGTCCAGAATCTTGCCGATGCGGTGACGGCGAATGTCGTTGCCGGCGCTATCCTTCGCGTAAAACACCCCGATATGAAACTGGTAGATGAGGAGATCATTGAAACCCGGCGGGCGGAACCCCTCGTCGTGCCATGGATAGCCGGTCGGGTCGCGGACAATACAGTTGCAATCGGGATAGCCGTTCAACTCCAGTTCGCGTGCATACGGGTCACGCTTGAAGCCTTCGCTCCCGGTTCCGACCACGTAGAAGCGGTACAGATCTCCATCCTTCACGCCGGGAACAAAACCGGCCCAATAGCCATGGGCATCTTTCACGAGCAAGTCGCCTACCCGTTTGGGGAAAGCTCTGGGCGCAGTACCCGTCGGATGGCCCAGTGCGATGTAGACTTCCAGCGCCATCGGCGCCCAGGTGCGGAACGTGGCGCCACCAGGCACAACCGTAGCGCCGAGCGGCGTATTCGCTGTGATATTCAGTTGGGAGGTGGCCATGATGGTCCTCCTTGAAATTGGAGAGAGGAGGTTCACGTCCTTCCCTGATCCACTGCAAACCTACGTACCGTCGCAGCCAACACCCGTATGCCTACGCCTGAACAGCTGCATGAGGAGCGGTTGCCTCTGTGTGGGAAAGAGGCTCATCGCGTCGATGAATAGCCTGACTCTGTCTCAAGAACACAGGCTACTCTCTTCGAAACATGCGTACAAGTGCAGATAGGTGACGCCTGTACTCAATAGTCTCGAATGTATCAAAGTGAAACAGTGCTGCCGATGATAGACTTGTCGATGGCTGGTTCTGTCGCTGCACAGCGGGAAGAACATGAGCAGGGGGTTTATTCCATAACAGCCTGGAACGACATCCGGCCATTACCTGGCATCTGCCCGCGTGATGCACAGCATCTGGTTTCCACCGCGTTGGAGTTCGTAGGACACGGGGCGGATTTCATGGTGATAGCCGGCGCGTGCGAAGTCCTCAAGAAGCGGTGCGAGGTAGGGAGACGGCTTCAGGGCGAGGGTCAGCAGGGGAAACACCCGGACTTCTTCCGCGATTCGCAACAACTCGGAGAGAGCGGCACGGTGAAACTCGTACGAGAAGTGATCCGAGTATAAAAATAAAAAATGTGAACACAAGGCGAGCTCAAACTGTGCGTCAGAAAAATCCAATCGTGGAAGCTCGCCGATGACGTACCGACCGTCTGCTTTTCCTTGTTCGTAGTCCGCGAGGAATCGCGTGAGTACCTGAGTGCGGTGCGCTCGCAGCTGCTCGGGTGATTGGTGGAACCTCCAGACCCAATCACCCGGCGTCTCTTTGATCTGCCCGACAATCCCATCAACGATGGCATAGAACCGTTGCTCAATTTCAGCGACTGAGAATGTGTACAACGGATCCACAGAGATCACACGTTTCCCCAGCGCCGGCATCTCGGCATTGAAACTTGCCGGACCACCGGCCACGTCGACGATAGTTTTGGTCAGATCCTCGAGAGACAAGGAGAACATCGCCCGATATTCATCGAGAGAGCGACCGAATGGAACAACCTGATCCAATTGCATAGCCATGGCTATCTGTCGTCTAGAAACAAGGCGCCACGATTCGGTACAGCGGGTACAAGAACAGGAGGCCCATGGTCACGACGAGCAGCCATATCCATTTTGACCAAAAGACCGGGGGATCAACCAGGGGCGTCGTATAAATGGACAGATCACCATTCTGATAGACCCGCCAGGGGATGCCTGAAGCTAGATAATGGGCCGCATACCGGTACGTGGCTGTGCCCTTAACAATCTTGTCCAGTTCACGATCGAACAGCGTGAGCCAGTCGCGATCAAACCGTGGGATGCCATGTGCGCCGAAGAACAGCGTGTCGGCATTGGTGAGGTGTAACAACCGCGTACTGTTCTCCTTGTACGCCGTCAGATCGGACCCCGATGCAAAGGCGATGATGCCGCTCAGATGTCGGTAGACGAAATCACCGGTGAAGACCTGGTTGCGATGCCGATCGAACAGCACGATCGACTCCGTGGTATGCCCTGGCAAGTTGAAGACCTCGACGGTCCGGCCTCCAATATCGAGGGCCTCACCATCCGCGACAAGATGCGCAACCTTGAGCGGTCGCCAATCCATCCCGTGCGACTCCAATGGACCGATCGTATAGACTCCGTCTTTGATTGTGGTATGGATGTCCGGGCGGTCGATAAGAGTCACGCCGTCAAACGCAGCGGCATCAGAGATGTGGTCGTAGTGAAAGTGGGAGAGGATGAGTGAGATTGGCTTCTTGCCTGTGTACAGCTCCGCCACCTCGCGCATGGATCGAGAACCGGCCGGACGCTCGCCGCTCCCCGCATCGAACATGAGAGATCGAGTCTCTCCGACGAGGAGATACGACGTGTTGTACTGCGAGGATTTCGGTTCGTTGATGGCAAAGGTTTGTGTATCGATCACTTCGACCGCGTACCAGTCGTCGATCATGTTTGACGCAGAACTGTAGGTCTCTCCTCGATGGACGTCGCCGAACACGTCCGAGGGTTCTACCATTCTATCCACGCAACCCATAAGGGTGAACCCAACGATCAAGACGGCGAGGATCAACCCGACTATTACCTGGCGCAAAGGATGTGCCTTCCCTTGTAGCGGCGGTCAAGGAATGGTTGTTCCACATGTCCCCAAAGTACTTCCGCAGAGGAGGCGGGCTGGAGTATGAAAGCGAACGAACTTCAGTGCTCCACTGTATCCTTGACCGAGGTCTCTGCCCGTTTCAAGACAGCCTTCAGGAAGGCCGTTACAAGAGGATGTGGTCGTTCACGAGTCGACCGATGCTGAGGTACAAAGAGAGTCCCGACGAAGAAAGGGTGACCAGGGTGCTCGACGGCACGAACTTCCCCTTCCGCGTCTGATCCGGACACATTGAGCGGCCCCTGCTTCAAAAGAGGAACATACTCAGGGTTCACCCCAAAGTTGCAATAGTATTGCTCCTTCACTGATGTCGCTCCGTAAATAGCAGCCACCTGTGAGCCGGCTACGAGATTCAACTCCATCTCGCGACCTGCCAAGGAACAGGCGAGCCGTGAAATAAACAGGTTCGAGGCATAGGGATCATATTCAGCATGGCCGGAATCCTTCAAACTAAGCACATTGCGGACATATTCCAGCAACATATGTTGGAATCCGCCACACGTGCCCAAGCAGGGGACTCGGTGCTCTCTCGCATACTGAATCGTGCGTAACGTCTTTTCCAAACTCTTGTAAGGGCTGCCTGGCGCAATCCACAGACCTGAATAGTCATTCAAACCCCGCTCATCGATCGCTTGAGTGGAGATCCATTCAACGCCGATGTCCACGCCCAAAAACTTTTTGGAATGTTCAATAGCCGCATCGGTCGCTTGGTGCGGACCATACGAGGGCGTATACTCACCAAGCACCGCGATCAATCGTGGCATAGCGGTTCACCCGACAAGGCTGTGGGTCGGACACATAAAACCACTATCTTCTATGTACGAGACAAAGTCCAGGTACTCACATGGCTCACAAGAACTTGGGTAGGCGCCCCATGCTGAATGATTTTGTCGTATTGGAGTGAAACCAGCTTCTTAGACACTTGGACTATCAAAGGTCCGATTCGTCATTGACGAGACTCAACACAGATCGTAGCGTGACACTGGAGACCACCATGACCGTCCATATTGTTCGCGCTGAAATTCACGACGCAGATGCCGTTGCCACGATGGTGGGTGAACTCTTGCATGACATCATGGCAGCGGTGAACGACAAGGTCTTTGGATTTAATCATGCTGAAACCGAGGAGCGAGCTCGGTCATGGATGAAGCAGGGCTTGTACACTGTCTTGCTTGCGCAACTAGACTCCAAACCGGTTGGGTTTCTGGCGTTGTATGAAAGCTATGCCCTGTACACGGAAGGTGTGTATGGAACGATCCCGGAATTCTATGTCCGATTGCCATATCGCTCGAAAGGGATAGGATCCGCACTCCTGGCCGAGGCCAAACTGATTGGTGAGGGACGGGAGTGGAAACGTCTCGAAGTGACAACACCGCCTCTACCGCAGTTCGATCGGTCTCTGACCTTTTACCAGCGGAATGGGTTTACTATTTCAGGGGGACGAAAGTTGAAACTGGTTCTGTGAGGAGACCCGTAGTCCAATTGGAGCGAACTGGATGCGAGATCGCCAGCGTCGAGGCTCTCGACGGTTGTCCCTCAACGAGGAAGACGCTATCAGTGACGTGACGAGTTCTCCATCTATTTTCCCCACTGTCTTTCTGTGCTTCATAGCTGGTCGCATTGAAATATCGATCTTCAGCTGTTTACACATCGTTCGGCCAATCAATCGAAGCCAAGAGCACGATGAAAGGTAGCACAAGCGATGAAGAAGCCGGAAGAGTTGAAAGGGTGTCCCCTTCTGACAGGAATTCCACCAGAAGATCTCCGTCGGGACTGTCCGACGGCTCGGATTGTGGCGATCCGGCACCGTGGCGCCATTTACCAGCTCGGCGACCCCGGGAAAACTGTCTATTGCGTGCTCCATGGTCAGGTAGCCCTCACGAGGATCAGCCCCGATGGGACGACGCTCACCACGGCGGTGTTGGGAGCGGGTGACTTCTTTGGCGCCGCCCTGAGTCGTGCCGCTGAAGCCGAAGACACAGCGAGCGCAATTGGGGCTGTCTCCATCTGGCAAGCGCCGATTGATGAGTTCCAGTGCCTGTTACTGCACCATCCCGCTGTCGCCTTGGAATGTGTCTCGCTGCTCGCGCAGCGCCATCGCCGGATGGAACGCAGGCTCGAAAGCTTCGCGTTCAAACGAACCGAGGCCCGGCTCGCCGAGATCTTCCGAGAGCTGTCAGGAGGCTTTGCCACCCGTTGCACTCATGGCTTTGGGCAACATCTTCGTCTCACACAACAAGAGTTGGCCGATCTCGTGGGAGCGACAAGACCAGTGGTGAGTACGATGCTCAATAAACTCCGTGACCAAGGGGTGCTGGCATACAGCCGCGAGTATGTCTGCGTGCGGGACATCAAGGAAATCGACAAGTTAATCGATTCTTAAAAAAGCTCCGGAACTGTTATCTAGAGAACATCGCAATTCTGCCGTACCTGTTAGCTTGAACATACGCTCTCATGACGAGAGCGGCGGCGCGGCGATTCCGCGCACACTGACAGGAGGCCATGATGAGCAAAGCGTATCTGGAGATTACATTGAAGATCCCGGCGGAGAATCGCGCGAAGGCGGCGGCAGTCTACACAAAATATAAGAATCCCTTTCTCACGACGATTTGTGGCGCGGAATCTAAGGAACTCTTGGTGCGTGAGGAGGATGTACAGGTGCTTCACGGATTTACTGCACGAGCGTCAGCCGAGAGCTATCTGAAAAGCACTCTCTTCGGCAATGATGTGGTGAGAGAGTTGAAGCCCTTTCTCGCGGCGGAACCGGAGATCCGGATTTACGAATCCCAATAAATACTATCTGCTTATCCAGCGGACGGCGTTGATGCGCCGCCCGTTGGATGGACACGTAACTTTAAGAAAGCGGGATACACAATAGTAAATCCTGATAACGGTATCTGCGAAGCGCCTATAACGGCGCGGGAGGAACAATGAATGCCTGGACAGCCTGCTGGCAGGGAATGACATGGATGTGGATCTTCCCCTTGCTGCTTTTCATCATGATGATCGGCACGGCTATTATGCTCTGGCGGCGCGGGATGATGCCCGGCTGTGGAAAGATCGGGCACCATGGGCACGAAACTCCACGACAGATTCTTGATCGTCGCTATGCCAGCGGAGAACTCAGGAAAGAGCAGTATGACCAGATGAAACAGGGTTTGGCGTGATACGGAAAGCTCGGAATCACCAGTCGACTGGCTAGCTGAATTGATACTCAACGAGGTGATCATGAATATCATAGGGCGAACCATGGCACTAATATCGACGCTCATTGCCCTTGCGGGAGCACCGGCGGTGAGCGCACACGATGCAGATACACACGAGGCTCAGCTTGGCGACCTGCATTTCCAAGTTGAATGTAATGCGGAGGCACAGGCCCAGTTCAATGTGACGATGGCTTACTACTACTCGTTTCAATGGCAACAGGCCATGGCCACGGCGGACCGGGTACTCAAAGCCGATCCCCATTGCGGGATGGCTCATTTGGCTAAGGCTTTGGCGATGCTCGATAACCCATTTGTCTGGCCCGTCTCTCTGTCCGAGAACGCGATGACGGAAGGGCCGACGTTGCTTGAGGCTGCTCGTAAGGCAGGGCTCAAGAGCCAGCGAGAGCGCGAGTATGTGGCAGCATTCGAGGTGTTGTTTCATGGTCTGAAAAAACAGAACTATCGCGAACGGGCCGACGCATTCGAAGCGGCGATGGCCCAACTGGCGCAGCGCTATCCAGAAGATACGGAGGCAACGGTCCTGTATGCCCTCTTCCTTTCGGCGAATTTTGATCCTGCGGATAAGCGGTTCACTCATCAACTCCAAGCTGCCAAGTTGCTGGAACCGCTCTTCGTCAAGCAACCCAATCATCCCGGTGTCGCACATTACCTCATCCACAGCTATGACTATCCACCGCTGGCCCGTTACGGAATTGGGGCGGCGAGGAAGTATGCGACCATCGCCCCGGACGCCCCTCATGCGCTGCATATGCCCTCGCATATCTTCACGCTCATGGGACTCTGGGAAGAGTCGATCGATACCAACCGTAAGGCGGTTGCGACGGCGGACGATACGATAACGCATGATGGGCATCATGCCTCCGACTACATGGTCTATGCCCATCTCCAGTTACATCAGGAGCGGGCGGCACGAGCCATTGCGGAGCAGGAGCGAACCAAAACAGGCATCGATAAGGTGGCGGTTGCCTACGCCTATGCCGCTATTCCCGCGAGGGTCGCGCTTGAACGATCAGACTGGCAGGAGGCCGCGAATTTGCCGCTCTTTCCTAAGCAGGAAGCGTATCCATGGAAGAAGTATCCGCAGGCAGAAGCAGTGAATGCTTTCACCCGCGGTGTTGGTTCTGCCATGAGCGGAGAGCTAGACAAATCGAGCATCGAACTGAAGCGGTTGATCGAACTTCGCGAGACGGCAGCCGCAATGGGATTGACGTACTGGGCCGATCAGATCGACATACAGGTCCAAATCGTACAGGGACTCATCGCCTTCGCGCAAGGGAAGCACGACGAAGCGCTGACCATCTTGCGCCGAGCGGCAGATTGTGAAGATGCGAGTGCAAAAAGTGTCGTCACTCCGGGGCCGATTCTTCCCGCGCGCGAGATGTTGGCCACGGCACTGAAACGTGCTGGCAAACCGGTCGAGGCTCTGGCTGAGTTCGAAAAGGTGCTTGAGCGACAGCCCAATCGATATCGCGCGATGGCAGGGGCGGCTCAAACTGCCAAACAAGCGAGCAATGAACACAAGGCAGAATACTACTCAAAGCAACTGCCACGGTTGGTCGATCAGGCCGACAGCTCATGCATGACAGAGAAAGATGACTGTTCCAATTAACATGCGGCTGCAGCCAAGGCCATTACCTTCTTGCTCAGTGACGAGAGCAACCGGGTGCCTGGTGCGATTTGGGATGCGGATTTTTTCAGCATCCTGTTAAAACAGCGGGTGATGTGGAGCCGATGCAAAGGGGGCAGCAGCCGGCACTTCGCCGGCATTGCCCAGAAATCGCCAGTTCTCACCGTCTTTTATCAAATAGTGGACTTCACGGAACCAGCTGTCGATGGTCACTCGCTTTCTGCTCTGTTCATCGGTCCCGTACAACCCGCCCGTGCAGGTCACCTCTACTCGTAGCGTCCCATCCACGTTCAGTACCTTGATATCGGAAAACAAATGGAGCGACTCGAGCGCCTTATAGTGCTCGAATACTTCGCCCCAAACCCGTCGGACGTCCGCTTGTTTCAACCCGTGGTAGTCGTAAGACGGAGCATAAAACTGCATGAGGGTATCGATCTCTTCTTGTTGTAGCCCCGACTCTGCCCGCTCAAATGCCGCAACCACCCCTTTCACCACCGGATGATGCAGCAAACTGTTGTGTCCACTGATCTTCTTGCCCTCCACAAAGAGCACCGTTTCCGGCAACACCTGCACCTTGGCCCACACCGCCCTCACCCCCGCTAGCGAGCACAAGATCAGACCAAGACCAATCGCCACATTCATCTTGCGATATCGGCGCATCGGCACCTCCATCAGCGATAGCACATCACCTGCTATAAGATGCTGCACCACATGTTATTGGCACGCTGTCTTTCCCATTGCCTGAAGGGTTATGAGCGAAACGGCCGAACATCACCTGACTTCCGCAACATCTTGTTGACCTCGTCAAGGTGCAGTTCTTCATCGACGATCATTTCTCGCGCAAACTCTTCCAGTAGGACTGATTTTCCTTCGGAGATTTTCAGAAGTTCGTAATAGGCGTCGACAGCGCCCTTCTCGTGCTCCAAGCTTTCCCGCAGAATATCTCCCACATCATGCTTCTCGGTTTCCAGCAGCGTTCCAATCTTCAGCGACGGATGGCCGCCGAGTAAGGTGACTAGTTCCCCGGCTTTATGCGCGTGGGCAAGGCTCTCGTCGGCATTACTTTTCAGCCACGACACGATTGGAATGCGGTTATAGCCGTAGATCATGAGCGAGTAATGCGTATACCGTACCACTCCCGCTAATTCATGCTCCATAATCCGGTTCAGAATCTCCACCGCTCGTTGTGTGTCCTGATCGTTCATCAGATACCTCCAATGACATATACTCGTTATACTCGTACTGCATAACCTCTGCTTACCGAAGTTAACCTTCGTATCACGATAAGGCCCTGTTAGCCACTTGATTGAAGAAGGCTGCCACTCACTATCTATGACTCTGAACAATCAACGAACATTGGAAGGCCCAAACGAGTTGGTGGAGATTTGCGAGGACCAGGTAGCGGGCCATCATCTTTGCGCATGATCGCTGACTTTACCGCACCTGCATCAGGAAATAGGCGATGCCGGCCGCCACAATCAACACCCCCGCCATCCATCCGATGAATCTCCGTTTGGCCGTTGCGAGCACCTGATCAATCTTCTTCTTAAGGGCCGGCTGTGTGCCGATGTAGGTGACCACCAGCTCCTTCGCTTCCGCCATCCCGATACCCCGCTCCTTGCGTACGAGGTTGATCGCTCCGACCACATTGCCCTGCCACAGGGCCTCGATGGCGGCTTTGGAAAGACGTACGGCACGATCTGGTTTGCTTGCCATATCAGGTATATCGACGAAACAAGGGGGCCATCACATTCGCCTGACCGTGTGCCAGAGCCCCTTACTCTGATCCTGGTCCCTCTTCTGTTCCTCTCTTCTAAGTCTAACGTGCTGAAGAATCAAGCGCTCTGAAATACCCATCCAAGAAGACATTGCATCGCGCGCAGAGAGAACGGCATCATGTCCTTCTCGTTCATCGACCGCTATGCCTCTGTCTCTTCACGTCTTCGTCGTCACGTTTGTCGTCGGAATCTTCCTCCGATCCCGTGGCATCTTGACCAAAGCGCATGCCGAACGGTTGGCCACTTTTGTGTTCTCCGTCAGTCTGCCGGCGACGATCCTCGTCTCGCTTGATCCGGTCGCTCTGACATCGACAGCGTGGAAACTCCCGTTGGCCGCCTGCCTCATTACGCTTCCGATGGTCGTCTGCTCCTGGCGGCTGGCCCGGCTCCTCTCACTTTCACGTGAGACGCAAGGTGGGTTCGTCTTGGCCACGAGCTCCATCAATTCCGTCTATTTTGCCTTTCCCGTCATTCTAGCCACATTCGGTGAAGAGGGTCTGACATACGCCGTGCTCTTCGATCTCGGTCAAACGACGCTGACCCTCACCGTCCTCTACGGTCTCGCGGTTTGGCACAGCACTCAGACTGCCACCCGTAGGTCGGCTGCGATCCGTTTCCTGTTGTCGCCGCCTTTATGTGCCCTGGCTTGCATTCTCGCCATCAAATTGTCAGGACAGCATCTCCCTCTCCGGCTCATTGAGCTACTCAAACCATTGCACTTCACGACGACACCACTTGCCAGTCTGGTGCTCGGTCTCTCGATCAGTTTCTCCACGATCCGGCGAACGGCGCGTCTGGCCACAGTGGGTGTGGCTACACGGATCGGTGGCGGGCTCCTGTTCGGATTGACGACCGTGCGGATATTGGGACTGACGGGAGTGGAACGAGCAGTCGTGGTCCTGATCGCCATGATGCCCTCGGCAGTCAGCGCCTTGATCATCGCAGCAGAAACGCAGCTCGATGAGGAACTGGCGGCCTCGATCGTTGCCCTTTCCATTTGTCTCGGCGTGCTGATGCTCCCCTGGCTTCCTCAGCTGGCCGTGATGCTGTTGGAATGATTCCCTATTTCCTATGACGGCTTGCTGAGAAACCTGGGACGATCCCGAACAGCGACCATTTTCACGAGATCCCGCACCGAGAGCACCCCGACGATCTTCCCGCTTTCCGTCACGGTTAAGTGCCGCACGCCCTGTTCGGCCATCGCCTTACTGGCGTCGCGGACCGTACGATTGACATCAATGCTGAGCAGCGGCGAGCTCATCACGGCACTGACATGCGTGTGCTCTGCTGCGCGATTGATCGCAAGCCCTCGCCGAACCAGGTCGCACTCCGTCACGATGCCGACGATCTCACCCGCTTCAATGGTCAACAAGGATCCGAGCCGTTTCTCACACATCAGCTGAGCCGCAGTGAGAAGAGACGCGTCGCTCGGAATTGTCGCGAATGTGGTTGCCATCAGAACGCTCAACGGACGGTAGACCTTCTCAAGGTCACTGACTGGGCCGCTCTCCACATCCACGAACGATCGCACCAGATCCCGCACGGAGATGATCCCGACAATCTCTCCGGCCTCCACCACACAGAGGTGACGGATATGATTGGTTTCCATCACATGGCTGGCATCCAACATGGTACGGTCACCTGTGATCGTCAGAATGGGACTGACCATCACCTGACTTGCCGCCGTCGCCATGGGATCTAATCCCGCGGCAAGGACTTTCCGCACGAGATCTGTCTCCGTCAGAATACCGATTGGCCCTCGGGTGGGATCATCCGACTCAACCAATAGACAGCCGATCCGCTTGATGCTCATTCGTTCGGCCACAGCCATAACCGTCGCCTTCTGTGAGACGACCTCCAGATAGCGATGCATAAACTCCTTCACGGACCCGCCCCCATGCTCACCCATCTCGACTCCTTGTCTCACGATAAGGTTGTTAACTCTTTCAATAGAACATCCACCGGGACCTTGTCAGAAATCCCTGGCGACCACTATACCCGATTGCTGATACGACTATGAAGGAGCACGGCCCTGATCAGTACGAAAGACTTCTCATCTCGTCAAGGTCACCCCCGTCACGATGTCAAAACCCTCCCCCCCACCGCTCAAGTTTCATCCGTATTCCAGGCATGGCAAAGGGCCATCGCTTTCGGAACATATCCCTTCGCGTGAAGCCTTTCTCAGGGGGGAACCGGCCGTTTCAAACCGACTCTCTCGTTACGTTAAAGTACTAGATTCATTTGCCTTCACCTCCTTCACTTTTACGGCTTCCATGACATCCCCCTGGCCTAGCATCTCGAACGGCCCCCACCACCATAACCTCTTATACTTACTTATGAATCCACCGAGTCCCAGGAGCAATTCCAATCTGCCTCTCGATCGTTGTCCCTCATGGCACTCAACTTGCTTCAAAGCCTTGATACAAAGGACTTGCGCCCCTATGACCGAACAAATGGGACAACCGATGCCCCCTATTACTGAGCGAATTGAATGGTGTCGACAACGATCGAGACAGGCTCGGAGTGAGCCGGAGGCGGATGCCTGGCAAGCCGAAGCGGACGGGCTTCGAGACGCGGTGATGAATCGAGACCACAGCGTCGACTATCAGCTCTGTTCCGCTGAAATTCGAGGACGATACCTGCTGGGCCTTCAAGATGGGATCGCTATGCTGCAAACCACACGTATGAAACATGCCAATCGTGCGGCTGACCCGAGAATTCCACAACAAGCTCCACAGGTGGAGCGAATGACACAATCGGGAGATGAATGATGAATTGCCAACGATGCAATGGGCTCGCGGTCTATGACGACAGCTTTCTCGTACAAACTGGTTCATCCTCCGTGGTTCACGCCTGGCGTTGCGTCAACTGCGGAATGATCGTCGATGAGGTGATCCATCACAATCGGCAAGTCCTCCTACGACGAAAGGCATCGAACGGTTCCAAGCTTCACCGATATGGCAGTGAGGCTGCATAACAGGCTAGTGTAACAAGCGCCCAGCTGCACTTCGCTCCTGATCCCGCTTCCACTCTCCTGAGCGGAGGAGCTTGTCTCCAAGTCCGATGGCCAAGTTTCTGTAGATAATCACCCCGATATCGGGACGACGTCGAATGAGGTCTTCCAGGTCTTTCCGAGGAAGTTCGGCGACCTCGATCTCTTTCACGGCCATCGCCGTGGCAGAGTGAGGTCTGGCCGACAAGAGAGAGACTTCTCCGCAGGTTTCTCCGGTATGGATGGTGCCCATGATGGCCGGAGAAGGTCCGCCGCTGATGATAACCCGCCCTTGAAGCACCACATAGAGCCGGTCGGTTGGATCATGCTCCGCAAAGAGTCGCTTCCCTCTTCGCATGCTTTTCACCGTGCACACTCCGGCCAACCTGGTCGCCTGTTCGGTATTCATTCCATGAAACAACGGGACCTCTTTGATCGCCCGCGCCATACGAGGCGCGATGACGCACGTCGAAAATCCGCGCATCACGACATCGGCCACGGCTTGAACGGGCCCGGTCAGACCGAGTGGCCCCAAATCTTGTCGTTTGTTCAGCCGTACCATTTTCACGATGTCGAGTCGTTCGACCTGATAGAACACCATGGCGGGCACATAGGCGACCGGAAGGAAGTTCAACTCCAGCAACGTTCGCTGCATGCGTGGCGCATAAGCACTGACGTCGATTTCAATGTATTCACTCCCCATCTCCTCCCGACACGTCCGCTCAAGTTCGACCAGAAGAAAGCGCACGACATCATCGGCCAACGCAATGAGTTCGAATACCCGCACGGTGTGTTCAACCTGGTCCATGGTATAGCCGACCGCCCCGACGACCTGCGTGCCGGAGCGGGCCAAGAAATAGTTGGTCCGGCGGGCTTGCAGCTTGAAGAACCCGTAGTCCAATCGCATCGGCCCAAAGATTTCTCGATTCTTGACTCGCCCTCGTTCAATACGCAGCAGAGCTGGATAGCCCTCGGCTTGCATCTGCTCAAGTCGGTAATCGCCGCCGGACGGATACGAGGCAGAGTCCTCGTCCACGATGAAATCCGGTGTGAGCGGCGGTGTGCCTTCGATCACCGTGACAGAGATCTTCGCCCCGTGTAACTGCCCGATCGATTCGGCGATGCGGCGTACGGAGTTGAGCAACTGTTGGCGGACAGCCGGATCTTGTGCCCGCACCGTTCCTTCCAATTTGGCCTGTCCTGCAATCACGTTCGGTGCAGTTCCTGCGTGAAACTGGCCGACCGAAGCAACCGAAGGCCGGGCCGGATCGACCTCACGGGAGACGATCGTTTGCAGCGCCATGATCATGAGGCTCCCCACCACCACCGCATCGATACTTTCATGCGGTCTGGCTCCATGTGCTCCCTGCCCGATGATCTCAACGGCAAAATTATCCGACGATGCATTGACCGGCCCCTCGCTCACCACAATAGTCCCAGGGTGGTAATGCCGATCCAGATGGGCCACCGAAGATGAGACCAGCCCCATCGAGTGCACCTTCCTTAATCATGGCGATCGCACCGGTCCCCTTTTCTTCCGCCGGTTGAAAAATCAATCGTACCGGTGCCGGCAAGTCTGGCTCTTGAGACAACAACGCTGCAGCGCCGAGCAGCATCGTCGTGTGACCATCGTGCCCGCAGGCATGCATGACGCCACGGTGTACCGACAAAAATTCGAGACCGGTTTCTTCTTGAATGGGGAGCGCGTCCATGTCGGCACGGAGCACCACACAAGGCACTCCGGAATCCCCGGGAATGTCGGCCACGACCCCATGTCCCGCGATGTTCATGCGGTGAGGAATGCCAAAATCGTGAAGAAACTTGCCGATGGCTGAGGCCGTCCGAGTTTCCTGCCCACTCAGCTCAGGATACTGATGGAGCGTTCGTCGTAGAACGACCAACCTGTCATAGAGCTCCGGAGCAATCACTGCCATGGGAGTGGTCTCCAAGCCCAACGTACACAAGGCCGGACCGTTTCACTCGGTCAAGACACCATCATCCTTCTTTTGCCTGTGCACCCGGCTGATAGACCGCATACACATAAACAGGAACGGACAGGTGGCCGAGATGCTTGTCGATCAACGGTTTCACGTCCTTCCAATCCAGTCCACCGACCCCGGTTGCCAGACGCGGCAGCGCGACGCTCTTGACCTTCTCGCTTTCAGCCAACTTGGCGAGTGCCTTGAGACAGTGGTTGACGTTCTCGATCGTAGCTTTCCCCGGTTTGGCTCCATGGCTTGGAGCCGGCTCCTGAGTAAATAGGCTCACGATTCGCACACCACCGGCACCCGCCCAGGCCCATAATTCACCGGCCTTGGGCGTAAATGTTTGGCAATAGTGCCTGAAATCCTTATACATGGCCGGCCACTGTTGCCTCAGGGACAACGCCAGACCGTTCGCGAACCCGTCGTTCGGGGCCACACCGTGCGCCACCAACTCTGCTTTCGACTGTAAAATGTCCCCCGCCACTTCCTTGAGCATAGAACCTCCCCTCCTTGTATGAACCCCGACAGCCTGGCACAATCCACCCTACCGCCTCATGCTGCGGGTGTTTCGTAATCGACCAATCACCCTTGCGAATCCCATCTCATTGCGTTATGAACGTCGAACGTCGTCCCCTAACCAAAGGCCATGCCGTGGTGCATATTCGACCAGCGACTGAAGCAGATTTTCCAGCGATCCTCTCTGTGCAACAATCCGCCTTCGGCGAATACGTCGGTGTCTACACCGTCAGTGGCTGGACGACCGAAACTCTCGAGAGCCTGAAAGAAGATGCGAGGGAGAAACACATTTTCGTCGCAGGCGATCAAGGAGCAATCGTCGGTTCCGTGCGCTTCTGGACGGTGGCCGGCGTCTGTGTCATTCGGTTGCTCTCGGTGCTTCCCACCCATCAGCGCCATGGCGTCGGGAAAGCCCTGATCCGTGAGATTGAACGAGCAGCCATCGATGCACATAAATTTTACGCCTGCACCATGCTGCGTACGCCTCGCAACATTCAATTCTTCATGGGCCTTGGCTATAAGGCTGAGACGATTCTCCCCGATCACTACGATCACCTCGACCTTCTCTGCTTTGCCAAATATCGCTGAGCGGCATCTCTTGAGGAACGGCATGCAATTCCCCATCTCTCAAGGCTCCACCGACGTCCCATGGACATCGCCACCTCGCTGCAAATAGCTACGGCGTCTTTGCGCAACGGAACCCGTATCCGAACTGTCGATTCATCGGTTGGGCATTGAACCGATGCGCAGACCGGAGAAAGTCGGTCACGTATAACCAGGACCCTCCGCGAACGACCTTCTCATCACCTTTTGCCGGCCCGATAGGGTTCTTCTCCGGACTTTTCTTGTAAGAATCATGCTCGTACCAATCAAACACCCACTCCCACGCATTCCCGGCCATGTCATAGATCCCGTAAGGGCTCTTCCCTGCCTCAAACGATCCAACCGGGGACAAGGCCTGATGATCGTCCCAATCCTTTCTCCCGTAATTCGCGTGGAGCCTGGTCGGAGCTTCATTGCCCCAGGGATAAATCCGTCCATCGGTACCCCGCGCCGCTTTTTCCCACTCCGCCTCTGTCGGCAAACGCTTACCGGCCCATTTGCAGTAATTGACCGCATCCTCCCAACTGACGTTGACGACCGGACGTCTCAGATGTTGCGGTTGATTCATGATGCTCCAGTCCGGAGGTTCTTCCATTTCCGTGGCGTCCAAATACCTGGCGTACTGCCCAACCGTCACCTCAAACTTGTCGATCCGGAACGCATTGAGATAAATCTGCCGTACCGGCTTTTCATCATCTCCGAGCGTGCTCCCTCGGGTGAACGTCCCCGCCGGGACCAACACCATCTGCCGATCGAGGTTATCAGCGTCCCCCATCCCTCCGGACGCCCCGGCAGAGACTTGTTTCTTCGCCCCAGACAGAGACCGCGGAAGTTTGGCCTGGAGCTGTTGGTGAAGGGCCTGCTGTTCACTATTCAGGCCCATTTCATCGGCGCTTTCCAACGTCTCCTGGGCTTGCTTCATCTTTCCACCGGCCACCAACGCCTTCGCTTCGTGCAGGAGCCTCCAAGCCGTTGTCTCTTCCCGTAACCGCCAGACCTTCGCTTTGGTCTTGGGCAAATAGGATTTTGTCGGCCCGGATTTGGCATCCAGATCCAGCGCAGCCTCGTAGTGTTCCTCCGCGCAGGTCCAAGCCTCAAGGGCTCGACAGGCTTCGGCGAGATTGAAATGTGCCTGGATATTCGACGGATCCTTCTGGATACCGGCCTCCAACGCCGTGCGTGCCTCTACGTACTGTTTGTTTTTCAATAAGTTGTCCCCCTTGGAGAATTCCTGATCTCCGGCCCCGGCAGCCTGCACGGCAGCTCCCGAACCGATAAAGAGGCACAACAAGGTCATACTCGCCAACACGTGTCTCATAAACGCCCCCTTCCCCATTCTAACTGATTGCCCTGTGGATTCGGCCTCGCCTGCCAGCGAAGGTCTTCAGCCCGGACCGGCCTGGCAGACTTGCTAAGGACTACCTACAAGTTTAGTGCCTGACTGTGACGGCACTCCTGTTTCGTTCATCAGACAGACTCCTTGGTCATCGACTGCGCGCATTGAGGGAGCACATTCCAATTGTGCGACCTCCCTCTTCCATACCTTTCCCAAGCAGGCAGGTTCGTTGGTCCGCAACTGCGCGTATGGAACAAGCACCAACCATCTTTCCTTTCCCTCTCATAAACAGGTGGGGAGGTGAGCATTTCGATGGCGACATGGCGCACCTCAATTAGTCGGTAGCCTCCGCCTGCATTACCAAGTATCTGTTCAAATTGCTGAACCAGTTACGAGCGCATCATGGCGCCACAAAATACTCATCTGCCCACCTGCCCCCCTCACACCCATTCCGGCACCTCCTCTTTCCTGACCGTCTGTTCGGCAAATACACTGTAGAGAGTAGGCAGGACGACCAATGTCAGTGCCGTCGACGTAAAAACCCCACCGATGACGACGCTGGCAAGCGGACGTTGCACCTCGGCCCCGATCCCTTGGGCCAGCGCCAGCGGCAGTAGTCCAAGCAATGTGGTCATCATCGTCATCACAACCGGACGAAGTCGCAGGCTGCACCCAGCCAGAATCGCGTCATCAATGGACTGTCCTTCATGGCGCAGCTGGTTAATGTAGGAGACCAGTACGATCCCATTGCCCACCGCGAGTCCAAACAGCTCAATAAAACCAATAGAAGCCGGGACGCTCAGATACTGGCCACTTACCCACAGCGACAGGACCCCGCCGATCAATGCAAAGGGAAGATTGAGGATGATCATGGTTGCGTCGCGCAACGAATGAAATGCCCAAAAGAGGAAAAAGAAGACCAGCGCCAGTGTAATCGGCACAACAATCAGCAATCGTGCGTTGGCCCGCTCCATATTTTCGAACGCACCGCCCCATACGATGCTATACCCCTCCGGCAAATGGAGTACCGCGGCCAGCTTTGCTCGCCCTTCATCCACCACACCCCCGATATCACGGCCGACAACGTTAAAGCCGATGTAGATGCGGCGCTTGACCTGCTCGCGACTGATACGAGCCGGGCCCTCCCGCATGTCGATCTTGGCCAAGTCGCTCATGGGAATGAGCGCCCCGGTCGCAGCTTTCACGCGGATTTCTCCAATGGCTGTCACGCTATTTCGGTACGGTTCCGGAAATCTCAGGCTGAGCTCAAACCGGCGCTCGCCTTCATAGACCTGTGTTGCCGCTCTCCCCCCGATCGCGGTGGTGACGAGCTCCTGCACGTCAGCCACGTTGATGCCGAAACGGGCGATCTTTTGCCGATCAATGTCGATCATCACATAGGGCTGTCCGGCAACCTGTTCGACCTTGATATCCTTCACCCCGTTGATCTGTTGCATCAACAGGGCAATCTCCTTCGCCTTGTCGCGAAGCACATCGAGATCGTCTCCAAACAACTTAATGGCGCATTGGGTCCTGATACCGGAAATCAACTCATCCACCCGCTCTTGAATCGGCTGGCTCATGAGGACGGAGATACCGGGAATCTCCGCCAGCTTTTTCCTCATCGCGTCCGTCAATCCCGATTGAGTCGTGGCCGTCTTCCATGTGCTTCGGTCGTGCAGAGACACGATCGGATCGCTCTCATAGAGATCTTCCGGATGGTAGGGAATTTCCGCTCGCCCGATCCTACTCACCGCCGTCTTCACTTCAGGAAACTCCAACATGGCTTTTTGGGTCTGCTTCTCCAACTCTATGGACTCGGAGAGCGACACACTCGGCAGCTTCACGACTTGGGGGGTCAGGGACCCTTCCTCAAGAAGTGGAATAAACTCCCGCCCCACGAACGGCACAAGGGTGAGACTGCCCAACACGATCGCTGTTGAGCCGGCCAGAATCAGTCCGCGGTGGCGGAGGGTCCATTCCAACACCGGCAGATACCGTTGTTTCATCCAGAGCGTCACGCGCGTTTCTTTCGGATGGTCTCCTCGCAAGAGGAGAGAGGCCAGCACTGGCGACAGGGTCAGCGTCACCGCGACCGAGGCTACCAGCGCGATCACCAGCGTGTAGGCCAACGGCGCGAACATCTTGCCCTCCATTCCTTGCAGGGTCATAAGCGGCAAAAAGACGACGCTGATGATCAGAATGCCGAACAGGATCGGCCGCCCGACTTCCTTGGCGGCATGGAGAATGACGCTGAGTCTGCTTTCCTCCGAAGCCCCGCTGTGTTGGGCCAGGTGTCGATAGGCATTTTCCACCATGACCAGGGATCCGTCGGCGATCTCACCGATGGCGATCGCCAGCCCCCCAAGCGTCATCAAGTTAGCCGAAAGTCCGAGCCGCTCCATGGCGATAAAGGTCACAAGCGGCGTGACGATCAACGTGACGGTCACGATGATGGCGCTACGGACATGGCCCAGGAAGAACACAAAGACAAAGACCACCAGTACAATCCCTTCGAGCAGCGCATCGCGTACCGTATTGATGGCGGCATTCACCAGTTCGATACGGTCGTAGAAGGGAATCAGTTTCGTCCCTGCCGGGAGTGTATTGCTCTGCTGCAGATCCGCCACTTTCGTTTTGACGGCCTCAACCACCTGACGGGCATTACCTCCACGAAGCATAAGGACCGTTCCGATCACGACTTCACGCGCTCCGTTGAGAACGACCGCGCCATGGCGAACGGCGTGGCCGATGCGGACCTCTGCCACATCGCGAACGAAGACCGGCGTCCCACCGACTTCTTTGACGATGATAGACTCGATATCACCCACCGTTTTGATGAGCCCGATGCCCCGCACGATTGCACGTTCGGCATGCCGCTCCAGGACATTACCCCCGGCATTCGCATTGTTCTTGACCGCAGCTTCGTAGATCTGGTGGAGCGTGATGTCGAACTTGCGCAGCTTGGCTGGATCGACCACGACCTGGTACTGTTTGACAAACCCACCCATCCCGTTCACATCGATCACCCCAGGGACACTCTTCAGCTGGGGACGCAGGACCCACTCCTGCAACGTGCGCTGGTCGGTCAGCTCCGTCTGGATGACCATGGCATCAGTCGTCGCATCAGACCCTGTCCTGAGCCGACCGTCCTGAGCTTGTCGAAGGGTCGAAGGGCCTTCGAGATAGTAGTGAAAGACCTCGCCCAACCCGGTGGTGACGGGAGCCATCACTGGGTCAAGCCCCTCCGGGAGTCGCTCCTTTGCCGCCATGATCCGCTCAAGAACCAACTGCCGCGCAAAATAGACATCCACGTTGTCGTTGAACACGACGGTGATTTGAGAGAGGGCGAACTTGGAAAGAGACCGGATCTCCGCTAATCCAGGCAGCCCGGTCAACTGAAGTTCGAGCGGATAGGTAATGAAGCGCTCGACCTCCACCGGCGAGAGACCCGCGGCTTCGGTCAGTACCTGCACCTGGATATTGGTCACGTCGGGATAGGCATCGATGGGAATCAACTCGAAGGCAAATACGCCCATGACGGACAACAGACAAGCCAGGCCGATGACCAGAATCCGTTGCTTCAGTGAGAATGCTAGAAGGGAGACGATCATGGCGTGGGCTCGATTTTATGTCGCTCCATTTCAGACTTCAGGACGAAGGAGCCTTTCGTCACGACCTGTTCCCCCGCCTTGACCCCCTCCAATACCCTGACCACATCCCCGTCTTCGTTCCCCAGCTTGACCGTCCGTGCCTCGAACTCGCCGGCCTCCTGTTGGACGAAGACCATCTTGCCGGTCGATCCATCCTGGACAGCCGAAAGCGGGACACTCAGCGCATCTGGACTTGATGTGGACATCACACTGACGATGGCGAACATTTCTGGCTTCAACAATCGATCGGGGTTCGAGACTGTAACCCGCAGACTCATGGTGCGCGTGGCTGGGTCGAGGACGTCTCCAATATAGGTAATGATCCCGGTGAAGAGGGCATGGGGATAGGCCGCCAACACCACGTTGACGTGCTGGTCCTTGCGGATGAATCGGACGTCTTTTTCGGGCACGTTACCGATCACCCATACGTCGGTGAGATTGGCCACGGTGAAGAGCTTCTGGTCTGTTTCGACGACTTCTCCCTTCGTGATGTTTCGTGTGATGACCCGGCCGTCAAACGGTGCGTGCAAGGGCATGTCGGCCTTGATCGTATGCTCGCGATCCAGCCTATTAATTTCTTCGCGCGGCACACCGAGCAGCTCCAGACGATTCCTGGTCTCACGGGCTTCGGCCCTGGCGGCCTTCATGGCTGCCTCACGCCGCTGCAATTCAGCAAGGCTGACCGCCTTGTTCTCATACAACTCTGTGGCTCGCACATGGGATCGTTCTGCTTCCTCCAGCCTGGCCCCTGATTTGAGGTATTCACCCTCCGCCACACCGAGGTCGACGCTGTGGAGCAGAGCCAAGAGCGTGCCTTTTTTCACGTCTTGCCCGACATCGACATAAACCCTCACAACTCGGCCACGAATCAGGGCCGTGACCTCAGCCAATTCGTTGTGGTTGGCTTGAACGGTGGCGGGAAATTCACGATGGGAAAGGATCTCTCCCCGCGCCACCGGCGAGAGCTCCAACTGCATTCGGGATAACTCTTCCGGGGTCAGACGCAACAGTCGTGATGATGCAGGAGACGGGTTGTGCGCGATGGAAGTGGTATCGATCGCCTTGTTCTCACAAGCCGACCCTATCGCAAGGACGAGACAGATCCCCAGACCTCGACAACTGGCTTGTAAGAACTGTCCTCTGCTGTATGGTGCCACTTGACTATCCCCCCATGAACAACTCCTGTCTTTCCAGTCAGTCTCCTCGCACGGGGCGTGCCCTCCAATCATGAGGTTTTCCTGGTCCATTGGCGGATTCTCGTCGCCTATTGCCACGGTCCCAAGAAGACGCTGTAGCAAAATGCAACAGCTCTTGTAGGGACAGCCTAGCGCTATTGATCGGGTTATATGAGATACTGACTTTGAAAGGGGTCAACGCTACATGGAAATCCAGGCCCAATTTCCACATGAACAATCGCCTGCCGGCGAATTTCAACGCCAGGCCGATTCCTTTCGCAGCTGGGTCACCGCCAATGGCAGCTCCGGCTATCCAGCCGCGGCGGATCGGTATCATCTCTATGTGTCATGGGCTTGTCCTTGGGCCCATCGAACGATCATCGTTCGCAAACTGAAGCGGCTCGAGTCCGTGATCGGAATGACCGTAGTCGATCCGATTCGCGATGAGCGAGGATGGGCGTTTCGTGAAGGTCCTGGGCACTCCTTGGACCCCATCAATGGATTTTCGTTTCTGAGTGAGGCCTATAAAGCGACCGACCCACACTACATCGGACGCTTTACGGTCCCGATACTCTGGGACCGGATCACTCAACGCATTGTCACCAACTCCGACGACGATCTGATGCGAATCTTCAACGGTGAATTCAACCGATTCACTGAAAGTCCGACCGACCTCTATCCGGATGGGCTCCGACAAGAGATCGATGAGCTCAACAGCTTTATCTACGAGAATGTGAACGATGGCGTGTATCGAGCGGGGTTCGCCACATCTCAACTGGCCTATGAACGAGCGGCACGGCGATTGTTTACGGCACTGGATCAACTCGATGCACGGCTTGCCACGAGACGGTACTTATTCGGCGAGGAGTGTGTGGAAACCGACTGGCGGCTCTTTGTGACGCTCATTCGCTTTGATGCGGTATACCACGGACACTTTAAGTGCAATGTCAGGCGGATTCTCGACTATCCGAACCTTTTCGGGTATCTGAAAGACCTGTACCAAACAGATGGCATCGCCGAGACCGTGAATTTCGATCATATCAAGCGGCACTACTACATCACACACGACGATATCAATCCGACCCGTATCGTCCCGATCGGACCCGATCAGGACCTCACTGGTACCCATGGGCGAGAGCGTCTATCCGGCTAGTTCCTCCTCTGCACGAATCCGCATCGACGCTTCAATGATGGGATGCCACTAAAGACCCCTGCCTGTGCAAGAAACTAGACAGCTCTGAGGATATTCTCCCCATTCCCCCGTGTTATCTCGGCCCCTGAGCCCATCCTCTCTATCTTTACGACATTTTTAGACGCGCATAATAGTTGCTGTACCGTCACAGGGGCGAATGAGATCTGTGTATGCCGGCATGAATTTGCAACAGGGAAATGATCTGAAATCAGCGCCAGAACAAGACAGCAGGTATCGTAGTTACCCAGGGGAAACCTGGCATTTCATTCATTAAAATGGAGGGGTTATGGAAAGCAGTCTCTTAATATTCGCCGTGGTCATGCTCGCCCTTTTAATCGGAGGCCTTGTCATCTACAAGAAGAGTGCATAGCTGATCACGTCCTAGTTTTTCTCAGGGAAGTGTCCAACGCTTTGTGCAGCGGCCTTGTGACGCAGGGAGAAGTATTTGTTGGGAAAGATGCGGCAAGGTGGAGAGGTACAGTCCTGAATCGGCCGAAGTCCGAAGGGTGGCGTGCTCGTTCCGTACCGGGACGAGCACGCATCTAGAGGCGTAGGGGTGTGCATGAGCAGCCTGTCAAGCTCACCTGACGACAAGGACTGAGCAAGCGGGTTGCTGAACGAGTTTCAATGAGACGCTGCCCTGAAGGAAACGGGCTACCGCACTCAACCCTTTTGCACCTGTCACAATCAGATCCGGCTGTTCGAGATTCACAACCTTCATAATTTCTTCAGCCGCCGGTCCGACCTGAGGGAACTGCCTGACTCGGTACCCGACCTTCTCGAGTTTGGCTGCTTCCTGAGCCAACAGTTGTTCTCCCGCCTCCTTCACTGCCATGTACCGCAAGAAGGGCATCACATGCACCAAGAGAATGACGAGAGGCTTGCCGTCGGCCGTAGCCTTGAACCGCTTGAGCAAAAACTGGAGTGCCTTCCCGGATGAGGCGGACCCGTCTGTTGCAAACAAGATCCGCCGAGGAGAATGAGGCGGCTCCTTGACGATCAGGACCGGCGTCGTGGCATGGAGCGTCACGGCGGTCGACACACTCCCCAACATGAAGCGGTCAAGGGCGTCCAAGCCTCGACTCCCTACTACGATCAGCGCGGTATCTCCCGCATGCTTCAACAGCGCTTGTGCGATCGGCCCTTGTTCCACACGGACAGAGCCGGTCAATCCCAACTCACCCAGCCGTTTCTTCGTACCAAGTTCCACCTGCTTCGCTCGGCTTTCCAGCAGATGAATCACCTCCCCCATATCTGGTTCGTACCCACTGACAGATGGATATGTGAGAGCAGGTACCCGAGCGGAATTAAGATCGATGGAATGGATCGCCGTCACCCGAGGCGCAGAACGGAAGGGAATCCTCCCCACCCAGTCCAGCGCCCATTCCGAGTATTTCGACCCATCGATCCCAATCACGACCTTCATCGTCACGTCACTCCTTCGGACAATAAGACATTCCGCCTTGTTACGCAGACATCACAGACTGTTGTTAGCCTTGAAGGCTTGCTCATCGTACGCATTTGAGAATTATCCGAACACCACCGTGCATCCTGATTCGAATCGCAGCTTCCACCATAGGCTCCCTCTAATAGATGATGGGTGGTCGATTCTGGTTGATGATCAGCATCAGTCGCCGATGTTTGAGCGGTCGTTCAGGGTCTCGCGTATAGTGCGCAAGATCTTCTGACAGTTCCGCGAGCCTGAGCGGTATCGAGATCCGCTGCCTCATATGAGGCACCTTGGTCTCAATCGAGAGATCGACCAGCTCTTCGGTAGTACCGGTCACCTCGGCGTTCAGGTCTTTCTCATCAAGAAAGTGTACGGTCACTCGTTCTTCCGGATCGATCCACGGGATGATGATCTTCCGCTTTTCATGGTTGGTCATCGCCATTGCGTCGTCTCTCATCTCGAGATCTCGTCATCGTGACGGAGTTGGAATTTGCTCTCTTGGTTGGGCCAACCAACGGATATAAAGCAGGACATGCTGCTTCTCTTCCTTCGATAGTGCCCATTTCCACGACCCCATCGCCGTGCCTCGTTCACCCTCGTGAATCGTCTGTGTCAGCTCGATATCGGACTTCCGCTGGACTGCGGGACTCGTGAGATCTGCTGGTGGAGGGGTGACGTCGAATGCCTGACCTTTTCCCTGGTCTCCATGGCAAAACCGACAATACTCCCCGTACAGACGCTTGCCCTCTTGCAAGTCGTAATGCTCACGAAGCACTTTCTCGCTACTCTTCTGCTCCGCGCTGGCGTTCGTAGTCAGAAGACATGGCAGAATCAGGAACAGAAATACGAGGACACTCCGTGAAGACATCACCTTTCCCTCTCGCATCATACGAAGAAAGGAAGTGGCAACCATCGTGCCATTGAAGCGAGCCACAGTGAGGTCGAAATTTAGTTTGAACCTATTGAAAGCACAGGACTTCATCAGACCTGAGGCCCTAGCTCGCTTTGAGAGTGTGGAAAATTTCACAGAAGACTCGCTGAGCACTGTCGCGGAATGCCACAGACTACGACGGAAAGTTTTTATAGTCGAATGAATCGGCTCCCTATCTTCCGTCACAGCTCAGCAGATACGCGGCAATTGCTCTCCTGAGAGAAGATCGAGAATCCTCTGCGTGCCCAATACCGTTCGCAGCACGACCGGCGGAGTAGACCGATCCATAACAGTGCCGATACGAGCTGCCTGGCTCGCGGCCTTGTGTCTCCGCATCACAGCCAGAGCCGCTTCGGCCTGTGGCTCAGGCACCATGGCAACGAATCGTCCTTCATTGGCCACATAAAGTGGGTCCAGTCCCAAGAGTTCACAGGCTCCACGCACCGGCTCGTTCACCGGAATAGCCGTCTCCTCCACCGTCATGCCGACCTTCGCTGAAACGGCCAGTTCGTTCAACACGCTTGCTAGCCCGCCACGGGTGAGATCGCGCAGGCAATGGATGTCGATGCCGCTGTCGATCAAATCGGCCACGATTCCATGTAATGGAGCCGTGTCGCTTTCAACGTTGCCGGCGAACGTCAACCCCTCACGCACACTGAGCACCGCCACGCCATGAGACCCGAGATCGCCGCTCACAAGAATCGCGTCACCAGACTGAATCAACGTCGGCAACACACGAACACCGCTCGGCACCAGTCCGACGCCAGACGCATTGATGAAAATTCCGTCGCCCTTACCGCGATCCACGACCTTGGTATCTCCCGTGACAATCGACACACCCGCCGCCCGCGCAGCTTCAGCCATGGAGTTCACCACTCGCTGCAACACCTCCATACTGAGCCCCTCTTCCAGGATGAAGCCCACGCTGAGATACAGCGGCTTCGCACCGCACATGGCCAGATCGTTGATCGTGCCGTTCACCGCCAAACTCCCGATGTCGCCGCCCGGAAAGAACAGTGGACGCACGACGTAAGAATCGGTCGTAAAGGCAAGCGTGCCCTTCTCCACCGGCCAAGTCGCACCGTCATGCATGGAGTCCAGCATGGGATTGTGGAAAGCCCCCACGAAGACGTCTTGAATCAACTCCTGCATGAGCCGCCCGCCGCCACCATGTGCGAGCTGGATGGTGCTCTTTGTTGAGAGCGGCAGCGGACAAGCTGGCTCAAATGGTTTGTTGTTCATAGTCGTCTTTCGTATCGCAATCCCGAGATCGAAGTTTCTGGTTGCGGGGTTCGACTTTCGAGTTACCGGAACCCCAAACGCGAAACTCGCAACTCTTAACCGACGCGAGACCCCTTTCAATCTTCACTGCTCACCCCTTACCCTTTACTGGCCCCTCGGTATCGGTAATACGCGGCGCAAGCCCCTTCGCTCGACACCATCGGCGCGCCTAACGGCTGTTCAGGTGTGCATCGAACCCCGAAGGCAGCACAATCCATTGGCTTGAGCAAGCCTTGGAGGACCAGCCCACTTTGGCATTCTGGGTCCTCTTTCCCTTCAGTGAGCTGCGCAAGTTCATGCTGAAACTTCACCTCTGCATCGTATGCGCGATAGGCAGACCTGAGGCGCAGACCGCTCGCGGGAATTTCCCCGATGCCGCGCCAGGTTCGCGGTGCTGGTTCGAACACCTCGTCGACGAGAGTTCTTGCTGGTCGGTTTCCCTCTCGACTGACGGATCGCACGTACTGATTCTCGACTTCGATCCGCCCCTCTTCCAATTGGCTGACCAGCATGGCCACACCTTCGAGCACGTCGAGCGGCTCAAACCCGGTCACGACGATCGGCACGCGATATTTCTGCGCGATGACCTCGTACTCCTCATAACCCATCACGGTACAGACATGACCGGCAGCGAGAAACCCCTGGATTCGACTCTGTGGCGACGACAGGATGGCTTCCATCGCGGGGGGCACCAACACATGGGCGATCAACAGACTGAAGTTCGTGATGCCCGCCTGCTTCGCCTGCACCACCGCCATAGCCCAGGCCGGTGCAGTGGTCTCGAATCCCACAGCGAAACAGACCACTTCGTGATCCGGATGCTTGCGGGCAAGTTCAAGTGCATCCAACGGCGAATAGATAATCCGGACATCCCCACCTGCCGCCTTCACACCAAACAGGTCACCATGTGAACCAGGCACGCGCAACATATCGCCGAAGGAGCAGAAGATCACGTTTGGCAAGGATGCAAGGAAGACAGCCTGGTCGATGAGGGATACGGACGTTACACAGACCGGACAGCCTGGTCCATGGACGAGCGTGAGCTCTTTCGGCAACAGGCTATCAAGGCCGAACCGGACAATTGAATGGGTCTGCCCGCCGCAGACCTCCATGATCGTCCAAGGCCGACGCACCGTCTTCTTGATCCGCTCCGCCAGCGCCGCCGCCACCGTGCGATCGCGAAATTCATCGACGTACTTCATGGCGATGATCCCCTGCGACTCCGTTCTTTAGCATCATTCCGCAGGCACGGGTTAGCGCTGTCTGAGTCAACGTGCAAGCGAACCTATCATTTGACGTTTCCATCAGCCTTTTCGTTCTTAACTTTGGTTCCAGCTGGTTTCCCATCAGCACTTATGGTTGAAGGGACGGTACTGGAACGCACTTGAAGTTTTAATCCAGATGAGGGTTGCTGAGCTTGGCTAACACACTCGCAGCGAAGAACTTGCTCTCGGAGGCTCTGCTCTGCTTTTGGCGATAGCGTTCCAAGAAACCAACCAATCACGGTGCCAAGCAATGTCCCAATTAGGCCAAGCCTAGCGGATCGGATGGTTGCGTTTGATTGGACTGAGGTTATACGAAGATCCAGCTCATGTTCGATAAGGATGTATGCTGGTGTGCCAGTTTGCTGTTCCGACAAGAGAATGGCAAGCCTCTCTGGTGACATCTGCGCACGTTCTAGAGGATCTGGCAGACCATGGAATGTCTGCATCATAGCTTCTTCTTGCTCAGCATCGAGCTTGCTATTGTTGGTGGATCGCGATCGCAGAAACCTGAGAATCTTATCGCGCATGGGTCGGCCTAACAGTGCTTACTGCGATTCGAAAAAAAGCCGAGTCTGCCAATTTCCGTCCACATGACAGAGCATTAAATGCTCCGAGCATAGCGGCATAATACTTGGCGTTTCAACGGGACACGACTACTGTGCTGGTAATTATCAAGGATATTAGATTGACTCTTGGCACAACTAGGGAGAGTCCTGCGCAAGGTCGATTGAACGAGGCGCTAGTCGTCACCACTGGGTACTAACTTATAAACATATGCACCTGGCTCCCACATTAGCCTGTCAACGCGAAAAGGGGTACCGGCTCTAAGAATAGCTGGATTGGGCGTTAGTTTACCGTTTTGACTTTCGTCGCGATAGTAGAAGAGCAGGAAAATAAACAGTCCAGCAACGGCGTTGAGACTGTGCTTCAATGAGGCGTCAGAGAAATGCGTGTGGCGGTGATGTTTGACGTTGTTATATGCCTGCCACCAGAGTGGACTTCGTTCGGTTTTCCACTGTTCCCATGGAGTGAGCGTTAGGCCGTACCGGGGAATCTCGACAACGGCGGACGTCACCTGCGGATAGGCCGCCAATATTTCACCCTTGTACTTGGTGATGCTGTCGGCCATAGACTCAGCGTTTAGTTCACAGCATAACCGCTTTGCAACGACGTCAACCTCCGACGCAGCAGCAAACAAGATACGAGCCAATTCCAGAGAGTAACAATTGAAGTTGTCATTTGCTGGTTCGAGGTATCGAGACAACCGAACGATATCGTCCTCAAGTGCGAGAAAGTAGTTCCAGTGCTGGAGCGTCGGTGTTTGGTGTATGCCCATGTCTGGACAGCTAACGACCCCGCAGATCACCGGCAAGTTAATAAGGGGTAGAGCACAATTTCAGCATGTCGATCCGCTCGTTCCTGAGGCTCGCCCGTATCCTCTTTCAACCATCCGTTGACTCAGCTGCCATATCTTCTAGGCCGCTGTGAGCCGGACTTTCCCGACCTTGCCGAGCTTCACATGCTGCTTGGCATACCAGAGATCGTGATTGTACTGCATGGCAAGCCAACTCTCCGGAGAACGGCCAAGCGCCTTGGACAGGCATAGCGCCATTCCAGGGCTGATCCGGCTCGTACCCGTAAGAATGCGATTCAGCGTTGAAGCAGCCACACCGAGCTTGCCGGCCAGTTCACGCCCGCTCAGATTGTTGGGATTCAGATAGACTTCGATCATGAATTCGCTGGGATGGGAAGGATTCTACAAAGCCATCGGTGGATCCAGACTTTCTACGCGGCGGTACGTTTTCGTGTCGGACGGCCCGGCCTGGTGTTAAGGCGACGAGAGGACTGCGCAATCTTCAAGAGGGAACGTAAGGCTTCATTTACTGCCGTCGAATCGCGGAATGCCTTCGCCACATCGGGCTCGAGAACGACGACATTGGCTCCTTCCTTTAAAAGGCGCCGATAATATTTCCCTCGGACTGCCTTTCCATAGTCGAAGGTGTATTCCGGACGAAGATCGTCGTTTTCCACAGAACGTTTACGTCTCATGTCGCTTCCTTTCATGTCGTGTCGCAAGTCGCGCACTGATAATGCGCACGGCTTTGCCGCGCTCAGTGTGTGAGACGACTAACAACCTTCCGTTCTTGGAGTAGCCAATAGTCACGAATCTCCGCTCGCCGACGGAGTGAGCAGGATCGTCGAATGTCGCAGTCAATGGATCATAAAACACGGTGACGCCTTCGTCAAAGGACACCCCATGTTTCTGAAGATTCCGCTTGGCCTTTTCACGATCCCACTCAAACTGCATTTTGGCAGTCTACCACTTAGGTCTGAATCAGAGTCAGAGTATAGTTTCAGAACGGCGACCAACCCGTTCAGACCCCCCCGTATTCCTCCCCACTAGCTGCTCGTTCCGTCCGCCACCCGGGTAGGAATGACACACCTCGAGCACCACACATCCGACATCGGTCTTAAACGGACCACGCCGTTCTCCGGGAGGGCGGCTTGCGTACTCTCCCGCTTCAACCCAGCAACCGAAGGCGTGGTCGTACAGCCACCCGCTCACAATGAAGACCTTCTTGGGTATGGCTATCCAGATCTACTTGGCCCCTGATCGCTATTGACTTCGGCGCTCGCTCAGGACTTCTGATTTCGAATGATCAGACGGAGGCTAACGGGCAAGACCATGATATAGAACAAGAGAAACCCTCCGACCAAGAGCCGCCCGCGGACTTGGGTAGGATCTGCGACAGTGTCATGCCCTTGCATCCAGAGATGCCTTGTCATGAGATCGCATGCAAACCCCGCAATGAGCAGCGCGTACCAGAAGCGCCATCGTCGTCCTGTATAGAGTACCCGCTCGCGTCGATGAATCAGAAAGACTTGAGCCAGAATTCCGGCGAGAGCGAGGTATTGGGTCCATGTAGGAATCCCGAGAAACCCCGCCAGAACGATCCAGGCGAAGATTGCGACAAAAACCAGGATGGTCCCAAACAGAAAGCCCCGTCGCGATTCCAAGAGGCCAGTGCCAACACTCTCCATCCCATACCCCTTCTATTCGGTACACCGGGTGGCGCTCTCGCTGGACCCTCCCGGGCCCAACACTCTCACCCAAACAGGTCTGCTCCACCTTCCATGACAACGTACCTCAATGGTGCCTCGGTCACGAATTCCAACGAGGTCTCCGGACGTGAGAAACATCCCACTTATCCGAACGGCAAGAGCTAAACCAAGAAGTCGTCCGTAGCTTCTGAAGACCCGCCCGCTGCCCTTATCTCTATCCGATCATCGCCCCCATCGATCGGATTCATGGCCACTTTTGTTTCGCCACAACCTTGTCTTTGATCTTGTCATAGGGTCACCTGCAGGATGATCTTCTTCTCCTCAGAGTGCCTTGACCCGGTCCTGAATATAGGCGTTCAATCGCTCTTGCGATCTGGGATCCATCACAAGTGTTTCAATGCCGCATTCGTCCCCGCAGACCCATCGCACTTTTCCTTCAGCCACGGAGATCACTTTCATCGTCGGGAGCCTGACGTTCAGCGAGCAGAGAGCTCCTAGCTCTAGTGGCAACGAACCAGATAGGCGCCATCCCTGTCGAGAAAGATTCGTGACGCTGCCATACCCAGTTCCGTTTCCCCGCTCGTATCGGACGAGGATAAAGACCGGAAACCGATAATGATAGCGCTGCGCAAACGGCATGGTGACAAGCCCGCTAGAAGTAAGAGCCCCGTATTGTAAGAGGGCTCCTACCGGGGGCGCAAGGAGCGTAAACTCAGGCTGATACCCGTCGATAGACGCTCTCATCACGGTGGGTAGTCAGTGAGAGGTCTCTGAGTGTGGTTCCGATGGACGCTCTTGAACCTTTCGATAATGCGGGTTGAAGGGAGCAGGAGGGGATTCCCGCCGCCCTGTCCTACGGCACAACTTCGGCCCGATCGGACTTGTTCAGGAGATACAGTGTTTCGTTTTTGATAAAGAATCGCTGCAGTTCCTCCCCCCTATAGTCACCTCGTAGGTTCCTAGCACTGATCCCCACCTGTACGATGTACCCAAATACAGGAGGTTGCCTTCGTCCTGAGAGATACACATAGCCTTTCTGTGGGTCTCCTATGAATCGAAAGCGAGCCGGAAACGGTTCAAGCAGCACCTGTTGCACAAGATCTTGTATCGCCTTCTGATAGAGTGAGGAGACGGGAACCGTTCCATAATCAGCACTCGCGATTTGTTCGGGTGTGATGGGTGTGGCACACCCCACGGTGAGAAGGAAGAGCAGCGCAGGGAGCCTTCTGAGATCAGCCTTCACCGAGAAACCCTCATTAATTCTTCGGGATCATTCGCCGGCGCCATTCTATGAGCCGGAATGTTGACCTGCAAGAAGGTTCAAATGGATCAGCCGCCTTAACTGGCTCCTAGCCACCGGTGGCCTCTGGAGAGCTTGAGGCCGTTAGTTCCGAGTAGGTTTCCAACGTCCGTCGCGCGGCTTCCTCGTCCAACTTGCTGATCGCAAAGCCGACGTGGACGATGACGTAGTCGCCGACTTCGGCTTCCGGCACCAAAGCCAACGAAACGGATTTCGTCACACCACCGAACGACACGGTCGCCGTCCGAAGCTGGTCATCCGCGATGTTCAGGACTTGGCCTGGGACTGCGAGACACATCGTCTCTCCTCATGTTCAAATTTCGAATTTCTGGTTTCTTGTTTCGAGTATTGCGTCAGAAAACACGGTCGTCTCGAAACGCTAAACCCGGAACCCGGCAACAGATACAAGCGGCCCTCACGAGATGTGCTAGTCATCGGTGCGCCGCAATCACTGCCTGCCCCAATGACAGCCCTCCGTCATTGGGTGGCACCAGCCTGTGGCTATACACTTCGAGCCCTGCCTCTTCCAATCGCCGTTTGGCGAGCGACAACAGCAGCCCATTTTGAAAGCAGCCGCCGGTCAGCACGACGCGAGACAATCCTGCTGTCTGAGCCATCCGTACGATAACTTCGGCAAGACTCACATGAAACTGGGCGGCAATCTTTTCACGCCTCACACCTTTGCGAAGGGCATCGAGCAGGGCGCTGATCATGGGACGCCAATCAACCATCCACGTTGTATCGGAACTCTCGCTCGGCACCAGATCAATCGGATATCCTTGCACCCCACCTGCCTCCCACCCTCGCTCCGCTGCAAACTGGACCGCCATGGCTGCCTGCCCTTCGAAGGAGGATTGAGAACATAGGCCGGTGAGCGAAGCCACCGCATCGAACAGTCGTCCCATGCTCGTCGTCCATGGGGATGCCACGCCGGATCTGAGTACGCTTGCCACCTGAGCACGCTGATTGCTCGTCAAGCTCCAGGATGGAAGTGCCTGATCGTCTATCACTTCTCCCATCAAATCCCACAGCAATGCTGCGGCGGATCGTTTTGGATCCCGCATGGCCGCTTCGCCGCCGGGCAACCGAAAGGGCCGGAGATGTGCGAACCGGTTGAATCGCCGGTAGCTCGCGACCAGAAATTCACCACCCCAAATCCGGCCGTCCGTTCCATAGCCGGCACCGTCCCAGGCGATGCCCAGCACCTCACCGTCGAGTTTATGTTCTGCCATACAAGAGACCACATGTGCATGGTGATGTTGCACGGGAACTATCGGAACAGACACGGTCGCAGCCAGTTCTCGCGCGAAGCTGGTCGAACGATAGTCCGGGTGCAAATCGCAGGCGACAGCCTGTGGCGTAACCTGAAGCAACTCTTGGAGATCCTCGACTGCCTGCCGGAATGCCTTGTCCGCCTCCAGGGTAGAAAGATCTCCGAGATGTTGGCTGAGTGCAACGCGATTGCCCGTCAGAAGAGCGACGGTGTTCTTGAGATGTCCACCGACGGCGAGGATCGGGCCGTTGGAGTCTCCTTGTACCTCACCATCACTCCAGCGAATCACCTGAGGCACATAGCCTCGCGCCCGACGGAGGATCATCACATCAGCTGTGGATGTGTCCCCTTGTCCTCCGTCTTCCGCTCGGACATTGTCTGGAACCACCAACACCACCGAATCATCAACCGGCCTTGCGATCGGTCTGTCATGCACAAGCAACACATCGGCGACCCCTTTCAATCGAACCAGCGCCTCGCACTCGTCGGTCACAATCGGCTCTTCGGATCGGTTGCCGCTCGTGGCCACCATGGGACGCTGAAGCGACGCCATCAAAAGATGATGGAGCGGCGTGGCCGGCACCATCACACCGAGATAAGGATTGCCCGGTGCCACTGCTTCGGCGAGTGCCGCGTCCTGACGCTTATTCACTAGAACGATCGGCGCTTGCGGCGAACAGAGCAGATCCTCCTCTTGCACGGACAACTGACAGTAGTGTCTGACCGCCTTAATCGAAGGGAACAGGACTGCGAAAGGCTTCCCCGGCCTCCGTTTCCGATCGCGCAAGCGCTGAACCGCTTCTTCTGATTGCGCATCGACCCAGAGTTGAAACCCACCCAGCCCCTTCACAGCGACGATGAATCCTTGTTCGAGCAGAGCCGATGCCTGCTGCAAAGCCCCTTCACCACCGGCGACCTCGTGACCGTGTTCATCCCACAAGCTGACGCGTGGCCCGCAGATCGGACAGGCGATCGGTTCCGCATGAAAGCGGCGATCGGCTTCGGTTTCATACTCCGCACGACAGGCAGAGCAGAGTGTGAACCCGATCATGGTGGTATTGGACCGATCATAGGGAATCGTTGTGAGCACGCTATAGCGAGGCCCACATTGCGTGCAGGTCAGGAAGGGATATCGGAACCGTCGGTCGTGTGGATCAGAGAGTTCCCGACAGCAGTCCTCGCAGGTAGCTAAATCCGGCGAGATGACGAGAGTACGTTGTCCCAATTCAGGACTCGCGGCGATTGAGAAACTCCTGTTGCCCTGTACAGGAATGATACTGGTGCTTATCGCCTCGACAGAAGCAGAAGCGGGCGCGTCTTCCCGCAGACGGTGGAGAAATGTTTCAACAGCTTCCACGCACCCTTCAATTTCAATCAACACCCCGTTCCTGGTGTTAGTTACCCAACCAGTCATCCCCAGCTCATGGGCGAGTCTGTAAACGAACGGGCGAAACCCCACCCCTTGCACCATCCCCTCCACAGTAACCTGTACACGCTGAGCAAGGGCCTTTCTCATTCTTGCACGACCAATTCGTGGACAATCACGTCCGACTCTGTTGAGACTGCAATCACCGGCTCTCCACAAGCGGGACAGACTTCATGCCCGTGTTCGACAGAAACATCTCGCCGGCATTGCGGACACCAGGCTTCACCCGGCACGGTGAGAATCTCTAAAGCGGCACCTTCGGCCTTTGTGCCTCGGGCAGCCAATCGGAATGTTGTTTGGAGTGTGGCGTGATCGTGAATGAGCAAATGCGACAGCGCACTGACTTTCAGTCGTACGGCAGATAGCTTGGTATCTCCCGTTCCGTCCAATCTGGCTTCCACAGCCTTTACGACTTGCCTCATCAAATGGAGTTCATGCACGACAGGCCTCACGCTCCTGAACGATTTGGTCCACGACTTGGTCCAACGCCTTAGCCACCGAGGAGGACAGGGGTTGCCCTAGTTCTGTGTTCCCAACTTCAATCCCGTAGACGATGACCGTCGCTGGGAGGACACCCAATGTACGGGCCAACTCCAAAACCTCTCCTACTCCGATCGCGTGAGATGACCGTGGGAACAGGTTGGACGCAATCGGGCCGGCCAAGACATCGAGCCGATGGATTGTGCCGGGAACTTTCCCGCTGCATAGGGCATCGATCAAGAACACGGTATGCGCGTCTTTCATCAAGTCCAAGAGCTCTACTCCCGCCGATTCCGCCTCGACGACTTGAATGTGACTGCCGATTCGCTCTCGGATCCGGCGAGCAGCCAGAAGGCCAACGGCGTCATCTCCTCTGAACTCGTTCCCTAAGCCGATGATTCGAATGCTGGATAAGCGAGACTTGCGTGACTCGTCACTCGCGTGTTTCTCACCCCTCTTGTCCGGAGGACCATCACACATCCCGATTGATCTCCAACTTCAGAAAATGCGTCGCGCAGGAAATGCACGGGTCGTAGCAGCGGATGACCCGCTCGCAGGCACGCGACGCCTCCTCGTTGGAACGATCCAGTACACGGGGCAGGAAGAGACGCAGATCCTGCTCAATGCGGCCTTGATTCTGCGAAGTTGGCGGCACGATCTTGGCTTCGCGGATCACACCATCGCCGTCCACCCGGTACCGATGGTAGAGGATCCCGCGCGGTGCTTCGGTGCACGCCATACCGATTCCGGCTCGGACCGTGACCGGCAGCGACGGCGCCGGTGGAGGCTCGTATCGATCGATCAACCGCAGCGACTCCTCCAGCGCGTAGAGCATTTCGACCGAGCGGGCGACGATCCCATGAAACGGGTTGCGCAGCGGTAGTGACAAGCCGGTATCCGCCAGCACCTGCCTGACCGCCGGAGGCAGTCGATTGTGGTTCAGGTTCACACGGGCCAACGGCCCAACCAGATAGGGCGCACCTTGCAACGTGCAATGCAGCGCGTTGGAGTAGGCGACCTGATGCTCGGAGAAATGCCGTTCGAACTCGTCAACCGGAATATCCAGGCCGGTGCCGGCCACAATCCGTCCTTCGTTGAACGGATACTCATCGGAATGGCGCAGTGCCACACATGTAGAGTCCGGAGTAAACTCCGGGTATTTAAACCCTGCAACCCAACGCACAGTTTCCCCCGCCGCATCGCGTGCCCATAAGAGTTCGTCTCTTAATCCTCTCAGTTCGCTCTGCAACGGCACCCGCGAGAAGCCGCCGACTTTGACCGACACTGGATGCACGGAGCGGCCGCCCAGCAACGTCATGATCGCATTGCCGGCCTTCTTGATCCGCAAGCCACGGGTCACGACGGCTGCGTGATCTTTCGCCATCGCGATGCCGCTCTCATAGCCAAGAAAGTCCGGGGCCTGCAGCATGAAGATATGCAGCGCATGGCTTTCGATCCACTCTCCGCAGTAGATCAGCCGCCGCAAATCCCGTAGCGGCCCGTCGATGCGCAGGCCGAAAATCCGTTCGAGGGCGTGGACGGCGCTCATCTGATAGGCAACCGGGCAGATGCCGCAGATCCGCGCGACGATGTCCGACACTTCGTCGTAGTGCCGCCCTTGCAAGAAGGCCTCAAAGAACCGAGGCGGCTCGAAGATCCTAAGCTCCACGTCCTGGACAGTTCCGTCTTTCACGGTGACACGAAGCGCGCCCTCGCCCTCCACGCGTGCGATCGTCCCGATAGCAATAGTCCGGGTCCGACGTTTCTCCTCTTCCACTTCGATTACTCCACAGACGTCTCAGAGGATATCTAGTGTTTCACGCGCCTTGAAGAACTTGGTGAAACGCCATTACGGCACATCCTTTTGCAGTCGATCTTACCTGACTCATCAGTTAGGCCGGCTCTTTTGCAACCCAACTCACTCGCTTCTGAACACCTACACCATCCTCGACGGCATACCCGTCATAAGTGCCAGCGCGAGCTTGAATGACGATGTAGTACAGACTTTCTGTCTCAGAGATATTTCGCCAACAGCGCTCTCCGTTCTGTGCCACTCTAATGACAGTTCCCTCACTAATCGGTAGCACCTTGCCATCAATCTGGAATTCTCCCTCACCTTTCAAGAAGACATAGATTTCTTCGTTCAAACGGTGCTTGTGGTAGAAGGGCATTGACGTCCGTGGGGGCAATTTATTGATGGAGATTTCACCGCTCGTCAAGCCCAGTAACCGGTTCAGAAATATCTTGCCTTCAGTTTCTCGTGGCAACATCGGGTGTTGAAATTTGTATTGCTCCAGCTGCGACAGAGAACCGAGATCGATCGCCGTGAAATGGGTACCGTTCTTCGTTTTCATGTAGATCTCCCTTCTGAACATGGGCAGATGGTCACTAGACTCTTGCTGCGCTGGCCTGTTTTGGCTACTACCTGAACAGATTTCCCACTGGTCTTACTTCTTTGTCTCCCACACTTCACTTTCACGCTTGAAGGATTCCGCATGGCCATTGATGCCGCGAAACCTCCGCAGAACTTCGACCGGAATCAGTTGCAGCCCGTTATGGAAGTGGCTTGCAAGCGAGGCCGTGTTGGGTGGAATGCCCGGCCCTGCCCGCATTCCCGATGTTGGACCGAAACAGCCATAGCAATCCCGTCCCATGCTGGGACAGATAGCGCCACAGCCGCTCCGCGTCACAGGCCCCAAACAGGGTATGCCCTTGGCCACTATCACGCAGACATTCCCGCGCCGCTTGCATTCCAGGCACACACTGTCAGTCGGGACATGAGGCTGAACTCCGGCCACCAGATCGGTAATGACGCGAAGCAGTTGGTCTTTATTGATCGGACAGCCCCACAGTTCGAAATCCACACACACGTGTTCCGCGATCGGGGTGGAGGTATTAAGGCTCTGAACATACTGTGGGCTGGGATACACCGCCTGCTTGAACGATTCCACATCGCCCCAGTTACGCAGAGCTTGAATACCGCCGGCTGTCGCACAAGCGCCGATCGTGACCAAAACCTTGGCCTGCTTCCGCACAGACCGAATGCGACGCGCATCCTCCTCCGTGGTGATCGACCCCTCGACCAGCGCAAGATCGTACGGGCCTGGACTCATCATGCTGGAGGCTTCCGGGAAATAGGCAATATCCAACGTTTGGCCCAAGATAAGTAGCTCGTCCTCCAGATTCAGGAGGCTGAGCTGGCAGCCATCGCAGGAGGCGAATTTGAAGACGCCAAGCTTGGGCCGAGTTTTCTCCGCGTCACGCTTTGGCAACCTGTTCCTCCTCCTGCACTTCGGCCACAAGTTTCGTGTTGCGAGTTGCGCGTTTCTGGTTTCTCTCTCTGCCGTGAAATCAGAAACTCGAAACGGTTCACGATTTACAAACTACACTCCCACCCGTCCTAACCATGGCTCGATACGGTCGTAGCGCATAACCGGCCCGTCTTTGCACAGAAAATACGGACCCATCTGACAATGGCCGCAGAGGCCGATTCCGCACTCCATGTGTCGCTCCAGTGAGACATGAATGGCTGTTGCTCGAATTCCGCGTCTCATCAAGATCGGCACACCCAGGCGCATCATGATCTCGGGGCCACACATTAGAACCATGGTCTTCGCTGGATCCAGCGTCACACACTCGAACAGGTCCGTCACCACGCCGACATGGTAACGCCAGGCCTCATCCCGTTGGTTGCTGGCCAGCAGAACTTCCGTGTCGGACTGTTTTCCCCAGGCCTCGAATCGTTCATGAAAGAGCAAGTCTCGCGATGTCTTCACACCATGGATGATCTTGACGGAACCATAGTGCCGACGCCGCCGAAACATATAGTCGATCGCCCCCACCACTGGAGCACAACCCAGGCCGCCGGTCACGATGACGACGTCATGGCCGCGTGCTTCCTCCAGCGGCCAACCCTTCCCAAACGGACCGCGGATTCCCAGAACCTCACCGACTTGCCGTTGTGCGATCGCGGAGGTCACTCGCCCCACAGATCTGATGGTATGGTCAAGCCTCTCCGGCTCCTCCGGGTCTGAGACGATTGAGATCGCCACCTCCCCGACACCAAACAGATACACCATGTTGAACTGCCCGGCGGTGAAACGAAAATTGCGACGGGTTTCTTCATCATTCAGCCGAAGCCGGTAGGTGTGAATGTCGTCAGCTTCCCGGATCTTCTCTATGATGGTGGCCGGATGTATCAGGTAAGGATTGATCATTTGCTCCCTGTCATGCTACTCGCCGGACGCCTCTTCCTGACGGTTGATGGCTGACTGCTGTTCACCCGGCTTCAGCAACACCGACAGCTCTTCGGTCAGATCGATCCCGACCGGACACCAGGTGATACATCGACCACAGCCGACGCAGCCGGACGTTCCGAATTGATCGATCCACGAGGCCAGCTTATGTGTCAACCACAAACGGTAGCGATCCTTGATCGTGGGACGGATATTTTTCCCATGGATATAGCCGTGCTCCTGCGTGAAACAGGAATCCCATAATCTGGCATGCTCGGTCTGCTGCCGGGTGAGATCCGGTATCTCCTCGACCGTATGACAGAAACAGGTCGGGCAAACCATCGTGCAATTCGCACAGGCCAAACAGCGTGCCGCCACGTCGTCCCATCTCGGATGCTCATGGGCATCATAGAGCGCCTGCGGCAAGCAAATATGATCCAGCCGGCGGACTTGGCTTTGTGCACACGCGTCCACGCGCGCTGCTGCTTCATCGATTGCTTTGTGTATAGCAGGAGACAAAGAGAGAGTAGAAAGAAGATCGGACCCGGCCTCGCTTCCAGCTTCGACCAGTAGATGGTCGTCGATTTCCGTCAGAGTGAGATCGAAGCCGTTCTTGGCGCGAGGGCCCGTGTCCATGGATGCGCAAAAACAGGTCGGTAGCGCCCTGGTGCAATTCACCGCGATCACGAACAGCCCCTCGCGGCGGGCCGCATAGCAGGTGTCGCGATACTCGCCGTGGAGAAAAATCCGATCTTGAATGGCCAACCCAGCAAGATCACAAGCGCGAGCGCCAATGATCGCAATCTTTTCCGATTGAGGAAGGCGAGGCTGTGCGGAAAATCCGCCTTCTGCCCGTTCGATGTGAAGCAACGGCTCACGCGGCGCAAAGACGAAGGGCTTCAGCGATTGGGGTCCATGGACGACCCCGAAAATTTCCTGGGAGCCGGTCTGTTCCAGCCGATAGCGACCAGGTTCTTGCTGATCGCGCCAGCCGATCGGCAGATCCAGCACAAACCGGATCGTCTCCCACACCACGGACCCGTCCCGTACTGTGGGGCCGACAATTCGATACCCCTTCGTGCTCAACGCATCAAGCAATCGTTGGAGGTGAGCTAGTGGGAAGACTTGATGATTATCGTCAGCCACGATCCCTGCTCATTGCCTGACGGATGTCCGTGTCATCGTACGAACGCCCCCTTCCCGTACAAGGCGGGAAGATCACGTCTGCATCACTGCCACATCTCCCGTGAAAATACGTTGCATGGCGATTCCTTCTCTCCTACGTCAAGCGTTCCAACAGGGCGACGGGAAATTCGCGCAATACCTCCGCCATGGGCAACATTTGGCGATCTCCGACGGTCTGAGTCGACAACGTTTCTCCGGTGAAGAGATTACGATAGGTCGAATCCGATCTCCAGGATGGCACGGTCACATAGGTGTCTCCCCACACATCCAAACCGACCGGTGGTGTCATGGCATCGTTGGTCAGTGATCCTATCAGTCGTGGAACGACCGTCACCACGGCTTGCTCCAAGTGAAGACGGGCAAAGGCACAGCAATGCTCTTGCTTGGTCCCGCGCCCATCGAGCGGAATGTATTCGCCATCATGAAAAAGTGCGCGGTTCTCCCGACGGAAGTTCAGAGCTCTCATTGTTGTGTACAGTTTGATCCTTCCGTCGAGACGCTCAGCGAGCAGGGTTCGAGCCAATGGTCGCAGATCCGGTCCGCATTCTGCGAGTGCGCGCCGGAGTGTTTGCGCAAGAGTCGTGCGCACGTCATAGTCTACCGGTCGACGATTGTCTGGATCAACGAGGCTGAAATCCCAGAGTTCCGAGCCTTGATAGAAATCCGGAACGCCGGGAGCCGTCGTCTTGAGCACGACTTGGGACAACGCATTCCACATCCCCCAGTGCGCAACCCGCTGCTGGAAGGGAAGGAATTCGTCAAGAAAGGCATTGGGCCTGGTCCGGTCGAGAATCGATTCGACAAATTGCCGCATCGCTTCTTCGTAGCCTTGGTCGGGATTGACCCAACTCGTGTGAGTCTTGCCTTCCCTCAGTACCTTGTTCATGTATTCCTGAATCCTCTCGCAGAATGTACGGTACTGCGCATGATCCAGAGACATCAGAGGCCACACACCGACGAGTGTCTGGTAAAACAAATACTCCTCGTTACGATCAGGAACCAGTTGTCCCTCCACGTCGATCTTGTCCCTCCGGGTGAGTTTGGCCCAGCGGTTCACGCAGGCCCGCCACTCTCTGGGGATCTCCGACAACACGTTGATACGTGCCCGCGCATCCTCGCTCCGCTTGGTATCGTGCGTAGAGGTGGCCGAGAGGGAAAACGGCCAGCGCGCCTGGCGCTCCCGCAGGTCCTTGTGAAAGGTCGCGAGCGTGACGCCGAACCGTTCCGGATTGCCCCCGACCTCGTTCAACGACGCCAGCCGGTTGTACAGGTAGAATGCTGTGTCCTCTAGTCCCTTCGCCGTCACGGGACTGGTCATCTGTTGGAACTTCATCACGAACCGGAGCTGTTCGTGACGCTCCTGACTGGTTCGCTCATCCCATTCCTTCAGCAACAAGGACCGGACGAAGTCGAAGACACGCCCGCTGAGAGCGGCGTTTCGTCGCTTGGCCCTAGCCACGGCGAGACGGATATAGGCGCGATCTCGATCCAACAGAGGCTCCGGCCCCTCCGTGATATAGGTCCGGTACACAGGGAAGCAGGCGATGATCTGACGGATGGCATTCGTGAGGCTGTTCAGCGTGAAATCACGCGATCGACGATCGCGTTCGGAAAGCAGGTTCAATTGGTGTCCAAGGACATTGATTTCACTGGCCATCGAGGCCTGCATGATCAGCTTCTTCGATTCATAGACGAGGTCTTCGAACGAGATACGGCGGCGGATGAACCGGACATAGGTCTCGTCCATGGCTCGCTCGTGGGTCGTCTGCACGAAGAGACCGTTCAACAGGTTCAGAAAATCGTAGCCGGTCGTGCCGGAGACGGGCCAGCTCTCGGGCAGCGGCTCGTCCTTGCCGAGAATCTTTTCGACCACCACGAACAGCGGGTGGCCCAACTCGCGTTGAGCCCAGGCCTGCCATTCATGGAGATACCGGCCCGGATCGGAAAGGCCGTCCACGTGATCAATACGCAGCCCCGTTGCCGCACCTTCTTTCACGAGCCGAAATACCAAGACATGCGACGCCTGGAGCATCGCATCATTCTCCATCCGGACGGCGGCCAACTCGTTGACGTCGAAGAACCGCCGGTAATTAATTTCTTCCGCCGCCACCCGCCAGTCGGCCAGTCGATACACCTGGTCGTTGAGCAAGGCATCGAGCAGATCAAAACTGCGCGGATCGTCCTTTGTCCCGTTGAAGATCCGGACGTTGTCGTCGAGAAATCTCGCGACGGTCTCGCCGTCCCGCACCAAGGTGGCGAGGCGCTGCCTGATGATATCTCGCTCCCGGTTCCGTTCCTCCACACGTTGGGGATCAGTTTCAGTACTTGAGGGAAGATTGCGCATCGCCGTCACGATGCTTTGCAACTCTTGCACATGGGGGGACGAGGCCCCCGCCTCGTTGATCAGTTCATCGAGCCGATGCGTAAGCATCATCGCCGAGGACTTCGGCCCCACAGGCAGCCGATGGTCATAGTATTTGATGAAGAACCGTCCCTCCTCATAGACGAGGACAATTTCCTGATTCTCCAGGACCGTTCCGTAGAGATCACCGAGGATCGGCAGGAGCACCTTGTTCTCCAATTCTCGTTTGACCGGATGCCAGTCGATATCGAACAGATGCGCAAAGCTCGAGCTTGGCCCGTTCTCAAGCACGTCCAACCACCAGGCATTCGCTGACCGTCCGATCCCCATGTGGTTCGGCACGACGTCGAGGATGTGGCCCATCTCGTGTGCGTGCAGCGCGCGGATGAATTCTCGATACTCGTCTTCAGTGCCGAGTTCGGGATTCAGCATGGTGGGATCCACCACATCGTAGCCATGCTCACTACCGGGTGTCGCCTTCAGATAAGGCGAGGTATAGCAGTCCGTAATACCCAAGGCAGATAGATACGGAACGATCGCGGTCGCCGCTTTGAACGGAAAGGCTCGATTGAGCTGCACCCGGTACGTGGACACCGGCACGCGAGGCTCCATTGAGAACGTATCAGTCATAATGATGAAGGGATCAAGCCTCCCGCAGGAACACCGCAACGGCATAGGCCGGAAGAGGGAGAGTCACGCCCTCCGACGCGATAACCAGCCTCTGCTGAAGACGTTCCCGCCCGCCACCGTCGAACTCCGTTCCCGTTGACTCCAGCCGAAGACGCCAGTCTCCCACCGGTTCTCGCAGGAGAACTGACGTCCGTTCGCCGTTGAAGCTCAAGATCAACAGGGCGTCCGGTCCTCGGTCCCCCCGGCGATGGATGACCAATACCTGATCCTGTTCGTAGGCCCTGACGTGGTGTTCGGATGGGCTGCCCCCGGTTCCCAGCGATGGTATCGCAGTCCGAAGCTCAATCAACCGTCTGGTCCACCTCAGCTGGGCAGCTCGACGAGGATCCAACGGACCGTCGATGTGAACTCGCGATCGTTCACAAGTGAGCGGGTCTTGAGGATCCGGAATCTCTCCCTCCCACGCAAACGACGCAAACTCCGCCCGCCGTCCGCGGCGCACCGCTTCGACCAACCCCGGGTCACCATGGTCGATGAAGTAGAGGAACGGCGCGGTCTCGCCTGACTCTTCCCCCATGAAGAGGAGCGGAATATTGGGGGACAGCAGGACGGCTGCGGCCGCGACCTTGAGCGCCTCGAAGGGCACCTGGGTGCTCAGGCGATCACCGAACGCCCGATTTCCAATCTGGTCATGGTTTTGTGTGAACACGATGAATCGGGATGGCGCGCAGCCTTTCGACGAGTTCCCATGACGACGCCTGTGATACCGTGAATGCTGACCGGTATAGACAAACCCCTCCTGCATCGCCGTCGCCAGAGGCTTCAGTCCTTCGTAATCTTGATAATACCCGGCCCGCTCCTTCGTCAGTACGGTCCGGAGCGCGTGGTGGAAGTCATCGTTCCATTGTCCGTCGAGTCCATGCCCGCCCTGCCCTGGAGGCGTGATGACCCGCGTGTCATTCAGCGCGCTTTCTGCGGTCACGAAGATCCGTCGCCCGAGCCGCCCCCCTTGATCGTGCACCGCCTCGGCCAAGTCTTGGAGAATATGGGTGGCGCTGAAATCGTACATCCCATGGATCGCATCCAACCGAAGCGCATCGATGTGGTATTCGGTCACCCAATACAACGCATTGCTGATCATGAAGTGCCGGACTTCGTCGCTGTCTGATCCGTCGTAGTTGATTGCATGACCCCAGGGCGTGCGATAGCGATCGGTGAAGTAAGGACCGAAGTCGGCCAAATAATTTCCTTCGGGACCAAGATGGTTATAGACCACGTCCAAGATGACCGCCAGCCCGGCGACATGGCAGGCATTGACAAGCGTCTTGAGCCCCTGCGGCCCGCCATAGGTTGAATGGGGTGCATATAGGTAGGTCCCGTCATAGCCCCAGTTCCGTGTGCCTGGAAACTGCGCGACAGGCATGAGTTCGATGGCCGTGATCCCCACGTCCTGCTTGAGATACTCCAGGTAAGGGATGATCGCCTCGAACGTGCCGGTCTGTGTAAACGTCCCCGTGTGGAGTTCGTAGATGATCAGATCTTTGAGCACGGGTCCTGTCCATCCACGATCCGTCCAGTCGAATGCGTCGGGATCGACCACGGCGGAAGCCTTGTGGACACCGTCCGGTTGGAACCGGGATGCCGGATCTGGCCGAACCTTGTCGCCGTCCAAGACATAGCGATAGCGATCGCCTGCTCGAACACCCTCGACCGTGAGATCAAAATAACCTTGCCCCCGCGACTCCATCGGAAGCGGATCATGACCTTCTTGATTGAGTACGTGCACGGAAACCTGGTTTACGCGGGGAGCCCACACGCGAAACCGCACAGCCGATGAACCGACGCAGTTCGCGCCGAGATCCAATCGCCAGGTCTTGTCAGCGTGCGTATTCACCCCGTAACCTCGTTCACAGTCTGCCTGAATGAAATGCTCTATGTCACTGGTAGATTGCTTCTTCAAGCTTCCACATGGAGCCCGACTTGCGCAAACACGCGACGATCGTTAAGGTGAGGTCGCGCTATCGGACGGAAAGGGGGAAACGCCATGGTGGCAGGACAATCTCTACGAACCTGGCCCGGTCATCCCTATCCCCTGGGTGCGACGTGGGACGGAGAGGGTATCAACTTCGCGCTCTTTTCCGAGAACGCGACGGCGGTGGAACTGTGTCTGTTTGACGGGCCGGACGCTCCGAAGGAATCCCATCGAATTCGCCTCGAGGAACGCACCGACCAGGTCTGGCATGTGTATGTGCCGGGGCTCTGGCCTGGCCAACACTATGGCTATCGCGTACACGGCCCCTACGAGCCCGAGGAAGGACATCGGTTCAATCCCAACAAACTGCTCATCGATCCCTATTCCAAATCCATCGCCGGTAGCATCGGATGGACGGACGCCATGTTCGGTTACCGAATCGGCGACCCCGATGGCGATCTCTCTCTTGATGACCGAGACAACGTGGCGAATATGCCCAAGTGCGTCGTCATCGATACGGCCTTCACGTGGGGAGGCGATCACCGGCTCAAAACGCCCTGGGACAAAACCATTATTTACGAGCTCCACGTCAAGAGCATAAGCGCCCGACACCCAGATGTCCCGGAACACATGCGCGGAACCTATGCAGCCCTGACCACTCCGGCCATGCTCGACTATTTGGTTGACCTCGGCATTACGGCGGTCGAGCTCCTGCCGATACACCACTTTGTCCGCGACCGGCAGCTCTCGGATCGCGGACTGACGAATTATTGGGGCTATAACACTCTGGGATTTTTTGCGCCGGATATCCGGTATGCGGTCTCTCCCGTCCAAGGACATTATGTGCGCGAGTTCAAAACGATGGTCAAAACCCTCCACAGCGCGGGGATCGAAGTCATTCTGGACGTCGTCTACAACCACACCGCCGAAGGCAATCATCTCGGCCCGACCCTGTGCTTTCGCGGCATCGACAACGCTTCGTATTACAAGCTGGTACCGGGTGACGCACGGCATTACATGGACTACACCGGTTGTGGAAACACGCTGAACGTCAGACACCCACGCACCCTCCAACTCATCATGGACAGCCTGCGATACTGGGTGATGGACATGCATGTCGACGGCTTTCGCTTCGACCTTGCCTCAGCGCTGGCGCGGGAGCTGCACGAGGTCGACCGGCTGAGCGCCTTCTTCGACATCCTCCATCAGGATCCTATCTTGTCCCAAGTCAAACTGATCGCCGAACCCTGGGACGTCGGCGAGGGCGGCTACCAGGTCGGTAATTTCCCCGTCGGTTGGGCCGAGTGGAACGGGAAATATCGGGATACCATCCGGCGCTATGTCAAAGGGGACGGGGGGCAGATGGCCGAGCTGGCCTACCGACTGACGGGCAGCAGCGATCTCTACGAAGGAAGCGGCAGGCGTCCGTTTGCCAGCGTGAACTTCGTCACGGCGCACGACGGATTCACGTTGCACGATCTGGTCTCCTACAACTCCAAACACAATGAGGCCAATCTCGAGAACAACCGTGACGGGACCGAAGATAATCTCAGTTGGAATTGCGATGTGGAAGGCCCGACGAACGATCCGGCCGTCATCGAACTCCGCGAGCGCCAAAAGCGGAACCTCATGGTGCTGCTCTTACTCTCACAAGGTGTGCCGATGATCTGCGGAGGTGACGAGATCGGTCGGACGCAACAAGGCAACAACAACGCCTACTGCCAAGATAACGAGATCAGTTGGTACGACTGGACGTTGGACCAGGCTCAGCGCGATCTACTGACTTTCGTTCGCAGCATGATTGCCTTCCGCAAGGAACACCCGGTCCTGCGACGCCGGCGGTTTTTTCAAGGCCGACGCCTTCGCGGATCGGAAGTCAAAGATCTGGCCTGGTTCCGGCCGGACGGGAAAGAGATGACCGATAAGGACTGGGACGCCGGGTATGCCCAATCACTTGCCTTGCGTCTGGCCGGCGATGCGATCGCCGAAACCGATGAAAAGGGCCGGCCCATCATCGACGATACGCTCCTGATTCTGCTCAACGCCCACCATACACCGCTTCCCTTTACCCTTCCGGCACACAAGCGCGGTGTCCGCTGGCGGCCCTTACTCGACACGTCTGCGAGTAGTTTCCATCTTAAGAAGGTCCGTCCCATCAAAGGAGGCGAGCCCTACGAGATCGAGGCACGATCCCTCGCCGTCCTTCAATTACTGCACCACGACTAATCAACCGCCTTCGGGTCAAACCGTCTACTTCATCGGTAGTCATGCCCATTCGCCATGGTGCGGACTCTCCCCTTTTCAGACAAGACGGGAAGAGCTCATCTGCATCGTCTTGTTCTCTACCGTCACGACCTCGACTTCCCAGACCAGCTTGTTATGTTCCTTTTCCAGTTCGGCTTTGATGATCTTGCCCGAAGCTTTCTCCGATGTGGTCTTAATAGACTGCTCAATCGTCACCTTGGCAGCGGCGGCCATCTCAGCTTTGCCGATCTTCTCTTTCCTGTCACTGTAGGTTGTTCCTCCGACAGTGAGGGTTCCGACCACCAACAATATGATAACCCCGAACATGGTAGCCACTCGTTGTTTCATGGACACTCCCTTCTTATTCTGGATAGCCCAAACAGCACAACCGAGCCAGACGTTGCTACGCATTGCGTTCGGGACCGCGGATCGCTCGCTCCGCCTCCAGCCAATCCTCGAGCGCATACCCCTGTCGATAGCCACGTTCGGCGTAGAGTTCATAGGCATGGTCGGAGATACGAGCTTGTATATCATCAGGAGGCGAAACTGGTTGGCTATGAATCGATTCCTTCCGGAGCACAGCCGGCTCCCGACCTTGAATAGATTCAGAGTGCTTCTTCCTGCGTGACTTATCCGCGACGAGTGGCTTCATTACCCCATCTCTCCTTCCTTGATCGTTATATGAGGGAGGTGCATGATGTTGAGTGTGATACCGCGTAGTGGCCAGGACCTTTCATCGTCAGTTGGACTTGTCCTGCTCGGCTCATACGGTCCAGCTCACAGAAGACCTGGTTCCAGGTCAAGCCGGGGCATTCAAGAACCACTTCTTCAAGCTGGCCACCTGGAGAACGAATGATAACTTTCATGACTCTCTCCCTTCTGGTTCATCAGTCCTTCGCTTCGCTTTGGAACGGGGATGTTTGGGGGGCAGTTTGAATGCCATTCAGGGTCACCAAATTGAAACGACGACACTAAACTCTTAAAAATGATGTCTTTGAGAGAGGCACCACCAAGCGAAACAAGGATCCAGCGCACACAGGTCACATTCACCTCAGCCCCATGTAGGGATCGTCGAAGATGGTCCCGCATTCAAGGCATCGAACCTTGCCGGTCCGTTTGCCGCCCTTGGTCAGGACGTCATCGATGACCCGTTGGTGAGTGCAGAACGCGTGCAAGGTGGTGCTACTGGGTCTCCGACCAGTTTCCTGAATCATGTGGGCTTCCATAGACACCTCCGCTTCTTCGATCGTCGAATGTTCGTCTCTTGACACGTGTTGACATTTTTCCATCGAGATACTCCGGCTACATCTCTCGTGAGACTGTGTGGAAGCTGAACTCTAGCACTATTCCTACTTTGGGCAGACCTAGGAATTCCCTAGTCCAGAGCGAAATTTTCAGAATGTTTACAAAGACGCCGGCACCGCTGAGGAAGCCGAGAAAGTGTCGGCGTGATGGGCTTGCACCCTATAGGTCCTGTCGCCATCCAGTGTCACGTGAATCTGCCCGTTTCGACTCAAGTAATCGATCGCGAGGAACACTTGGTTCCACGTGAGTTCCGGACAGAGGGTTACCAGCTCTTCCATGGAACAATCGGTGCCGAGCTGCTCTAACGCATGGTGGACACGCACAATGATGGCCGGGAATACCATAGGACACCTCCCCCTGTGTGAAGTTCACATCCCATGCGGCGCATCGTAGGTGAACGAATCGCAGAGAAATACTAGGCAAAGCCTAGATACGTGACGAAATATTACTGGAGTGCGTGACCAAACCAGGCGACGAACAAACGATGGGACTGTTCAGAGACTCACCAAGCCCTCACTGACGGCATATCTGGTGAGCTCAGCAGTCGAATGAAGATTCAGCTCCTCCATGATCCTGGTCCGATGGAATTCCACGGTCTTGATGGAGATATGCAACATGGAGGCGATCGCCCTGGTGCCTTTCCCCTCCGCGATGAGTTGCAATACTTCCCGCTGACGCTCGGTGAGGGTGGTCACAGGCCGTTTACACGCAGGACCCTCGGATGGATGGAGCTTCGTCCCCAACGTATCCTTGGTCACCGACGGCGTCATATAGTGCTGACCCTTCAGGACCGCCTGGATGGCCTGCTTGAGCTCCGCCTCCGCGGACTGTTTAACCAAGTAGCCTACAGCCCCGGCCTTAAAGGCCTCAGTCACATAGGTGGGGGTGGCATGCATGGTCAAGAAAATCATCTTGCTGTCCGGCACCAGTTTCGTGAGTTGTCTAGCTGCGTCCAGGCCATTGAGCAGTGGCATGGAAATGTCCAAGAGAATGAGGTCCGGCCGCAGCCTTTGCGCTGCCTCGATCAAGGCCCGTCCGTCTTCGACGGTGCCGACCACGTCCCCTTCCTCCTCAACCAGTCTTCGGAGGCCGGCCAGCACGAGCGAATGGTCATCCGCCATCAAGATACGAGGACGCGTCACGGTGTCTTCTCCTGGAATGGAATCCAGGCACAGACCTTGGTCCCATCCGCCGGCCTGGAATGGATGTTGAGAAATCCGTTCATCAACCGCAGCCTCTCCTGCATGCTGATCAACCCTATCCCCTTCTGACGACCGCTCTTGTCGCGCGCATCGAATCCCTTGCCGTTGTCGACCACGGAGAGGCCGATCCCTCTCGACGAGCCGCTCAGCCTGACCAACACCTCTGTGGCCTTCGCATGCTTCACGACATTCTGAAGACTCTCCTGGAACACGCGAAAGAGGGAGGTGGACCAATCAAGCGGGATCGAAGCGGGAAGGTCGTTGGTTTTCAAGGTGATACTGAGTCCCGTCCGCTCGATCGCCTTGTCGATATGGTCCTCGATGGCCGCCTGCAGCCCCGCATGTTTCAACAAGGACGGGTGCAGCTGGTAAGCTAAGGTGTGGAGATCGTTCGAGAGCTGCGTCAATTCTGCTCGAACCGGTTCCAAGGTTTTACCGAGCACCTCAGGCAAGAGCGGCGGATGCCGTTGGAGTGCCGCCACATCGAGCACCAGTGCAGCCAGCCGCTGGCTGAAGTCATCGTGCAAATCGCGCGCGATCCGCTGGCGTTCGCCGTCCTGAGCCGTGAACAATTGTTCGGTGAGCCGTTGCAGTTCTTGTCGTTGTTCTTGGAGGACCCGCTGGTTCTGCTGCAACGCCAGCTCGATCTTTTTGCGATCGGTAATATCGGTGACGATTCCTCCAATCGCGTAGACGTGCCCCGCTCCATCTCGCACGGGAAACTTGAGGACGATATTCGTATGGCGACCGTCGGCGTAGAGCGCTGTCTCCTCGAATTCCACGGCTTTTCCTGCATCGAATACAGCGCGATCATGGTTATGAAACTGCTCAGCCTGTTCTCGCGAGAACAGCTCCATATCCGTCTTGCCGACTATCTCGTTCTGCTCGAGTTGGAATGCCTCCTCAAATCGGCGATTTACATACAGATACCGTCCATCAGAGGACTTCATGAACGTAACATTCGGCGCATTACCGAGAAATGTGCGAAACCGCTCCTCGCCTTTTCGTAACGCCCTCGTGCGCTCAGTGACGCGCTGCTCAAGTGTTTGGTTGAGTTCGTGCAGCGCCGCTTCAGCTTCGACCTGTGCCGTATTGTCCTGCACCAGCGACAGCACGGAAGACAGGCGGCCCTCGCCGCCCAGCAACACGGAGTTGTGCCAGATACAATGGATGACGCCGCCGCTCTTTGTGTAGTTCCGATTGTGGGACACCAGCGTGCGCGTGACGCCGTCCCTCAGTTGCGCCATCACCTGCTGCACGCGGGCAATATCGTCGCCATAAACTAGCTTCAAATCAGGCAGTCGCTTGCCAAGCATCTCCTGGGCGGTCCAGCCGAACATCCGTTCGGCTTCGCCTTCCCAGCGGGTGACCTGCCATTGCACGTCCCACTCGATGACGGCCAGACCGGCATTGCTCACGTGATAACGCAAACGTTCTTCGCGTTCGCGCAGCGCCTCCCGCGCGAGCACAATGTCATCCACATTCGTGACCGACCCGACCCAACGACGGATCGTTCCTTGGTCGTCGCGCACCGGCAACGCCCGGGCAATGACCCATGCATAGGTCCCGTCGGTGCGCCGCAACCGTTGCTGCGCCTCGAAGGGTACGCCATCCTTCATACATTGCACCCAACGATCGATATTTGCCGCTCGATCGTCAGGATGCAGCGCATTAGCCCAGCCATGCCCGGCGACTTGCTCCGGCGTCTGCCCGGTGAACCGACACCAGCCCTCGCTGGTCCAGACATTCCAGCCCGCCGCATCGGTCTCGAAGAGAAAGCTGGGAACCGCCTGAGCCATAGTGCGGAAGCGTTCTTCGCTCTCCTGCAACGCCGCTTCGGCCTCTTTGCGCTGCGTGATGTCCTCGGTGATGCCGAAGCCGCCCAAGAGCGCGCCGGCCTTGTTGAATTCCAGATAGGCCTTCTCGCGCACCCATTTGACCTGCCCTTCCACCACGATACGGTGTTCGATGTCGTACGGCTCACCCCGCAGCCCCGCCTGCCATTGCCTGTCCACATCCTCCCGGTCATCGGGATGGACGACGGCCAGAAAACTCTCGTAGCTCAACGGCGTCCCTTTCTGCACGCCGAAGATGCGATGATTTTCGTCGGACCACGTGAGGACGTTCCGCCTGGTATCGAGTCGCCACCAGCCGATCTGTCCGACCTCTTGGGCTCGGTCCAAGTCCTCCCGGCTTTGCTCCAGCGCCTCTTCTACCCGCTTGCGCTCGGTGATGTCTTCCGCAAAGATCAAAATGCCGCCGACTCCGCCGCCGTGGCCATACCAGGGATGAATCTCCCAATGCAGCCACTGAATCGTACCGTCGGCCCGCTCGAACCGATCCTCCTGCTCCCGCAACACCTCGCCCTGCAAACCGCGCCGATGGTATTCACGCCAACGGTCGGGAATGTCGGGGAACACGTCGTAATGTGACCGCCCGATCACATCCGATTCCGCGACGTGATAATCGTTCAGAAACCGCCGACTCACCGCGAGATATTTCATCTCCTCGTCGAACATGGCGATAGCCGCGGGCGCGTACTCGACGAACAACCGCAGCCGTTCCTCGCTTTCGCGCAGGGCACTCTCCGCCCGCTTGCGCTCGGTGATGTCCTGCACCTCGATGACTGTGCCGACCGGCTGGCCGAGTTCATTGCGAATCGGGCTGGCCGTAAAGGCGACATGGTAAAAGTGGCCGTCTTTGTGGACGAATACCTCTTCGCCCTGCTCGAGATCGTTCTTCGGAAAAGCCTGATCGATCGGGCACTCACGCAGAGGATAATGCGAACCGTCAGGACGGGTGTGGTGAACGACATCATGCAGCGGGCGCCCGATGACCTCCGCTAATGCGAAGCCAGTGAGAGCCTCGGCGGCGGGATTCATGAACACACATTGCTGGCGATCGTCCATGATGAACAGCGCGAGCACCGCATTGTCGGTGACCGTCTTGTACAGGCGGCGCTGCTCGGCGAGGGCATGCTCACGCTGCTTGCGTTCGGTAATGTCCACGACCGAGGCAAGCACCATCGTCCCTGAGATCGTCTCGACCGGACACAGCCCAATTTCGATGGGAAGCTCGCTTCCATCCTTGCGCAGCCCATAGAGGTCGCGCCCGCGGCCCATTGATCTGAATTCCGGAGCCTCTTGATACGTTTCCCGCAAACCGGCATGGTCCTTGCGAATGCGCCCAGGCAGCAGCATTTCGACAGGGTGGCCGATGAGTTCCTCTCGGCGATAGCCGAACTGTCGCTCGATCTGCCCATTGACAAGGACGATCCGACCCCCACCATCCACCGAGAGGATTCCGTTCGGAACCGACTCCACGACCGTCCGAAATTGCTCTTCGCTGTGCCGCAACTCCGCCTCGGCCCGCTTGCGTTCGGTGATGTCCGTTTCAGATCCCACCATGCGCACCACTCGACCTTGTGCGTCCCAGACGGCAACCCCGCGGTCGTTGACCCAGTAATAAGTTCCGTCCTTGCGCCTTGTACGGTATTCGCATTCAAACGTGGGGATCTCCTTGTTGAAATAGGATTGCACCGTTGCCATCACCCGTGAGAGGTCTTCCGGATGGATCCGAGACGACCATTCAGTCTCATCCACACCGATCTCTGCTTCGCAGTAGCCACGCACCTGCTTCCACCGCGCGGATAAGAACACAGTATGCCCAGCAACGTCCCAGTCCCATATCCCATCAGTTGTCCCTGTTGCGGCGAGCTGCCACCGTTCTTCACTCTGACGCAATGCTTCTTCCGCCTGCTTCCGCTCGGTGATGTCGTTACCCATGGTCAGCAGGCACTGCTTCCCATTGAGAGCGATCAATTCTGTCGAGATGAGAAACTGGCGCAGGTTCCCGTTTTTCATCCGCATGGAGACTTCGAGATTCCGAACCGTCCCTTCGGATTTCAGCCGATCGATGAAGCGGACCCGCTCTTGAGGATCAGGCCAAATCCCCAGTATCAACGTCGTGTGGCCCACCACTTCGTCGCGTCGGAACCCAAAGATCTCTAAGCACGCATCGTTGACTTCAAGACAATGCCCCGACTCCAGCTCGGTGATGCCGATTGGATGGGGACTCAAACGGAATGCCTTGGCAAACAGCTCTTCTTCGGACAACGATACGGCACTACGCCGCGGAGAAGCGATGAGGTTTCGCACGCGAGCGCGTGGTTGTTGTGGATTTTTCTTGGTAATTTTCGATGCCATGAGCGAGGTCGCAATTGTAGGCCTTATCACAGAGACCAAACAAGAGCACCAAACCGCCGAACAGCTGGATGAGTGATGCTCCAGTAATACGGGCATGCATGACTAGAAAAACGCCTAGGATCGGAACGTCCAGAGTCGTCGCCCTCTGTACCAGTCTCTTCCGTACGTATTGAGGACATTGTCATCACCACAGCATTAAGCGGCCGTGTGACTCGTCAGGAAAACAGCCTCCAACTTCTTTACCTCATCAAGGAGGCACGCACTTTTTACCCCTTGACATACACGAGCGGTTCCGGCCTGGCTACCCTCTTCGTCAGCTTCGCGCCATCCGCCGCGTCCACCACCTCGCTGACATCCTTGTAGGCGCCTGGTACCTCCTCGGCGACTCCGCGCATGGACGGACTGCGGATCAGAATGTCGTGCGCTGTTAAGTTTTTGACGCCGTTACGGCCATGCCACTGACGAAGGGCCTGATGCCAGCAAACTTTGCAGCGCTCGTGACGATGCTCTTCAGAGTTTTAGTGCCGATCTGATGGCCGAGCCACCGGACTGAAAAAGGATTCGGCAGAGGGGGCACTCATTTTTCTGAGATCTCGCTCTCCAGGATGGCGAAAGGGGCGACAGCCTCTTAGATGCCACTGCCCCGTAATGCCACAGTTCAATTGCTTGCCTTTTTACGGCTGCCATCCACAGCGATCAAACTCCCTGTATTTTTTGAGAGAGAGTCTGCCGATGTCCCTTCCGACCATTTTGGCACCGTCGATGCACAGAGCTGGGTATAGAGGAGATTCAATAGCCCATATCATTCACAAGGAGGCACTGGTCATGAGCGCGTTGACACGATGGGAACCGACGACACGATGGAATCCTTTCAAGGAACTCGAAGAGATGGAGAAACGACTCTCAAGCTACTTCGGGCGTACACCAAGTCCAGCCAGCACCGATAAGAAGGAGTCCATCTCGGTTGCTGAATGGGCGCCGTTGGTGGATATTTCAGAAGATGAGAAGGAATACGTCATCAAGGCGGAACTTCCCGAGATGAAGAAGGAAGAGATCAAGATCAATGTCCATGACGATGTGCTTGCAATCAGTGGCGAGCGGAAATACGAGAAGGAAGAAAAAGGCAAAAAATATCACCGCGTCGAGCGAGCCTATGGCAGTTTCATGCGGAGCTTTACCCTCCCCGAAGATGCCGACGGGTCCAAGGTCAATGCCGAGTACAAGGACGGCGTGTTGAAAGTCCATTTACCAAAGTCTGAAAAGGCCAAACCCAAAGCGATCGAAGTCAAGGTGTCGTAAAGGGAGAGGGCGAGGCTCAGGTTGAGGCTAAGAGACAATTCTTTACTGCTGATGACTCGATCGTGATATCCCCTTGAGCCTTGTTCGGATAAGGAGGACGCCATGTTTCGCCATCCCCGTTACCTTGAGATTCCGTGGGACGTCCATTGGGATCACAAAGAAGGCGAGCCGCACCATCATCTGCTGCTCATGCTGATGCTGATCTTCATGGCGATGTTTCTGATCGGTATCGGCATGACGAGCGGTCTTGCATAGATTGAAAGGTTGATTGGTTGAACCGGACACACAAAGGCTTGTGAGATGTTCAGGAATCGTGAAGAGGCCGGTCGACGGCTCGTTGACCGACTGATCCAGTACCGTGAAGACCCAGCAGCGCTCATTCTGGCACTCCCTCGTGGAGGGGTGGCAGTTGGATACCAACTTAGTTTGGGACTGCACCTCCCGCTGGACGTCTTCATCACCAGAAAGCTGGGCGCGCCGGACAACTCTGAATTCGCATTGGGTGCAGTGGGGGAAAGAGGAGCCGTCCATCTGAACTCTTCGGCTATGGCAGCCTATGGGTTTTCTCCCAAGGACATCGAGGCTATGGTGCATGTCCAACAACAAGAGATCGCCCGACGGCAGGCTCTCTATCGTCAGGGCCGACATCTTCCCACACTCACAGACCGCATCGTGATCCTCGTGGATGATGGAATCGCGACCGGGTCCACATTCTTTGCATCCGCCCAATCTATCAGACACTTCAAGCCAGGTCGCTTGATCGGCGCCATTCCGGTTGGCCCACCGGACACCATCCAAGAAGCCCGCCGACAGGTGGATGAGTTAGTCGTCCTGGCTACACCAGAACCGTTCTGGGCCGTAGGCAATCACTATATCGACTTTGCGCAGGTCAGCGATCACGATGTGGTGGAGTATTTAAATTTGGCGGATGAATCGCTGTTGGCATGGAAGGAACGGGCGCCATCTGCAACGGCCTCACCGCCACACTAAAGGAGCACGCATGACCGCGAAGACCAAGACACCGGCGAGTCTGGGAGCTCGACACGATCGGACCGTCCAGGAGTATCAGCACGATACCTATAAGCTGCGTGGAAAACTCACGGAACCGACGGTCTGTACCGAATGCGGGGCCTTGTTTCATAAGGGACGGTGGACTTGGGGCACGAAACCGGCGGACGCTGATGAGATCATCTGCCCGGCTTGCATGAGAATCCGCGACAAGTACCCGAAGGGCCTCGTTACCCTCAAAGGCTCCTTTAAGGATGAGCAACCTGAACAAGTGATCGGCCTGGTGAAGAATGAGGAAGAAACAGAAAAGCATGAACACCCTCTGTCTCGAATCATGTCGATCGAAACCAAGCCCGAAGGCCTCGTTATTTCCACGACTGACAGCCATTTACCGAGACGCATCGGTGAAGCCCTGAAGCACGCCTATCACGGTGAGCTGGAGTTGCATTACGACAAGGATGAAGATTTTGTGCGCGTCACATGGACGAGATGAAATAGATTAGTCTCATGTTCTCGAAGCGCATCGATACCGGAAGGAGGTAACACAATCGTGAGAGGCACAACAGCATGGACCATCACCCATCTGACAGTCACCGTCGCCTTCCTTGCGGGTATGGGAACAGCCGAGGCAAAAATCGTCGTTCCTCCAACCGGTTCAGTCATCGAAGTCGACCAGCCAACGCTCACAGCCGTGCTCAGCACCTTTGAGCAGGCGGAGGAGGCCATCAAGGCCCACGACCTCGACAAGGTCATGGCTATGTATTCCCCTCACTACAACCTCTTCACAAAAATGACCACGGTCGGAGCGGGTCGCGATGCAGTGCTGGAGGCCACCTGTACCGGCCATCTCCGGGCGAGATCGAAAACCAGTGGTCTCTATGTCCCCATCGACAGTTGGTATGAAGAAATACATTACCTCGTCCGCGAAGAGGGAGCGTGGCGTCTTCGTGGCAATCTCGGTGAATCACCGCGCGTGCTTCCGTTCGGGACGGCACCACATCCGTTATTGTAAAGATCGGATGGGAAAGGTCACAAGATGAGAGTCGTCATCGGCGTCGATTGGTCAGATCAGGCGTTCGCTGCAGTTGCCCAGACGTTTCAACTGTATCATCCCACCGATGTCACGTTGATCCACGGCATCGAATTAGGGATTCTCGAGCATCCGTTCGTGGCCCAAGCCGGTAACGTGCAAGGGTACGATGATTTCCGCCATGCGATGGTCGAGTCGGGTCGTCAATTGCTGGAGCGCGCTGCGGCCATGGTCCCGGCGGAGATCACACCGATCAGGAAAGTCAATGAAATCGGCAATCCCGCTCAGCTCATCCTCGATAGCGCGAGTACCCTCTCGGCCGATCTGGTCGTGATTGGTGCCCGAGGGCGAAGCCGTCTGTCCGAAGTCGTTCTTGGCAGCGTCTCCCATCGGGTACTCATGCACAGCTCCCGTCCGACGTTAATCCTCAAGGGAGCCTCCCGCAAGGCTCAACGGGTGCTCGTCGCCATTGAGGATCGAGACGACGCCGACCGTGTCGTCCGATGGCTCACGCAGCATCCATTCGCCAATCCCGTTGAACTGCTGGTGCTCCACGCCGTCGTCCCGATCGGAGTCAATGAGCCCTATGCCGGACCGGAAATCAGTGCCTGGGTGGAGGATGTGCAACATTACGCGGGGGAACTCGTGCAATCGACTGCGGGCAAACTTGTGAGCGCTCAACATACAGTGACGACAAAGGTCGTCCAGGGGAATCCCGCCGCCGTGATCGAACAGGAGGCGAAGGATAAGGATTTGGTGGTCGTGACCTCTCACGGGCGCAAAGGAATCTCCCGCTTCCTCTTAGGGAGCGTCTCCCACGCGGTCGTGCATCATGTTACCTGTCCGGTACTGGTCCTACGGTGAAAGGATTGAAGATGAAGACGATACTGATCCTCGCGATGGCACTCATTTCCGTCTCAACTTCTGTGGTCTTCGCTCAAGTGATCCGAGGGGATGCGAAGGCTGGGCAACACGTGTACGAGCAACAGTGTCTCCGTTGTCATGGGGTCAAACTCGACGGGAACGGTCCAGACAGCAAGGACTTAGTCATCCCGCCGGCCAATCTCCAATCCCCCAAAAGTCGTTCCAAGACCGATTGGGAACTCCTGGTGGCTATCTCGAACGGCGTGCTGTTCAGCCCCATGCACGGCTTTCGAGGGAAGCTGACGGATCAGCAAATGCTGGATGTGTTGTCCTACATTAGGTCGGTCTCGCCGCAGGACCTCAGCAGCTAGTGCTCGGTGACGTCCGAATGCTTTCGGCTGACAACGGCATGAGAGCGATCGTGTCCTCTCCGGCATCTCAATATGATTGAGCTGTTCTGTAGCGCCGGGCTCCCCGCATTCTCTACAACAGATCCTCACGATGCAACAGTTGCCGATCGCGGAATACTATGGTTCTCTCGAGTTGTATAACTGGATATGCACTCTGGATGATAGTTTCATGGTCTGGAGCATAGGCATACAATGAGACTGGTCCGTCCCCACTATATTCCACAGCTGGAGATCGACCACACCGAGTCCGGCTCGCTCATCATGCGGGACGGGTCGACCGCCGCCATCCGACCGGCCAAACCGGCTGATGCGACACTACTGCAGCAGTTCGTCAGCCGCTTGTCACCCGAATCCAGACGTCACCGGTTTTTCTCGGAAAGCATACCGTCGGCTGACGCCGTCGCCGGTTTGTGTGATTCTTCCGATCCTCGTTCGCAACTCACGCTGCTCGTGACACGAACATGGGAAGGGCGGCAGCGCGTTATTGCTGTGGGCTCCTACTGGGCGAAGGATATACACACCGCCGAGGTGGCCATGGCGGTGGACGACGAATTCCATGGCAAAGGCCTGGGGACGCTGTTGCTGGAACGACTGGCTCTGATCGCTATTCGACACAGCTTTACTCACCTGTGGGCGGTCACTCATGCCGATAATCTGGCCATGCGCGAAGTCTTCCGAGAATCGGGGTTTACTTCCCATGAAGCGTACGAAGGCGAAGACATGGAAGTGGAGCTGTCGTTGATTCCGACGGAAACGACGGTCACCCGTGTCGAGGTTCGAGAACGGCTCGCTACCACCGCATCACTCCGGCCTTTTTTTCACCCACAATCCGTGGCAGTGGTCGGTGCATCGCGCGATCTCAAGAGCATCGGCTATCGGCTCCTCGATGCACTTCGAACCAATCAATTTCAGGGTGCCATCTATCCGGTCAACCCGTATGCCTCTGAGATCGCCGGCGTCCCTGTTCATCCGTCAATCCATGCGATCCCTGAGTCAGTGGATCTCGCCATCATCGCCGTACCGCGAGAACACATGTTGTCCGTCGTCGATGAGTGCGCGGGTAAAGGTATCCGGGCATTGGTGGTCATTACGGCAGGCTTTGCCGAAGTGGGAACCGAAGGGGCGGAGCACCAAAAACGGCTGGTTGGTAAGATCCGGCAATACGGTATGCGCATGATCGGGCCCAATTGTTTCGGAATCTTGAACACGGACCCTCACGTGCAACTAAATGCCACCTTCACCGCGCATTTTCCTCCTCGAGGTCGCGCGGCCATGTCGTCGCAAAGCGGCGCCATCGGGGTTGCGACTCTTGCCGGCGCACACCGGTTTCATGTGGGCATTTCTTCCTTTGTGAGTGTGGGGAACAAGGCCGATGTATCCACCAACGATCTGTTGCAATATTGGGAAGAAGACCCATCCACCAATGTCATCCTCCTCTACATGGAGTCCCTGGGCAATCCTCGAAAATTCGCCCGCATCGCGCGGCGCGTGAGTCGCCGTAAACCGATCGTCGCGGTCAAAGCTGGACGATCACAATCGGGGCGACGAGCGGCCAGTTCTCATACAGCCGCGCTGGCAGCCAGCGATGCGGCCGTCGATGCGTTGTTTCATCAAGCCGGCGTCATTCGTGCCGAATCACTCGACGAATTGCTCAGCGTGGCAGCCGGTCTCTCGAATCAACCTCTCCCACTCGGACGGCGAGTCGGAATCATCACGAACGCGGGAGGGCCGGCCGTTCTCTGTACCGATGCGTGCGAGCAATACGAGTTGGTGGTTCCGGAATTGTCCTCCCACACCAAGGCCTCGCTCGCTCCCTTTCTTCCGTCGGCCGCCGCGCTAATCAATCCCGTCGATTTGATCGCTTCCGCCACACCGGATCAATACGCCAAGGGAATCGAAACCCTCCTTCTGGCGAATGAGATCGACGCGTTGATCATTCTGTATATGGCTGTGACCGTCACGGACACAGCCGATATCGCTCGCGGCATCATGTCTGGAATTAAAAATGGTCGAAACGCGGGCGCCAAGGCCAAGCCCGTGTTCATCAGCTGGATGGCCGAAGGTGATCGCGACCGAACGTTTCACTCTCAAACAGAGACTATCCCCGCTTACCAATTGCCGGAGACCCCCGCCCTCGTGCTCGGTAAAACGATGATGTACGCGGAGTGGCGCCGACAGCCGACCGGCATGGTGCCCGACTTCGACGATCTCAATCTTGCCGCCGTACGAACGACTTGTTCCACTGCACTATCTCAACGCGGCGTCGGTTGGTTGACGACGGACGAAACTAGGAACGTCCTGAGCGCGATGAAGATCCCCGTTCAGCCAGGTGGAGTGGCGAAGACAGCTTATGAAGCTGGCGTTTTGGCTCGTCGCGCCGGCTATCCGGTTGCTGTCAAACTAGCCTCTCATCAGATCGTGCACAAGACCGAAATCGGCGGAGTGCAACTGAATCTCAGGGACGAACAAGCGGTGCGCAAGGCATTCGACTCGATTAAAACGCGACTCATGGAAGCCAACCAGCTCGACGCCATGGAGGGTGTGCTCGTGCAATCGATGGTTACCGGTGGTGTGGAAGTCATGATCGGGGTTACTGAGGACCCCCTATTCGGACCCTTGATCGCGTTTGGCCTCGGAGGGATTCACGTCGAGATTCTCGGCGATGTGCAGTTCCGCATCACGCCGCTCACCGACCGTGACGCCACAGAAATGATCCGGGCAATCAAGGGCTATCGGCTGCTGACCGGCTATCGAGGCCAACCACCGGCCGATCTAGAAGCTCTGGAAGAAACCTTGTTGCGGATCTCCCGCCTTGTCGAAGAGATTCCAGAAATTAGCGAGATCGATCTAAACCCGATCTTCGCCCTTCCGCCAGGCCAAGGCTGCCGAATCGTGGATGCGAGGATACGAGTGGTTAACAGACTTACCAGATGAGATGAGAGGTGAGTACCCAGAGAGGCGTCAGCTCCCTGAATATGACCACCTAATCAATCACCGTTTGATCGATTGCTGAAAAAGTTGGTGCTTGATTACAGTTTCAAGTATTGCCTTTGCTGTTTGATCGAAATTCTCCATCGGCACCGCGGCTTGTGGAATATCTTTCGTGACACGGTGTTTTAGATCTTCTGAGATGCTCTGATTTAATGACGGCCTAAAATTCCCACCCATAGTATGAGCCGAATAGAATCATTCGTTATGAAGAACTCCCTGTCTTTCCCAGGATTATCTTGAGATATAAGCCGAGTGAATTCTAGAGCAGGCGTCCCGTCCGGATACCACACGAAACGGATGGCTCAGTGAGAATCTGGAGCGAACGACAATAGAGTTTGATATTTCCCCTTGCATCAGAATCGAAGAGATCGACCGGGAATTCTGAGAACCTAAGCGTTATGGGCTTGCTCGGGTTCCTGGTATTGAAGACTGATACAAGGTCTTTGACAACTGCCTCTAACCTATGAACGTGCGACTCAACTTGGCGCGTTGTTTCAAGTTGCTGAATTGTCTTGGTAGCACTACGACCTTTGTGTTGCTCCACCTCTATAGGCAGATTTCCATAAAACGCGCTTCAGCGATGAAATTGTATTCGTTCTGGACCTGCCTTACGTCTTTTTCAGCGTCGGATGGGATCGAGCTAGAATGAAGTGCCTGAATCTTATTGCCTAAATCTTTAAGCTGACCTTCAATTTATTCCGTCTGCTGCTGAGCATTGCGTTTGGCGTCTTCAGCACTATTCTGTGAGTCTATGGTGGAGCCCTTGTACCCGCAGAATAAAGCCGCTGCTCCAAAAGCAACGGCAAGAATATAATAAATATTCATGGCCACGTAATATAAGTTAGCCTCCGTTTCTAGACAATACCCACTCCTGCACAAATGAAACCGAATGGGCCAGATCCATTGCCCCGTCCACACAGAGCCTTGTTATCCACACCTGCGGTGAAATAGGTGAAATGAATCTCTGACCAGGGTCTACTGCTCCGGATGCGGGTCTTTTCTGATGAGGGCGAGGTAGAGCAACGTGTCGGCGAGGTCTTGGTCGGTCATGGTGGTGTCAGGAAACATGCCGGTGCCGGGATGGCCTTCTCGGATGGCGCGGGCTCGTTCCTGATTGGTTTTCAAATGTAACACGTCGGGGTTGCGCAAATCCGAGGGGGGCGGATTCAGCTTCGCGATGAGCTTGGCGGTATCGGCTTCCAGGCGAGGTAGGCGATACAAATACCCGTCGACACCGTGACAGTAGTAGCAGACCCCCTTCCCGTTGAAGATGTCTCGCCCCCGCAGGATATTACCCTTTAGTTTCCCGCTCGGTTGGCTGGACAAAGGTTCTGCCCAGGCGTCATCGGCTAGGGGCGCTGTCTCCATTCCCACCCAACCCGCGAGCAGGACACTGACTACGTTTAACCAGGCTTTCTTCTTCATTTGGTTTGCTTGGTCTCTCTTGTTGCATCGACCACTTTGTTTCCCTGAGTCAATCAATACACCAAACCAGATAGCCTGAACAAACAAGACAGCCCGGGTTCATATAACCCATCAGTGCCCACTGCAGCAGGCATTGTACCGATCTTCCGGAATCGTCTTCATGGTGTTGAAGATCGTGGTGCGCTCGTCCGCATTGGTGACGTTATCAATGGCAGGATAGAGCGCCCGCTCTTCCTTCCGATTGTGAGAACCCAAGAGGTTAAGCAGCAACTGCTCCTCTTGATCACTATTGAGATCCTGACTCTCCACTTTCCGATAAATCGCGTCCAGCAGCTGCCTGATCTGTTCATGCTCAAATCGCATTACGGGTGTCGGCCCGTCTTCAATCATCCCGGTTTTCTCTTCCCACATTGGAAACAGCAGCTCCTCTTCCCAGATGATATGCCGCTGGAGCCCGACTTTGAACTCCTTGAACGCGTCCTTCGCCTTGGCAAAATCCGATCGTTTCGATGCCTGAAAGGTCTTGAACAATTCATCCAGCCGGTCATGATCCTCCGCGTACAATGCCGTGATCGTGTTGTGCTCGCTCATAGATTCCCCCGTCGTACCCGCACCGACACCGTCATTCTATTTCGTTCTCGCCCATTCCGAAGAACCGACGCGCTTATCGCTCTCTCCGCTCTCGTATCGCGTCTTTGCCGGCTTGCAACGCCGCTTCAACATCAGCCCGGCGTTCATCGACGAATTGTCGGCCCCGGTTAATGACGTCATCAAGCGCCGCCCGAGCCTCTTTGGCTTTCTCAATCACGTCGTCTTCCGTCTTTCTTGCATAGCCTTTGAGCTCTCGCCGCGTGTCCTCGCCGGACCTTGGAGCCAAAAGAAACCCCGTCATGATCCCCATCATGGCTCCGCCGAGAAATGCCAGCGCCACCGCCAATCCTGAATCCTCATCGTTACGAGTCGTCATGGTCGACCCTCCCTGGATAACACATGGTTCGTTTATGCCACCGCGTGATGCCGGACGAGGCTCGTCACGGCACAACGGCCACAGCTTACTAAACGAACCAGTCGGAATACCACCCCCAAACATAAGATCTCACGACGACGACTCCGCCTCGCTGACCAACGTTACGTTCGGGGGCAGAGATGGACCAGAGCTATCCGAGAGGGTGGAAAGGAGCCAACATACGAATATAGTTGAGGACATCACGAATCTCTTGCTCGGACAACCGATCCGCCCACCCATGCATCGGACTGAAGAGCACTCCCTGTTTGATCGCGAGATAGAGGTCCATATCGGTCTTGGTCCGTGACTTCACGGCACGGAAATTTGCCGGAGGCACGATCAATTCCTTGATCTCAGGCCCAAGCCCATCGCCAGTAGCTCCGTGACAACCAGCACAGTGCTGTTGGAAGATTCGCTCCCCGCTCTTCGTGTTTCCAGAGTGGCTCTGAGCCAGAGCCCACGAGGCAGTCAAGGCGACTACCAGAATACTCATCAGAATACGTCCATGCATGTATACCCTTCTCTTCTCACAGAACATCTCGGCACCACCAAGCTACCCCAAGCATCAATGTTGATGTTGTTGCCCTCCGCCGGCTCCTCCACTCCCATGATCACCGCTGCTCTGTCCATGACTGCCACTTCCCATGGATCCCATCATGCCACCCATCATCCCACCATGGCCCATCCCTCCACCTCCAGCCCCATGCTGACCACCACTCATCATTTGCTCATGGACAGCACGTTCTTTTTCTCGTTGATCTGGAGTCAGGATGACCATGGCGTTGCGCTTACTTTTGATGGCCGTGAAGAGACAAGCCGCTTCCGCTTTCTTCAGTTGATCGACTTTCGCTTGTATTGTATTGAGATCCGTCTTCTCATCTTCCAACAAGGCCTGCAGTTCGAGCTTGGCGACTTTCGTATCAGCTTCCAACCGAGCCTCTGTTCGCTTGAAATCCAATTGCACGGATTTCAGCTTGCCGATTTGCTCTGCCGTCAGGCCGATCTCCTTGGCATGTTTCAGCAGATGTTTGAGATAGTGCCCCCCATGGTCCTCCTCTTCAGCCTGATCGTGGCCACCATGCATCATCATCGCCTGGCCCTCGGCCACAAAACTCGGGAACGCGGTCATCGCGACGATCAACGCGGCTCCCCCAACTCCAGCGATCCATAGGCTCTTCAACTTCGTCATGACCAGTACCTCCAGCGTTAGACCCATGATACGTGCGACCGAGGTCATCTCGATTTTTAGAAGGCATGCTCCCTTCCGCCCTTCGCTACCCGCGAGCAACCAACGTAAATGACCGGGAGCCTGCGGCTTCAGCCAGCTTGATCTTCGATGGACACTCCCAGCCCAATCCAGGCCCTCAAGAGATCATGGCGTGTGATCGAGTACGTAACCTTCCCATTCTTTCTCACCGGTAGGCTCAGGAGCCGCTTATCCTCCATGAGCTTCACCGCCTCATCGACACTTGTCTCATCGGTCACGGCGATACGCTCTTTGGCCATCACATCTTCGGCCTTCAGACAGTTGAGATCCTTCCCCGCCTCCAGCGCCCGAAGAATATCGAACTCGCTGATAAAGCCGACAAAGTCGCCCCCTTCGTCGACAATCGGTGCACCCGGCGTGTGGGTGCTCAGCAGCTCAACCGCAATTCCCATGGCATTCTGATCACGACGAAACACAAGCCGGTTCGTCGCACGTATCTGCCCGACAGTCTTGAACCCTCCGACAGGAACTCCTGGCCTCACCAACGTGGTCATCGCACTTCCTCCCCATTGATGGTTGTTGATAGCTCCGACGTCTGCATTGTCCGGCACCGCCGTTACACACCTAGGCCATTATTCATCCGATCCACCTCTTCGTCCTCGATGCCCCATTCCGCCTCTCCCCCCCATACCGCCATCCGAACCCATCATGGGTCCCATACCCTCTCCATGCCCCATCATGCCCGGTCCGTGTTTTCCCGCGAAGGTGCGCTCATATTGAATAAGAGCCCAGATCTCCTCGTCGGACAAGACCGAACCGAATGCAATCATAGCGGTCCCAGGTGAACCATATTTGATGGCCCAGAAGACTTCCCCTTCGGTACGATGGCGCCAAAAACCATGATGCTGAAAGTTACGCGGCGCGGGATTCATACTGACAGCTCCCGGCCCTTTGCCGTCTCCATCTATTCCATGGCAGGTGACACAGCCACCCTTGCCGTTGTAGACCGACTTGCCCTGCTCAATCACCTCGGAAGAGTGAGCCAAGGGATTCCTCAGCGCTCTTGCTTCAGCCAATTTATCGGCAGGTACGACTGGTTGCATCATGTGCCGCTCCGCAGCCCAAGCCGTGATCTCAACACACATCACGACGGCGATGAACGCGAACAGTCTCATCTTCATTCCAGAGTCCCTTTCGGTCATACCACAACTGTCTTTCAGGCGTTAGAGATCCAGCTCCACCATCTTGCGGTGGAATCGAGTAATGACGTTCGGATCAGGTGTCAACCTGATCTGAGCTTCGTCCTTTCCTTTGTACGGCAGCAGATTCAGGACATACCGCAAGCTTTCCAGTCGCGCAGCCTGCTTGTCGTTCGCTTGCACGATGATCCAGGGGCTAAAGGTCGAGTGCGTTTTGCTGAACATTTCCTCTTTGCAACGGGTATAGGCGTCCCACAGTTCCTGCGCTTTTTCATCGACCGGACTCAGCTTCCACTGCTTGAGCGGATTCTGCCGCCTCGCTTCAAATCGCCTGGCTTGTTCATCCTTGGAGATGGAGAACCAGAACTTGATGATGGTGACCCCGTCTTCATAGAGCATGTGCTCGAATTCCGGAACCTGCTGAAGAAATCGCTGGTGCTCTTTTTTTGTACAGAATCCCATCACCGGCTCGACCACAGCGCGGTTGTACCAACTCCGGTCGAAGAACACGATTTCACCTCTGTTCGGCAGCTGGTGAATATAGCGTTGGAAATACCACTGGCCCCGTTCTGCATCGGTCGGCTTCGGCAGCGCCACGACTCGCATCGCGCGAGGATTCAGATGCTCGGTGAACCGTCGGATCGTACCGCCTTTTCCAGCCGCATCCCGTCCTTCGACCAAAATAGCGATGCGCTCCCCGTTGCTCTGAATCCATCGCTGCAGCCTGACCAATTCAACCTGCAACTGTCGTAAGTCCTGTTCGTATAGCAGGGTCTTGCGCACTTCCTCGATATCGACGGCTTTGTTTGCAAGGAGTTTCAGAAACCCTTTTCTTGTATTGACCCTTCGAAGATCATCCGCCGTCAAGGCATAGCCTGGGTCACCGATGCGTCCGAGCCCCTGAGAGATCAAGGTGCTGCGCGGAACCCGGTACCCGTCTCCCTCCCTCGGCACCTTCGTGGGAATCGTCTCCAACTCGCTTGCATCGGTACCGGATGCGGACGGCACGAGGTCGTCGATGTCCTCTGAATCCGCTTGCTCCTTGCGATCTCGTGACTTCCTTGACGATTCTCCACTCGCTGCCATGAGAAACCTCCTTGGCCCAAAGAATCAAAACATCACGTTCCGATCTCGCTCTGCCACGGCCTTGATATAGTCCGGCATGCCTTTGATAGAAGCACCAGCCACCAGATCCGCCGCATTGACCTGACGAGCCACCGCACAGGCCCCACAGACCCAGATCTGCACACCAGCCGCCTGGACTGCGGCAAGCAGATCTTTCAGTGGCGTCAAATTCACGCCGATGACATGATCCCCCACGCCCTTCCGCCCCAACGTCACCGCTTCGTTCCAGAGCCACAACACCACATCGTGTCCTTGCTCTTTTGCTGTCTTGGCGGCCATCAAGGGCAAGGTTGCCATGGTAGGGTCGTCGGTTCCTCGGCTACCCGAGATAATGAATGTCGCCATGTTGCAACCCTCCGTCTTTTGTTGTTCGTGAAGTGTATTGGCCAACGATCGATGCAATGGATCAGCTGTCGTACTTACTGGTCCGACTGAGTATCGCTTCCCGCCTCACAAATCATGGTTTCTCTGGTGTGAATGCGGGTTTAACTTGATCCCAATATTCGGCGTCACGGAGATCGACTGATGCACCGTACACCCGTGGGCGACCTTCAGCAGTCGCTCCCGTTGATCTGCCGTGATGCGGTGGGGAAGATGAATCGCAATGTCGACACGGCCAACACGATGTGGCCCCTCCGCCATCGCCCATTCCGCCTCGACAGACAAGCCGTCTCGGGCGATACCGTGTCGCCCGCAGAATTGTCCGACGAAGTATGCAACACAACTTGCGACGGACCCTACATAGAGCTCTACAGGCCCCATACCGGCATCCTGCCCTCCATCCTCGACCGGCTGGTCGGTGATGATTCGATGCTTCCCGCTCACAATGTCGTACCGTGTCCCGCCGTGAAAGGTCGCTGTAAGTTTCATCGGGCCGCTCTCGAAATTAGAAACCGACCGTATGGAATTCCAGATTTCAAGTTGTGCAGAAACCAAAAACCTGAACCGTGAAACTTGAAATCCTTCTCCCTTACGCTTCACGCCTCTCGTTCGTATCAATAGGGTGCGTCCGCCGGCTTACCCCCCTTCGGCCAATCATGAATCTTGTCGGGAAAGTCAGGTCGAGGCTGCGTATTCATATAGGCCGCCGCGTCGAGAGCTTCATCGTCCGTCACCGTCCACCCCCAACCTCTCGGCATGTTGGCCTTGATAAAGGCAGCCGCCACGCTGACCCGCGCCATTCCAGCGCCAATATTGTATGAACGCGGTCCCCACACGGGCGGCGCCGCCATGGTGCCTTGTCCGTCGGAACCATGGCAGAAGACACATTTTTTCTCAAAGACCTTCTTGCCATTGATAGGGTCCGGTTGATGAGTCGAAGTCAGGCGCGGGATACCTCGCCACGGCACTGTGCTACCGGAGGGCATATTCTGCGAAAGCCATTCGATGTAGGCCACGATACCCGTCAGTTTCACACTGTCTGGCGGAAGAGGCTTCCCATTCATACTGCGTTCGAAACACTCGTTGATCTGATCGGCCAATGTCATCTGACGGCCGGCTCGCTCACGATATTGCGGATAGAGTGTACTGATGCCGACGAATGATGCAGCATTCGGGTTAAGCCCTCCGTCCAAATGACAATTCGTGCAGTTGAGCGCATTGCCGATATACCGTTTTCCGTACACTTGTGTATTGACTACCATCTCGTAGCCCAAGCGAATCTGCTCGCCCCTCAAATTACCGGGAATCGTTTCAGGCGACGGCGGAGCAAATAACGCGTCGACCGGCGACGCCGTGCTTGAGCGACCAGTCCCCTCCTCACTCCCCGTCACCCGTGGAGGCGGGACACAACTGATCACCCCGACCAGCGTACACACCAGCACGGCCCCGGCGGCAACCAGTCGGCTCATCGATTCCACCTCATTTCTTGGAGCTGGACACAGGAGAGCAGGTATTAATCCCCAGCAATGTGAACAGCGGGCAATACCCCACTGCCCCGGTCAGCAATAGAATCACCCCCACCGCAAGCACTATTCCTGACATCGCACCCGAAAGCCCCGCAAAGAGGCCGGCCATTATCGCCAGTACCCCCGCTCCAATACGTATTGGTCGTTCGATTCCCCCCACGTTACATGTCACGTCAATCCCTCCTCATCTCAATCTAAGGACAACTATCCTCTTTCCGTAACTGGCCTATATGAGACACCTTCCAGCTATTGGATTCATCTTTATGGTTGCCCAGGAGACTCGATCCTAAATGTGCGCACATAAGCCAACACATCCCAGATTTCTTCGTCCGAGAGCGCATGTTTCCAAGCACCCATAACCGTGTTCGGTTTGCCGTCGTGAATTCGCCGAAACAACGTCCCATCCAGCCGACTCTGAACGGCAAGCGTTGTGAGGTCTGCCGGAGGCGGAACGAACTGTAGTCCTCGTACACCTTTCCCGTCGATTCCATGACAGAGGATGCAGGTGTTGACGTAGATCTCCCGTCCGGTGACTGCATCACCACCCTTGGTTGAAGTCGTAAACTCTTTGATTCCAAGATGGCTGAATCCCACTGCCGATGTCCAAACTAGCACTCCCCACAACAGCGCCATCCGTCCCATGGTAGCCATGCCTTACCCTCTTGGACGATGAAGCCTTGCGATGAGTGTGCCATTTTCTCCCTACGCATTGAGATATAATTATCATTATTATTCAAAGACTTACATGACTTTCACTAATATGACTCTGGAAACGGGAAACTGAACTGGTGACAAATACCACAGGTGTTATCGCCCAGTGACCCAGGATGCTACAAACGTCTTTCTTTGTTGTATATAATACGATCCGTGCAATATCGCACGGCTCTGACTGTGCGATGCCTTGCAATGATCCATTATTCGGGCATGATGGATGGTACCTATCGATCCGGTCGGAATGTGAGAATTTCTTTCCAATGATGACCAAACATCCTACTTTTGTACTCATAGGCAGACGGATAGCCGATAACGGTTATCCGTAGATGTTCAGGGACAGTCCATGTCTGATATCCATGTCTAAACTTTCCCTCCGGACGATTCACAACCTTCATGACCTCTTCCGGTTTCGATGTCGGCAACGGCCGAATGAGCTCGCCTATGCTCTCATTCGCGATAACCTCGAACTTGAGCATCAACTGACCTATGCGCAACTCGAACGCACGGTGCAGTCGCTTGCGGGCCAGCTCGCACGGGAGGTCCCACAAGGAACCAGAGCTCTTCTGCTCTACCCACAGGGGTTTGATGCCGCATGTGCGTTTTGGGCATGCATCTGTGCCGGTCTCGTGGCAGTCCCTGCACCCCTCCCTGATCTCGTCAGGCACAAACATAGCCTACCGCGACTCCGTTCCATCATTGACGATGCGCGGGCATCGCTTGTACTCACGACCTCAACCATCGAGGCCCAGGCATCTGAGCTGTCGATCGAGAAGAAGATTGCTCAGATCAAGTGGATGGCGACTGATCATCCCTACGAGCAGGCTGATTCGGATGAGCTGTTACGTTCTACGAATACCGCCCTTGCCTATCTGCAATATACGTCCGGATCGACCGCCACTCCACGTGGCGTCATGATTAGTCACGCCAACGTTCTCGCTCATTGCAAGGCCATGAGTCTTGCCGGGAACGTAACCGACAAGAGTCGGTCTCTTTGCTGGTTGCCGTATTTCCACGACTATGGGTTGGTACACGGTATCCTCGCTCCCTTCTACGCCGGCATTCCGGCGTATCTGATGTCACCGGTTACATTTCTCAGACGGCCGTTACGTTGGCTCGAAGCAGTAGCTCGGTTTGGGATCAGCCACAGCGGTGGACCGAATTTTTCCTATGAAGCTTGCCTTAGAGCCGTGCGACAACAGAAAGAGTGGCGGGCCGACTTGAGCACCTGGATGGTCGCCAGTTGCGGTGCCGAACCCATTCATCCTGGTACGGTCCGGCGATTTTTCGACACATTTGGCCCACAGGGATTCCGGCGGACGGCGTTTACCCCTGGATATGGACTTGCGGAAGCCACACTCTTGGTGACAATGAAGCGTGCCGGAGCGGAGCCAAGTTTCTTGCACGTTGAGACTGACGCATTGACCGGTTCAATCGTCAAAGAGGCTCACTCATCGGGACTGGGAACTCGAACCTTGGTCGGTTGTGGAGAACCTGTCGAGGCGACTCGTGTACGGATTGTGAATCCGACGACACTCGTCGAGTGTCAGTCGGATGTTGTGGGAGAAGTGTGGGTGGCCGGAACCGGAGTCGGTGCCGGCTACTGGGGCAAGCCAGAAGATACCGACGCTACATTTGCGGCTACGCTCGCTGGGTCGGGGGAGGGTCCCTTTTTACGGACCGGCGATCTGGGATTCATCCATCGCAAAGAGTTGTTCCTCACCGGACGGCTCAAAGACCTGATCATTGTGCGAGGACGTAACTACTATCCCCATGATTTGGAATGGACAGCCGAATCGGCGCATCCCGGCGTGAGGCGTGGAGGTGGAGCGGCCTTCTCAGTGGAAGGCAAAACCGGCGAGCGGGTGGTGCTGGTTTATGAGATCGAGCCTCAGGTGGCAGAACCAGACCTGCCGGACGTGATTGGCTCCATCCGTCGTGCATTGGCTGACGAGCATGAACTGGAAGTCCACACGGTCGTGCTCATACGAGCCGGTACAATTCCAAGAACCTCCAGTGGAAAAATTCAGCGGGGCGCCTGTCGAATAGCTTTTGAGTCCGGCCACCTCACTGTCGTCGCATCGAGCACGCTGCCCCAGAGTCCGCAATCTGATGACGATGGGTTACCGAACGAGAGCCCACAAACCATCGTCGAGAAAAGATTGGCGGATATCTGGCAAGAGGTGCTTGGATGTGATCCTCCGCATCGCCATGCAAACTTCTTTACACTCGGAGGCAATTCGCTGCTCGCGGCACAGAGTGTCGCGCGCATTCTCGGGACATTCGAAGTCGAACTACCCCTGAGCACGCTATTTGAGTATCCGATATTGTCCGCTCTGGCTGCTCGGATCGGTGAGCTACGCACGAATCCAGATAATGCGGGCTCGGACACAGAGCAAGACGCACGCGCAAGTGGTAACGGGACAGCAAGGATGTTACTCGTCCCACCCTCTTCTGCCTGCCCAAGACAATCTAGGGATTTCCTCAGCTACGCACAGCAACGGCTGTGGCTCCTGGAGCAGATATATCCAGGGAGCGCCATCAATCACATTTCCATGGCGGTGCGTATGCGGGGATTAGTCAGCCCTGATGTATTGGAGCGATCCGTACAGGAAATCGCCCGTCGCCACGAAATTCTTCGAACTCGCTTCGGATCGGATCGAGGTGAGGGATTTGCGGAAGTATCTTCTGAGCCGATCGTAATGGTCGAACGGAACACTTTCCTAGGATTGGATCCCGCGGAGCAGAATCTTCAGGTGCGGCAATTCCTACGAGCGGAGAGGAGCCGGCCATTTAACCTACGACAAGGTCCCCTATTCAGGCTGACTGTGCTGACAATTGAGCAGAACGTACACATCCTGTCGCTCACCTTTCACCGTCTTGTCGCAGATGGATGGACGCTCCGTATATTCTGGAAGGAACTCGCCCTTCTCTGGGAAGCCGGTGCCAATGGTCAAGAGGCCAGACTTCCTACAGTGGCGCTTCAGTACAGGGACTATGCCGATTGGCAGAGAACCAGACTTGGTCAAGGCCTTCGTGAAGTCGATCGAACCTACTGGACCCGGCAGTTGAACGGAGCCATCCCTCCCGCTGAACTCCCGGCTGATCGTCCGCGATTGCAGGCGCGCACCTTCGAGGGAAACCTGCGGTCACGATCGCTGCCTTCGGACCTTCTCGCCCGCCTCGCTCTTTTCTGCCGACACCAGAACCTCACGACGTTCATGGTTGTGTACGCCGTCTTTGCGACGTGGCTCCATCGCTATACACGTGAGCCGGATGTAGTGATTGGATCGATCGTGTCCTGTCGGCGCCGGAGAGAACTCGAAGGGATGATGGGATATTGCGTCAATACCGTGGCATTGCGGGCTCAATTTTCTGATGGGCAGACCGTACAGGAGCTGTTGACGAAGATCCGCCGTGTAGTGGGAGAGGCCTATGACCATCAGGATCTCCCGTTCGAAGAAGTGATTGAGGCACTGTCGCTACAGCGTGAGAGGTCACTGTCCCCACTGTTCAATGCGATGATCGTGAGCGAAGACGACCCATTGTCCACGTTCAGCTTCAAAGATCTTGAGATCACCCCGCTTCCATGGGAGCCGACGGCGTCCGAGTTCGAGCTTGCTTTGATCGTGGTCAACAAGGCAGGCGAGTTGGACTTAGCTTTTCTCTATGATTCGACGATTTTTGCCGACGCGACAATCGACCGCATGTTGGGCCAGCTTGAGGTTCTTCTGGAAGAATTTCTCAAGAAACCTGAGGCCCGTCTTGACCAGCTTTCCTTGCTGACCGTCGAGGAGAGGCGAAACATTCACCTGACGTGGAACGAGGCACCTCCCACGCCCTCGGGTATCCATGCACTCTTCGAAGCGCAGGTTGAACGTACTCCCTATGCGCCCGCCGTTTCCTGCGGAGAACAGTCCATCAGTTATCAAGACTTGAACCGTCGAGCGAACCGAGTCGCTTACGCGCTTCGGAAATTAGGAGTTGATGCAGATTGTCCGGTGGGTCTCTGTGCTGAACATTCGGTGGATGCCGTAGTAGGCCTCTTGGGCATTCTCAAAGCCGGAGGAGGGTATGTTCCCCTGGATCCATCCTTTCCCAGCCATCGTCTTCAGCTCATGCTGGAAGATGCGCACGTGTCCATCGTCGTCACGCAGACACACCTTCGTAACCGCCTACAGAGCTACCGCGGACAAATCTGTGATGTGGACACCCTCGCGATAGCAGCCGTGGGTGGACCAGAAGAGGAAAACCTCGCACTGCCCATCTCCCCGGATCAACTGGCCTATATCATCTATACCTCGGATTCGACGGGACGACCGAAGGGTGTCGCCGTCACTCAGAGCAGTCTGGTGACCTCTCTTAATGCCAGGCTGCAGTACTATTCGGAACCAGTCTCCCGGTTCTTGCTGACCTTCTCTCTGGATTTCGACGGATCTGTGACGGGAATATTCTGGACCTTGCTGCAGGGTGGACAATTGATCATCCCATTGCAAACTGCGTATCGCGACCCAACGGAGCTTGCAGCACTCATCGAGCGCCATCGGATCTCACATATCATGTGGGCCCCTTCTTTGTATCAGGCCGTCCTTGGTGAGGCATCGAGTACTCAGTTGGAATCGCTCCGTCTGGTCGTTACGGCCGGAGAAAGCCTGGCCCTTGAACTCCTCCGACGACATTACCAGCTCCTACCTCGTGCCACGCTCTACAACGAGTATGGACCGGCGGAAGCCGCGGCCTGGTGCAGTGTGTATCAAACGACGCGCGAAGAAACAGGGGCCCGAGTCCCGATCGGGAAACCCATCGATCATATGCAGCTCTATGTCCTGGACGAGCGTCTGCAGCCGATGCCGATCAACGTCCCGGGAGAACTCCATATCGCGGGAGAGTGCCTGGCCCGCGGCTATGTCAACCAGCCGCAGTTGACCAAAGAACGGTTTCTGACGAATCCCTACGTGGCCAATACCAGGCTGTATCGGACCGGTGACCTCGCTAGATATCGCACCGATGGTAATGTGGAAATCCTTAGACGTATAGACGAACAGGTCAAGCTGCACGGCGCTCGGATCGAACCGGGAGAAATCGAATCTGTATTGAGTAACTTTCCGGGGGTCCATCACGCCGTGGTACTGCTTCGCCAGGATAGACCAAACCAACCTCGGTTAGTGGGCTATGTCGCCGGGGAGTCGTCGCTCAGAAAACAGATTGAACAGGTTCGGAGGTATCTTGTCGAGCGATTGCCGTATTATATGGTTCCATCCGTCATTTTGTGGCTCGACGCGATGCCGCTCGGTCCCACCGGCAAAGTGAATCGACACGCGCTTCCCGCGCCTAAAGACATGACCGGTCAAGCGGCAGCAACGATCGCTCCCAGGAATCGTGTAGAGGAGGCGTTGGCCGAGCTCTGGAAGTCTGTGCTTGAAGTCCCGAAGGCGAGCATCCACGACAATTTCTTCGAACAGGGAGGCCACTCGCTGCTGGCGACCCAGCTCGTCTCCCGGATACGCGAGCTCTTCGAGATTGATCTGCCTCTCTCCTCGCTCTTTGAGCGACCAACGATCTCAGCACTAGCCGAAGAAGTGATGCGATTGTGCCAAAAGGAACGGCGGTCACCCGCACTGCCACCGATCATTCCGGTGCCTAGAGATCAACCAATCCCCCTGTCCTATTCTCAGCAACGCATGTGGCTTATGTATCAGCTAGCTCCTGAGAGTCCGGCCTATAACATGTCGTTTGCCTCGCGGCAGATGGGACGACTGAACAAAGCGGCGGTCCGGAGGGCGATCGACGCCATCTGTAGCCGACATGACGTATTTCGAACGACGTTTACGATGAAGGGTGAGGGGCCTGTCCAAATCATTCAGCCCTTTCGCCCACCTCATTGGGTCGAAGTGGACCTCACGCATCTCCCGTCAGCAGAACGCCAGCAGCGGGCAGCTGGGCTCGTCGAGCAGGAAGCGAATCGGCCGTTTAATCTTGAGCAAGGTCCTCTCGCACGGTTCTTTCTGATTGAGATCGAGCCCGATGATCATGTGTTGGTGCTCACGATGCATCATATCATCGGAGACCAATGGTCGTTCGGAATCATCGGCTATGAGTTCGCCCTCTTCTACAATGCGTTTTGCCGAGGAGACGTTCCTTTAGCGAAACCGATCGCCCTTCAGTACATAGACTATGCGGTATGGCAGCGCCGTTGTCTGACCGATGACCGGCTCCGCATGCAATCGGATTATTGGCAGAAGAAGCTGGCAGGGCTTTCCAAGCTTTCGTTGCCGACGGATCATCCACGACCTGCGACGCAGACCTTTACCGGCTCCCATCGCATGCTGGAGTTGCCCGCATCGTTGATCGAACGACTAAAACAATTCAGCGCGGAACACAATGCGACGGTGTTCATGACCCTGTTGACCTGTTTCCAGATTCTCTTGAGTCGCTATTCCGGCCAAACCGATGTCGCCGTAGGCTCGCCTATCGCCAACCGAACTCAATCCGAGATCGAGTCGATCATCGGCTCCTTTGTCAATACGCTCATCATGCGTACCGACCTCTCCGGCAATCCGACGTTCATCGAATTGATGGCACAGGTGCGTGATACAGCGCTCGAAGCCTATGCCAATCAGGACTTTCCATTCGACAAGTTGGTCGAGATGATGCACTCCTCTCGCGACCAGAGCTCTGCCCCCCTGGTGCAGGTCCTCTTCAACGTCCCCAATGCGCCGATCAGGGAGATTCACATCCAGGGGTTGAGCTGGGTCCCATTCGAGGTGGAGACCCAGGCCGCACAATTCGACCTAAGCTTGACGATCGAGACAGAGTTCTCCCGAAAAGCCTACCTCACGTTCAATACCGACCTCTTTGAGCCTCAGACCGCCGAACGGATGTTGGGACAGTATAAGATTCTGCTCCAGCACGCATTGGCCAATCCCCATTGCAAACTGTCTGAGCTGCCAACAGTGACGGCGGCCGAACGCCGACAGATGCTACTGGCTTGGAACCGTACGCAACGAGAGTATCCGAAGTCTGAGTGTTTTCCTCAGTTGTTCGAAACTCAAGCCGAGAAGACGCCTGACTCCGTAGCTGTCTCAATGGGACAGACGGTATTGCAGTACGGTCAACTTAATGCCTGGGCTAATCAGCTGGCACGCCATCTTCAAACGCGGGGTGCTAAGCCTGGGGCGACGGTGGGTATTGGTCTCGATCGATCCCTGGAGATGGTTGTCGCGTTACTGGCCGTGTTGAAAACCGGTGCGGCCTACGTCCCTCTCGATCCCGAATTTCCGCGAGATCGCCTTCGGTTTATGGTCCAGGATGCATCAGTCGCCGTCGTGCTGACCACGAGCAAGCTATCCGATCGGTTTGATGGGCACGTTTCTCCTTTGCTGTGCCTTGACCGCGAAGAGAAACGCATCGCGCAAGAGTCCAGCCACAATCTTGCCCCCATCGCCACGCCGCAAGATTTGGCGTACGTCCTATATACATCAGGATCGACTGGACATCCCAAAGGTGTGGAAATTCCACACCAGGCGTTGGTGAATTTCTTATGGTCGATGCTGCACGAGCCAGGGTGTACCGCTCAAGATGTCCTGCTCTCCGTGACGACCATCTCTTTCGATATCTTCGGCCTGGAACTCTATGTTCCGTTGTTGGTGGGGGCCCGTGTCGAGATTGCCCGTCGAGCCGCAGCAACGGACGGACGAGAGCTACGGAGCCTCTGTGAGTCGGTACAGCCGACAATCATGCAAGCGACACCCGCCACATGGCGCATGTTGATCGAGGCGGGATGGCTGGGCGGTAAAAACGTGACGGTACTCTGCGGAGGAGAAGGACTTCCCCCTGATCTGGCGACATCATTGTTGGATCGAAGCCTGGCCGTGTGGAACATGTATGGTCCGACTGAAACGACGATTTGGTCCACGATCGAGAAAATCGGACGGACCGATCAGGAGATCACCATTGGGAGACCGATCGCCAACACAGACGTATATATCTTGGATCAATTCCTCCAGCCTGTTCCTATCGGAGTGTCCGGGGAGCTCTATATCGGTGGTCATGGGTTGGCCCGTGGCTATCGAGGTAGGCCTGAGTTGACACAGGAGCGGTTCATCCCTCATCCCTTTTCCCCGGGGCCTCTCGCAAAACTGTATCGAACGGGAGACCTGGCTCGGTATCGGTCCGATGGACATATCGTGCATCTCGGTCGAATCGATAACCAGGTCAAGATTAGAGGATTCAGGATCGAATTGGGCGAGATTGAGGTTGCGCTGAACCGCCACCCCTCCATCCGCCAGGCGGCAGTCATCGCGTGGGAAGACCGCCAAGGGATTAAGCAGCTAGCGGCCTATGTCGTCTGCCAAGAGGGACCCGTTCCAAGTCAAGCGGAACTGCGTTCGTTTCTGCGATCCGAGATTCCAGATTATATGGTGCCTTCTTTCTTTGTCTTTCTGAATGCCATGCCCCTGACGGCCAACAACAAGATCGATCGGAAAGCATTACCATCTCCAACCTCCTCGTTCTCAGATGAACTAGGCCACAGTAGCCCCCGTAACCAAGTCGAAATCCAACTCACGGCCTTGTGGCAACACGTACTCGATGTCTCAAAAGTCGGGATCCACGACAACTTCTTTGATCTTGGGGGCCATTCACTCAAAGCGGCTCGCCTCTTCTATCTTCTTGAACAAGTGTATGGAAGACGCCTTCCGCTCGCCATGCTGTTTCAAGCACCGACCATTGCAGAATTCGCGTCGGTACTATCGCAGGACCACTGGACGCCGCCATGGCAATCGCTGGTCGCGATTCAGCCGAACGGAGTCGCGGCACCGATATTCATGGTGCCCGGAGTAGTGGGTAATGTCTTGGTCTTTGCTCAGTTGGCAAAATTATTGGGGCCGGATCAACCTACCTATGGGTTACAGGCACGAGGATTGGATGGGAAAGAAGCGCCCTTCACCTCGATACCGGAGATGGCGAGTCATTATGTTGAACAGATCCGTCGCGTCCGCCCAACTGGCCCCTATACCGTCCTGGGGAGCTGTACGGGTGGGTTGATCGCGTATGAAATGGCTCAGCAACTCCTGGAACAAGGGCAGCCTGTCACACTGGTAGTGATGGATACCTGGCATCCATCCACGTATCGTCCACATCGCATTCGACTGCCGATGATGGCTGGGCTTCCGCTGTTTGTATTGTGGCGGGGAATACGCACGCTCCTCGCGCTCAGCCGTTTGCCGACCAAAGACTGGATTCCGGTGTTTCAGCATTACTACAAGAAACTCATGTCGTTATCGCGACCCAACCGTGATAACAATGAGCTGATGGTCGAATTCCACGACGAGCGAGTGACCCGATCCACGCTCCAGGCTGTGGCTCGCTATGACGTCCGCAAATACCCTGGGCGGATTCTCAACTTCGTGGCGTCAAATCGGTATGTCGCTCAAACGGTGACGGACACCCGACATGTTTGGACAGAGTTTGGCGGCGAAGGAAGCAAGATGGTGCAGATTGCAGCCATCAATTCAGGGCAGCTCCTCGTCACACCACATGTTGAGGAAGTGACAAAACATCTCCTCTCTTTCCTTGGCGAGGATACTCAAAACAAACCAAATCCTTTAGCCGAAGCAATTTAGGTGTGTACTTCCAATCTCCTCTGATGAAAGTGAGGCAAGTGGGTGATGCGATTTGGACGCCTTCTCCGCTTTGTCGCGCAGCGGTCGAGATCCATGGCCTGGATCATGGTCTCTGTCGGTATGCTGTCCGGGTTCTTGAGTGCTGGAGTCTTGGCGCTCATCAATCATGTACTTCATCATCCCTCTGATCATTCTCTCCTTTTCGTACTGGGGTTTGTTGGCCTTGTTGCCGGCAAGATCATAGCGAGCGTTGTGTCCCAAATACTGCTCGTCCGATTCGCGCAGGACACCATCTTGGACCTTTCGCTGTCGCTCTGCGCGAAGATCGTGCGGGCACCGTTGCGTCGTTCCGAGGAACGAGGGCCTGCCAATATTCTTGTCACATTGACGGATGACGTCAGTTGGGTGACCTGGTCTATCCAATGCTTTCCGAGTTTCCTCATGAATCTTGCTCTGGTGTTGGGATGCGGGATCTTCCTTGCCTGGTTGTCCTGGAGTGTATTTCTCGGGGTGGCCGGAGTCGCCATCATCAGTCTCCTCGGACATCAGTGGTTACACACCAGTACCCGCAGGATCATTGAAGCAGCTCGAGAGGCCAGAGCCGAACTGTTTCAACGTTTTCGCGCTCTTACTGATGGCTTGAAGGAACTGATGATGAATCAGGCACGGCGGAATGAGTTTATTAATCAGGAAGTGCGAGGAGCGGCAGAGTACTATCGAGAAACCAATCTGAAAGAGAGGCGAATCCGAGCTCTCCTCGGAGTCTGGACCCAGGTTTCGTTCTACTTCCTCATAGGTTATCTCATATTTCTATTCCCATCGTTCGAGACTAATTCTCCTGAGGCCCTGACAGGCTACATCGTGGCCGTTCTCTATGTGATGGGTCCTATCTCGAGCGTCCTTGACATAGCACCCACTCTCGAGAGAGGCCAAGTGGCCTTGGAAAATATCGAACGCCTGGGTATCTCACTGGATGGTGATCTCAACAACCTCCAGGCGACGAACATAGTCGATCAAAATCCTGGAATCCCTCCCATCGTGCAATGGAACGACGTCGAGTTTTCTTACCCCAAGAGCGATGGCGCCGAAACACCCTTCAAGCTCGGTCCGATCAGTTTTGAGCTGTCCCCTGGTGAATTGGTGTTCGTCATTGGAGGGAATGGAAGTGGGAAATCAACGCTTGTGAAAGTGCTTGCTGGATTGTATCAGCCGTCGAGGGGAGACATAAAATTGGGCGGTACGATAATCACCGACGACAATCGGGAATGGTACCGTGAGCACTTCTCGATTATATTCTCGGACTTCTACCTCTTCAAAAAGCTTCTCGGTCACTCTGATACTCGGGTAGAGAAGCTCATGTCCCATTACTTGCAATTGCTGCATTTGGATCAGAAAGTCACCGTATCCGATCGCACCTTTTCGACCCTCGACCTTTCACAGGGGCAACGAAAGCGGTTGGCCCTGGTATCGGCTTATCTGGAGGATCGCTCGATCTACGTGTTTGACGAGTGGGCGGCGGATCAAGATCCGCAGTACAAGGAAGTCTTTTACAAGACGTTGCTTCCTGACCTGCGCTCGCGAGGGAAAACGGTGATCGTTATTACTCATGACGATCGGTATTTCCATCTTGGAAACCAGGTCATCAAGTTGGAAGACGGTAAAGTCGTGGAGCATGTGAGGACTGATGGAGGGAAGATTCGATCGCATGGCTGAGGACACGCTATCGGATATCTCTCTTCAGGGACACGAGCCGCGTGCCTTCTCCGATGGAGGGTAACGAACTGCAGTGTGATCAGCTGCACGTCATGGCTGACCTGCTGAAGTTTAAAGGTCTCAGACTTATTGTTCGACAGTCTGCTAACGTATGACCGGCTCCAAGATCATTTCCGCCTTCATCGAGTTGGAAATAAGACAATTGCGTTCTGCTTTCTCGATCAATTCCTTCGCTTTGGCTGCATCACCGCCAAGCTTCAAGGTAATGGAAGGCCGGATAGTGATCGCTGTGAATTGGAATTTTCCCTCCACTAACTCCAGCTGTCCTTCCGCCGTACTCTCGTATGAGGAAAAGGCAAGGCCGGCTCGTTCCGCGACGGCGAGAAACGTCGTCATCAAACAGACGTTGGCGGACGCGACGAAGAGGTCTTCGGGAGACCAGATGTTCTCATGCCCCTTGAATTCCGGCGGGGTCGCCACCTCCACATCTGGTTTCCCTGCGCACGAGATCATGCCCTTGCGCTGTTCCGTCCACTTCACCGAGGTCTGATACAGATAGGCCTTACTTTTTGATTCCATTCGTCCTCCTTTTTGTCTCGCTATCAGCTCACACCCGTCAGCTTCTTCATGGCTTTGATATAGGCCCGCCCTTGCTCCTGTCGTTCCATCAATCGAACCATTACCGACACTGTGTCGCCGACTTCATTGATCAAATCTTCTCTTGTCACCTTCATGCATGGTCTTCATGGTGTTCGAACAAGCAGTGTAATTCACACCGTAAGCTTGCCGGAGTTCAGTCAGCTCCGCAGCTGAAGAGCGTACCCTTTTTAATGAGAAGTGGAAGCCCAGCCCCATGCACGACCAGCTCGACCGTGAGACTCTGCGGCGAAAACTCCTGATAGAGATTCTTGATGTTATTGAGCACACCACGTTGGACTTTTTCATCACCAAAATTCAGATGTAGCACGACACGATGCGGCCGACCGATTTCAGGCGGCACGTCCTCGCCTGCCCCCCACGTTGATTGGCTGAGCATCATGAATAAAGGGCACACGAAGGAGACCACCAGCCATCTCAACGTCCGAGGGCGCCTCGTCACTGGCTCATACCTCCGTTATTCCGCTCCCACCATCTTGTTCACCCAATCGCCGATCACATGTGTCAGCACAATGACGCACAGGGCAATGAAGAGATGCTCACCGATGACCCTCCAGGGAGCAATCCCTTGTGCTCGAGCGACGAAAAAGCTGAGAACTGTGAGTAAGAATAGTCCCCAAACGACGCTGATGACAATCGCTTGCTCCAACGGACCAACGATGACGGGAACTACAAACGTGACGGACACCAGAAACTTCGCGGCGAATGTGGCAAGCGTAGCTTCCCAAATCTGCTTGGTCGGGCCGGTATTCTTGGACTCTTCGGATACATGAATACCCAGCGCATCCGATAAGGCATCAGCAATAGCGATCGTCAGAATGCCACCGATCACGATCGCGCGCGAATGCGTGCCGGAGTGTAGTCCGACCATCAACCCAAGGGTGGTAATGACCCCTGATGTCAATCCGAAACTGATCCCCGTTTTCCAAGCCGCCTTCATGTTGTCACAACACTCGATTGACAGTACCCCTTCCCTGAAAACCATCTCTCTTACGATCCATCTCCATCATACCCACTGACCTCATTACCCTGATGCATCACAGGAGTAACTTGCATCACTCATGACGGCTCATACCATTTCAACAAGCCGGCTCTGAGCTTGACGAAGCGTTCAAAGGCCCGATCTCCATCGCCCCTTCAACCAGGCTCACGCTCACCTTGAGCGATGTCGAGAAGCCGAGGGACAAGGCTGCCCGTGAGACCATCAAGGGGAACACTGAGAGACCGAAGCATACTTGAAACAGGATAGTGAGATCACGAAAGAGTTTTGACCTACGGCCTGAGGTGCCCCATACTTATCACAGCGACATCAGCCGGATAGGACTGCATAACGTTCTCGCCTTCATTGATGATGCCGTGAAGATGAAGGCAACTTTTGCAGAATGCTGAAAAAGTCCGCCAGCGGCGTTCTCGCAGCGACCAGAGGCTCAACGTACCGAAATGTACGTCTCGCCTCTTCGCTCGCTGTGGCCTTGCTGGATGGCCTTTGGGGACATCCTCAAGTTACTGTGGTGTATGCTGCATGGAACATTCCAGCTACCTTGTCGCCAACAGCCCAGTTTTCCACAACCTGTTAGGACTCCAACGTGCTGATCTCATTCCAGTCGATAGACCATCTCACTGGCACCCGACTCGAGAATCCCATCACCCTTGAGCGACATGCGGTTCATCTGTGGGGCGTTGAACTTGAGGGGTCGTCACGGTCTGTCGCGCGATGTTTCTCGTGGCTGGATGAAGCAGAGCGCCACCGTGCGATTCGGTTGATTCGAGAGCAAGACCGACAGCACTACATCCTGGCTCATGGAGCCCTCAGAGCAGTCCTAGGCCGATGCCTCGGAGTCAGCCCATGTGTGGTATCGCTGGGATGTACGGAGACAGGCAAGCCTTTCCTCAAGAAGGCCGCACCGGAGCATTCCATGATTACCTTCAATTTGTCTCATTCCCATAACCGTGCACTCATTGCTGTCACGAAGGCCCAGGAGATCGGAATCGACCTTGAATGGGTTCGTTCGGAAGTCGATGTTGCGAACTTATCCGAACGCTACTTTGCTCCTTCCGAACATGCCGTGATCATGCAGGCACCGAGAGAACAGCGCGCAACGATGTTTTTCCGTTACTGGGTCGCGAAGGAGGCGGTGCTGAAGGCCCAGGGAATCGGTCTCCGAGGGTTATCCGATTGCGAGGTCATCCTTGGCCAGAATGAACTTAACAGGAATATTCTGGTCCGCTTGGGTTCTCAATTCACAGAACCACTTCGCGTATGTCTGCTCGCTTGTGGAAAAGGATGGGACGCTGCAGTAGCCGCGCAGAATTTAGACGTCGTGAGACAAGGGGAGTAACAGGCCTGGAGCCATCCCTCCGTTGTGTTGCCAGCGCCAAAGCTATCGACGGCAGGCGGGCGAGTGTCGAAGACATTCTCCGAGCCATGTCGTGATCTGATCAAGCAGCACAGCCACCGCCCGATTGGCGGCGACCACGCCACCATAGGCGTTCTCACTCGGTGCAGGTTCGATGGCTTCAAATCGCTGCATCCCCAGAATCGTCGACTGTTTGAGATCCACCAACTGAGCCAGTGCCGTCACTCTGACGCGACTCGGCTGCTGAAGAAACTCCTGCTGCAGGGCAAACCCGTAGACATCGAGTCGATAATCGCCTGGCAGTATGCTTGGCAAGAGAACGACATCGCGCCAGAGACCGCTCTGGCTCAAACTCTGAGCCAACAGAGGCGCAAACATATTCGCTGGCGTATCAGCCCATTGATTCGTGGCGAAATATTCCAACTCATAGGGTCGTTTAAGATAGACCATCCGAGGGGTTTCAAATCCCGGCTCGGCTTGCGGAGGACTGAGCTGAACGACAGAACTATCCCCGTCGGCAGCATGAATCTCTCTCTGCCCTCCCTCACGACTCAGTTGATAGGTATGGGCCGCTTCAGATCCACCGCGAAATGAGATGCAGCCACTCGTAACCAGCACCAATAACACACAGCTCGCATGGACGGCCCGACGAGAAATCATTGCCCCCTTCACAGCTTCCCGTTCCTCAACCGGCTCATTCCCCAGGTCCTCGCGAAGGGGTCTTTCGTCCAAACACCAGCGAGCTTGGCTCTCGCTCCAACTCCCGCGCCACGCGCGTTAACGTACTGGTGAGCTGTCTCAGCTCCGTCACCAATTGACCGGCTTCCGGCAGAGTTCGCTTGGTGAATTGCTGCAGCTCTGGGCGGGCTTCACTGACAACCGCCCCCACGGTCTTCGTGGTCTTTGCAAGCTCCTCGGTCGCCACATCCATGGCGCTCACGCTCTTGGTGATCCCCGCGAGCAAGGGAGGAACCTGGGCATTCAGCGAAGTCGTCAGTCTGGCCAAATTCTCAGCGCTCCTGGCTGCGCCGTTTAAGCTTTGCTCGATCTGGGTCTTGTGGCTGGCAATGGTCTGAGCGACATCCGCAAGATCCTTGATGGTCTTCGTCAGCGTGGTGCGATTGTCTTCATCCAGTACTTTCGCCACTCCTTTGGCCGCCAGATCGAGATCAGCCAACAGTTGGGCCAGCCCCTCTTCCGAAAGGAGACGGGAGGCCGTTTTGTCCAACCGGGCAAATAATGATGGGCCCGTCCTGATCACCGGATATGTCTGCCCTGCTTGGGCCTGCAGCGAAGGAGCCTCACGGCTTCCCCCGGTCAAATTGATGGTGGCAAGCCCGGTTAGCCCCTGCGTTTCTAGTACGGCAATGGTATCGGTCTTCACCGGCGTGCCTCGCACGATGTCCAGCGTCAACAGGACTTCCTCTGGATTGTCAGGACGCAACGTAATGGTCTTCACCCGACCCACATCGACCCCGCGATATTTCACACTGGAATCGACACTGAGCCCTGCAACTGATTCCGTCATATAGGCCTCGTACCGGTCGTACGACCCTCGATAGTCGCTCTTTCCCAGCCATAAAATCCCAGCGAGGATCATCGCTCCCAGAAACGCCACGAACAAACCGACGAGAATGTAGTTGACCTTTGGTTCCATCTAGAGGCCTTCTTGGTATCTCGATTTTGGGTTGCCGGTTCCGAGTTTCACGTTTCGAGATATCGATACCAGAAACCCGAAACGTGGAACTCGGAACTCTTCGCCGACTTACCCCACGCGATACGCGTCACGCTTCACACCTTTCACCGTTTCGTACCGCCTGTTCGCGTGCCGCGCGTCCACGTTCGCCTTGAAAGTATTGACGGATGTATGGATCATCTGATTGAAAGAGTTCCTGCATCGTTCCGACTCCCAGCACTTTCCTTTGACCCAGAACCGTCACTCGATTCGTGATCTGCCAGAGCGAATCGAGATCGTGCGTCACCATGACCACCGTCAGCCCAAGGAGCTTCTTTAGGGAGAGTACCAGATCATCGAATCCCGCCGCGATGATCGGATCGAGCCCTGCCGTCGGCTCGTCGAGGAACAATAATTCAGGGTCCATGACGAGCGCTCGAGCAAGCGCGGCCCGCCTCCTCATGCCGCCGCTGAGCTCGTTAGGATATTTCCCAGCACTCCCCGGCGGGAGTTCCACCATCGCAATCTTGGCCGCTACAATATCACGAATCAGGGCCTCACTCAGCGTCGTATGCTCGCGCAACGGCACCGCGACGTTTTCAGCCAACGTGAGGGAACTGAACAGCCCCCCTTGCTGGAACATCACCCCGAATCGGCGGTGGATCGGATGGCCATCGCCCGCTTCCAATCGGCGACTGTCTACCCCAAACAATCGAATCGTTCCGGCTGACGGCGCGATGAGACCAATGATCTCTCGCAGCAACGTCGTCTTGCCGGACCCGTTGCCTCCGGCAATCGCAAAAATTTCGCCCCGATGAATGGACAGACTGATGTCCTCGTGCACCACCGCCTGTCCGAACTTGGTCGAGACGTGGCTCACGTCAATGATCGACGTCTCTATGTTCGTGGCCAACGGCATCAAAAGCTCCCTCTCACACGCGATCTGCATCTGTTGAAGCGTAGAATCTCAGTGGATGATGAAAGAGTCTGTCCAGCAAGGCCGCAGTGGGCAAAAAACCAAGGCGTACGCGGTTGATACGTTGAGGTGCTGAATGATACGAGAACAAAGCTGGAAGGCTTTTGCACCATCCTCATGCTAGAGGTCCCACCAATTCAGCAGGATACTACAAATCGCATCGAACACAATCACCAGAAAAATACCCTGCACGACACTAATGGTGGTGCGTCGGCCGACATCGTCCACACCGCCCCTGATCTGAAACCCTTGATAGCACCCCACCAAAGCGATGAGCGCGGCAAAGAATGGCGCCTTCCCCAATCCGATGAGCAAATGTCGCACAGGAACGGCTTCCTCGAATCGAGAGACAAACTCAACGAAACTCACATTGAGCTCTCCCAGGGCAATCAACATGCCCCCGAATACTCCTACGGCATCCGCGTACACAGTGAGCAGAGGGAGGGCAATGATCAGGCCAAGCGCTCGCGGCAGCACAAGCAGATTCATCGGCGAGATGCCGAGCGTCCGCACCGCATCGAGTTCTTCCGTGACTTTCATGGTCCCGATCTCAGCCGTATAGGCGGACCCCGAACGGCCGGCGATAAGAATCGCGACGATCAACGGCGCGATTTCACGCAACAGCGAGATGCCGACCAGATCCACGATAAAGATGTTCGTGCCGAACTTTCGCAATTGTTCCGCGCCCTGATAGGCGATGACGACACCGACAAGGAACGTTAAGAGACCGGTGATCGGCAGAGCTCGCACACCATCCAGTTCCACGAACCGCATCAGTGATTTCCACCGAATAGATTGAGGTCGTGCGATAGATCGGCAAAGGGCAAGCGTACTTTCTCCGATGAAGGCCAGAGCGCGAACAGCGGAGGATTGCCGAGACTGGATAGCACGGAGAAGACGCTCGGCCCACCTCACGTTACCACGGGCGACCGCGTCACGGCCGGCCTGAATCGACTGACCCTTTAGTTTCTGGAGCAGCTGTTCAAATTCAGGTTTTAACCCTTGGAGCGATGTCTGTTGCCCTCTGTGCGGTACACCGTCGATGTAACGCTGCAACATCAGCGCGCCACCGGTATCCATGGCGGTCACTTCACCGGCATCGTAGAGGACGGTTGACGTATCCGGCCATCGAATGGTTCGCCCCCTCTGCTCGAGATGAGACAAGTTCGGAAGCGTCCACGCACCTCGGCAGTAGACGACATTATCTTCCACGGAGATGGTTGCCTGTCGCTCCACGTGACTCCATCGGGTGATTCAACGACCTAGGACAATTCAGTATGAAGTCCGTGACAAGCAGCGTCAACTGCGGAGAGGAGAAGTCCTCTTGTTCGGGTCAGGCATTCTCCATGATGGCCCTCAACTCCGCGCCCGTAATCACTTCGCGCTCCAACAACAGCGCGGCCCCTTGTTGCAGCATGGCCTTCTTGTCTTCCAGCAATTGTCGGACACGTCCATACTGCTCATCGACGATCCGACGCACTTCGCAATCAATTTCACGGGCGGTCGCTTCGGAATAGTCACCTTTTTCAGACGCAACAGGCAACTGGAGGAACTGTGCCTGTCGCTCTCGTTCGAGTGTAATCGTGCCGAGTTTCTCGCTCATGCCGTATGCTTTCACCATGCTTTTGGCAATGTCAGTGGCTTTGACGAGATCGTTCTGTGCTCCCGTGGAGGCCTCACCGAAAATCGTTTCTTCGGCAATCCGCCCACCGAGTAACACCGCCACTTTATTCTCCAATTCCGATTTCGTCATCAGAAACCGGTCTTCTGTTGGCAGCTGCAACGTGTATCCGAGCGCTGCGACACCCCGAGGAATAATAGAAATCTTCTGCACCTGGTCGGAGCCGGGAATGGAAAGGGCCACCAGCGCATGACCGGTTTCGTGATAGGCGACCCGTTCCTTTTCCATCTTGTTCAGGACCCGATTCTTCTTTTCCAATCCTGCGATGACCCGCTCCACAGCCTCTTGGAGTTCAGGGAGCCCCACCTGATCCTTACTACGTCGGACTGCCAACAATGCCGCTTCGTTGATCACGTTCGCCAAGTCGGCCCCTGAGAAACCAGGGGTCATGGCGGCAATCTGTTCCAAATCGGCCTCCTGGCTCAAGGCCACCTTCTTGGCGTGCACACGGAGCACATCCAGACGCCCCTTTTTGTCCGGGCGATCCACGGTGACATGGCGATCAAAGCGCCCTGCGCGCAACAATGCGGGATCAAGGATTTCCGGACGATTCGTCGCAGCCATGAGGATCACGCCGACTCGAGGATCGAAGCCGTCCATTTCGACCAACAGTTGGTTGAGCGTTTGCTCGCGCTCTTCATGCGCCATAGGACCCACGCCCCGAGCCTTCCCAAGGGCGTCCAACTCGTCGATGAAGATGATGCAGGGCGCTTTGCCCTTGGCCTGTTCGAACAGATCACGCACCCGCGCCGCGCCCACCCCCACAAACATCTCGACAAACTCCGACCCACTGATGCTGAAGAACGGTACCTCTGCCTCACCAGCTACGGCACGTGCAAGCAAGGTCTTGCCGGTCCCGGGCGGACCGACGAGGAGGATCCCCTTGGGAATCTTGCCGCCGAGCTTGGTGAACTTCTCCGGCGTCTTGAGAAACTCAATCACTTCACGCAGTTCTTCTTTGGCCTCATCCACACCGGCGACGTCTGCGAACGTCACTTTGATGTCCTTCTCCATGTAGATCTTGGCCTTGGATTGGCCGACCTGCATGAACCCTCCCTGAGCCTGTCCGAATCGCTTCAGGATGAAGAACCAAATTCCAACGAACAGCGCAACCGGGACCACCCACGACAGCACATCGCGCCAAAAGGTGGATTCGATCACACCGGTAAAGGTGACGCCATGTTGATTCAGTTCACGAACCAAGTCCGGATCCTCAACCCGCACGGTGGCAAAAGATTTCTGCTCTTTCGACTCACCCTCGGGTTTCAGTTTTCCGGTCAGCACATGGCTCGCAACCGAGACTTCAGCGATCTTGCCGTCCGTCACCAGTTTTTTAAATTCGCTGTAGGGAAGTTCTTCGACCTTATTGAGCGCATGAATGAGGTCATGCACAAGCACCACGGCCATCATGGCCAACAGCACATACCAGATAGAGAAAGAAACTTTATTGTTCATGGCACTGCTCCAATCAAATATGGACGCCGACCCGCATTGGGCTAAAACATGAAATACGCCCCAACGCCGATCGACTCGATCTTTTGATTATAAAATTGCCCGTACGGATTATGGCCATGGAAATAGGTCGCCATGATTCGAAAACGCCGGCGCGACCCCGTGCGAGACCATTCGAATCCGCCGAGGACGTTGGTGTTGATGATCCAGCTCAGTTCCTCATGTGATTTGAAATCCCCCGATATCACGGGCGTCACGACCAAGCGGTTGAGGAACGGCTCCAAGATTCTGGTCCGCATCGACGGCGCCCGTGCCTCGAATCCCCATTGGACTCGGGTGCGGTCGATCGTCGATGGCTCGCGGTGGACGAGCACCGCCGCTCCTCCATACAGGCGAAGCCATCGGTAGTCATAAGACAGAATCCCTTCCGCCTCCTCCAAGATGAAACTCGACGGCTTGATTTCCGGGTGAAGGCCCAAAAATTCGTCGCCGAGATGACTGCTTTGGTGATAGTAGCGAAGCCTCGCCGACCAATTCCCCGAGCGCCAGGTGAGCGGGATCCCCACGTTAAAATCCGTGTTGATCAATGCCGCGTTCCTCTCATCCAAGTTGAACTGCGCAAAGACACCGGTGAGCAACCCCACTTGCCATCCGTTGCAGCCTTTCCGCTTCGTGTAAAAGCCGAAGTTCTCTCCGATGGCCACCGACCCGAGACTAAAGGATGAACCTCCCGCTCGCGGACGAGATTGTTGCCAAATGGCAAAGAACTGCGGTTGCTTCGGATCCGCCATCAAGGGGCGGAAGACGTCGTCGGACGGGAAGGCTTCGCTCGTCTCCCCCTCGTCATGGTGATCATACCGACAGTCGATCACGGCGTGCACCTGACTCGCATCGGAATTCTTAGGATCTGGCTCATCCCCACACGCGTGGCCAGCAAGCAGAAGAACCAGACACCCTACTCCCACACTCCATACATACCTCGAGACTAGCCGGCCCATGTCTTTTCACCCTCCTTCATCACGCTCGTCCGAGCCCCGTTCAGCGTTCTGAAGGCTCCTTCGATAGCATACTTTAAATCGAAATTCACATGTTTTTGATGCGAGCAGAGGAGGCGGATCGCATAGGGGATACCGGCAGGGACTCGTCAAAACCAATCCCGGTGCGTGAACGAAAGTCAGCCAGGCATACGCTGGGCGACTTGATCAGACGTGTACCTATGTCCTCGTAAAACGGTGGCATGAGGCGAATCTACGGGTGGAGCTCCCGCAGACGTGAGTTTCCGAAAGTGACACTTCCTTTTTCTCACGATGCGAGCTCGCGTGGATGACGATGGAACATGGGAAGAGGAAGTCACATGAACCAACACCCGACTATGCCCGTGCCTTCCGCCTCGCCGTCCCGCTCCCCATCCACTTCCACTGCCTGATCTCCGGCATGTCTTCCCCATGTTCGGCGATGTACTGTTTATGTTCGATGCGTTTGTCACGGAGGGCCTGCCTGGTATAGTCGGCCTGCGAGCCACGTAGGCCGATACGGTCGATGACATCAGCGACGAGGTGAAACCGATCGAGATCGTTCATGACCGCCATATCGAAAGGCGTCGTCGTTGTCCCTTCTTCCTTGTATCCCCGCACATGCAGGTTCTTGTGATTCGTTCGCCGATAGGTCAATCGGTGAATCAGCCAAGGATAGCCGTGAAAGGCAAAGATGATGGGTTTGTCGATCGTGAACAAAGCATCGAAATCCTTGTCGGACAATCCGTTCGGGTGTTCGGTCTGCGGCTGCAGTCTCATGAGATCCACTACATTGACGACCCGGACCTTCACATCCGGCAGATACGTCCCTAGTAAGGACACGGCAGCCAATGTCTCCATCGTGGGAACATCGCCGCAACAAGCCATGACCACATCCGGCTCGCCGTTTCGATCGTTGCTGGCCCATTCCCAGATCCCGATACCGGCGGTGCAGTGTTTCACGGCGGCGTCCATGTCGAGCCATTGCGGCGCCGACTGCTTGCCCGCCACGATCACGTTCACATGGTTGCGACTGCGCAGGCAATGGTCGGTGACGGACAGCAGGGTATTGGCATCGGGTGGAAGGTAGACACGAATCACTTCGGCCTTCTTATTCACCACATGATCGATGAACCCGGGATCTTGATGGCTGAACCCATTGTGGTCTTGTCGCCAGACATGGGAAGACAATAAATAATTCAACGAGGCAATCGGCCGTCGCCAGGGGATATGGTTGCAGACCTTGAGCCACTTGGCATGTTGGTTGAACATCGAGTCGATAATGTGGATGAAAGCTTCGTAACAGGAAAAGAAGCCGTGTCGGCCCGTCAACAGATAGCCCTCCAGCCACCCTTGGCATTGATGCTCGCTCAGCATCTCCATCACCCGACCATCCGAGGCCAAGTGGTCATCATACGGATAGCGCTCCGCCATCCAGGCGCGGTTGGTGACATCCAGAACATCTTGCCAACGATTGGAGTTGTTCTCGTCAGGACTGAACAGACGAAAGTTCCGACGCTCTCCGTTGAGGTTCATCGTCTCTCTGAGAAATGCCCCCATCATACGCGTCGCCTCGGCCTCGACAGCACCCGGTTTCTTCACCGTGACGGCGTAGCGACGGAAATCCGGCAAACGCAAATCCTTCAAAAGCAGACCGCCGTTCGCATGGGGATTAGCACTCATGCGCCGGTTCCCCTTGGGCGCCAACTCAGCCAGATCCGGTTTGAATCGGCCGACTTGATCGAACAGCTCCTCCGGCTTATAGCTCTTCATCCATTGTTCAAGAATCTTGATATGAGCCGGTTTATCCATGTCGCCCATCGGCACTTGATGAGATCGCCAGTAATCTTCCGTCCGCTTGCCGTCAATCTGCTTCGGACAGGTCCATCCCTTGGGCGTCCGAAGCACGATCATCGGCCAAATCGGCCGCTTGTTGGTCCCGGTCCGATGGGCAGCTGCTTTGATGTGTGTGAGATCCTGCACAATCGCATCGAGCGTTGTCGCCATAAGCCGATGCATGGCGACGGGGTCTCTGCCTTCGACAACATAGGGACGATAGCCGTACCCGCGGAAGAGCTGTTCCAGCTCACTGTCGCTGATCCTGGCTAGAACGGTCGGATTCGCGATCTTGTACCCATTCAGGTGCAGGATGGGCAGAACCACACCGTCAGTGATCGGATTAAGGAATTTGTTGGAATGCCAGCTGGTCGCCAGCGGACCAGTTTCTGCTTCACCGTCACCGATCACGCAGGCCGCAATCAGATCCGGATTGTCGAACACCGCCCCATAGGCGTGAGACAGGGAATACCCCAGCTCGCCGCCCTCGTGGATCGAACCGGGCGTTTCGGGTGCCACGTGGCTGGGAATACCGCCAGGAAATGAGAATTGCTTGAAGAGTCGCTTCAGGCCCGGTTCGTCCTGCGAAATCTCCGGATACACATCGCTGTAGGTCCCTTCAAGGTAGGCATTCGCGACAAGCCCGGGTCCACCATGTCCAGGCCCGGCGATATAGAGCATATTGAGATCATGCTCCTTGATGATCCGATTCAAATGCACATAGATGAAATTCAAACCTGGCGTAGTGCCCCAATGGCCGAGCAGACGAGGTTTGATATGGGCGCGGGTGAGCGGTTTCCTGAGCAAAGGATTGTCGTAGAGGTAGATCTGGCCGACCGACAGATAATTGGCCGCTCGCCAGTACGCATCCGTTTTCCTGAGCACATCCGGGCTGATCATTTTTGTTCGTTTCTGCACCATGTCTCCTTTACCCATTGGGGATTGAATTGAGCACATGCACAACAGACTGCGCAATCTCGCATTCTTCATCCGTATGCATCACACGGACCGTCACCCTGCTGTCGGTGGTAGAAATAACGGGCGCACCGGCTTCATTGCGATCTTCATCGAAAGCGACTCCAAGAAATTCCAAACCGATGCAGATGCGTGCACGAATAACAGGCGCATGCTCTCCGATCCCGGCCGTAAAGACCAAGGTGTCCAATCCACCCAATGACGCAGCCAACGCGCCGATCGCCTTTTTGACGTGATAACAGAACAACTCGACCGCTTCAGCGGCGCGTGGATCCCCGTGCTCCTGTGCAAGAAGGTCTCGCATATCGGAACTCAGTTCGGAGATGCCCAGCAGGCCTGATTCGGCATTGACCATCTTGTGGAATCGCTCCACGGTCATGCCTTCTGTCTGCGCCAAGTACGAGATCAGCCCAGGATCGAGATCTCCAGACCGACGGCTCATCGGCAGGCCGGAGGCAGGGGTGAATCCCATCGTCGTATCGACAGGCTGACCCTCCTTGACCGCTGCCATGCTGGCACCGTTTCCCAAATGGGCAAGGATAAGACGTCCGCTCGCTTCGCCTGGATTTCCGACTCTGGCCAGTTCTTTCATCAGGAAGGCATAGGACAACCCATGGAACCCGTAGCGTTGAAGGCCCGCTTTCCCATATCGTCGTGGAATCGGTAGGAGTCTGGCCACCTGCGGCATCCCTCGATGAAAGGCCGTATCGAAACAAGCGATCTGGAGGAGGGACGGATGACGCTGTGCCAATGCGTCAATGAGATTGATCTCCGAGGGCAAATGTTCAGGATCGTACGGACTGAGGCGCCGAAGTTCCGCCAACATATCGCGCGTCACACGGTCGGATCTGCTGAACATCGCTCCACCATGAACAATACGATGACCCACAGCACGGAGGTTCTGCATACCGACATCCTGTGCAATCCACTCCATCAAGCACTCGACGGAAGCTCGATGGTCTTGGACCTCGACCGCGTGGCGTTTGGATCGGTTCGTCGGGACATCGCTCACCACCATCACGCTGTCCGGAAGTCCAATCCGATCGATCAGGCCCCGCGTGACCGGTACGGGAGGATCTGCCTCTCGAAACAGCGCAAACTTGATGCTCGAGGACCCGGCGTTGATGACCAAGATCGAGGAGGCACGTGGGGTCGGAATAGTTTCAGTCATGCCGGTTCCAGGTGCTCGTCAGTCGGGTGATCCTGCCGTTAGCCGCGGCGGACATACTCTCCGACCAAGCGATAGGCGTTGTGGAGATACTGCGCCATCATCCTCTGAGTATTGAAGAACCCTCCGTTCAATGCAATCGACTGTCGCATAATATCGAGAAAGCGTTCACGGTCCTTGTAGAAACAGGGCCCGACGCTCTGTTCCAACTTGTCATACAGCGCCGCGGCATGGCAGGCATCCATCCCCCCGCTCGGCTCGAGGCAGGTGTCGATCCGATCACCGATCGACCAGCCTGTGACGTTTTCCACATGGCCTTCGACCCACCATCCATCAAGCACGCTCAGACTCGGCACGCCATTGACCGCCGCCTTCATCCCGCTGGTTCCTGAGGCCTCCATCGGAGGGAGCGGCGTATTGAGCCACACATCCACTCCCGCACACAGGAGCTTGGCGAGCGTCATGTCGTGATTCGTGAGGTAGACGACCGCGACCTTGCCCTGCAGGGCGTCACGAAGCTCGTGAATCTGGTGAATCAGGTTCTTCCCATCCTGGTCGTGCGGGTGTGCCTTACCGCCAAAGACGATTTGCAGCGGTCCGACCTGTCGGGCAATCATGGCTAACCGTTCGATGTCATGAAAGATCAAGCTTCCCCGTTTGTACGCGGCGGCTCGTCTGGCGAATCCAACCGTCAGGGCATCCCGATCAAACCCGACATTCGTCTCACGATTCACATAGTCGACGAGCGCCTGCTTCGCGACCATGTGCGCATCCCAAATTTCCTGCGCCGGAATGCTGATCGCGTATCGCAGCGAGAGCTGATCATGCCGCCAGTCCGGAAGATGCCGATCATAGAGCATTTGAAATGAGGGAGCAGCCCATGTCACCGCATGAACCCCATTGGTGATCGAGTGAATCGGATAACCAGGGAAGAGGCTGTTGGACACCTCACCGTGCTTCATCGCCACGCCATTGACGAACCGCGATCCACGCAACGCGAGCTGTGTCATGTTCAAACTCTGATCATGACCGCAAGCTTTGAGCCGTGCACAGCGTCGGTCGCCGAGCACGCGATGGGCGAGGTCCAGAGGAAATTGATCGTGACCGGCTGGCACCGGCGTATGCGTCGTGAACACACACTGTTCCCGTACAGCATCGATGAGATCGGCGGGAACCGTTTCCTCATGAGTACGCGAAGCCAGTTTCTCTTCGAGCAGAGCAAGCACGAGCAGGGCCGCGTGCCCTTCATTCATATGGAACCGTCGAATCTGACTATATCCGAGCGTCCGCAACAAACGGAAGCCTCCGAGACCCAGCACCATTTCTTGGCATAGACGATAGTAATCGTCGCCGCCGTAAAGCGTATCCGTCAAAGTCCGGTCCCAGGGCTGGTTCTCAGGGAGATCCGTGTCGAGAAGATAGACCGGCACTTCACCGCCCGACTCACCTCTCACGAGAAACTGCCAGGCTCCCACATGCACGGTACGCCCTTCGATCCCGACCGTGACCCGCTGGTTCACTGGTTTGCAGTAATCATTGATCGGCCAGGCCACCGGTTCTTCACGCTGCCACCCCTGTTCATCCAGCCGCTGATAGAAATACCCGCGTCGATGCAAGAGCGTGACGGCAACCATGGGAATGTCGAGATCGGCAGCCGACCGAATCGTATCCCCTGCCAGTACGCCTAACCCTCCCGCATAGGTCGGCATGTTGGGGTCCAGCCCGATTTCCATGGAAAAATAGGCGACGAGTGGGTCGTCGGACCGGTCTGTCATGTTGTCTGCACCACCTGTTTGATGAGTCGCAGTTCGTCACGAACCAGCCGCGGCAGGAGAAAATGTTGGCGCACATGTTCGCGGCCCGCTCGGCCGAACGCTCCCCGTTCGCCCGGTCGCTTCAGCAGATCGAGGACCTGCTCCGCACAGCCTTCCACGCTGTTCACAAGGTTCTTCTGATAGGCCTCCGGAAACTGCATGGGAATCCCCCCGGCCTTTCCGGCCACAACCGCCTTTTCTTTCCAGAAGGCCTCGGACACGACCAACCCAAATCCCTCTCGGAGTGATTTTTGAATCACGACATCGGCTCCGCGTTGGAATACGTTGACCTCCATACTGCCGACACCGGCCAGATTTGTGAAGACAAAGAGATCCGGGTCGTTTGCGGCTTGCTCCTCCACACGATCCAGAATTTCCCACCCTTCCGGATCATCGCCCGCCATCGCGCCGATCAGCACCAATTGAACCGTCGGGACTTCTTCTTTGATCAGACGGTACGCGCGCATCACCCCCAAGGGATCCTTCCATGGATCAAATCGAGACACTTGCACCAGCAACGGCCTCGTCGGATCAACACCGGAATCCGCGATCGCACGACGGCATAAGTCTTCCGGTAATTCCATATTCTTCGTGGCCAGAGGATCGATCGCCGGTGCGATGATGGCCATGTGCTTGGCCGCCAAACCGGGCAAGAGAAAGTCCGCCATCGTAAAGACGACCGCATCGTACTCTTCGAGATACGGTCGCAAGAAGAGGCTGACATCCTTGTCCGGTGTGGAACTGTCGATGTGACAACGCCAGATCCACTTCGCATTACGTGGGCCGGTGAAGTGCCGGATGGCCGCCGGCTGTGGGTCATGTACGATATAGACATCATAATCGTTCCCCAGCGCCTTGGCGCTGCGCTGGTTCACACGGAGATAGAGCTCCTGCTCTGGCTTCCGCAGATCGTAGTGCCCACCTTGCAAGGCATTGTGAAACGCCTTGGTGATGGCAAAGAATTCCGGCTCACCGTGAATGAGCCGCCAGTCGGCTTGAACCCCGAGCGCTTGCAACATGGGCACGTACCGGGCTAATAACTCCGCCACCCCACCACCCGCCGCCGTTGAGTTCAGGTGGCAGATCTTAATCCCTGCCAACTCTTTTCCAAGTGCGATGAGTTCTTCATACACCTCATCGTTCATCAGTGCACGGTAACGATTGACGTTGGCTTGGATCGCGCCGCAACGTCGTCCGATTCCTACTTTTGGTAGCATCGACTTTCCTTCTGACATTCGGATCTCCTCCTCACTCCGGTTCATGAAAAAACAGTTCTGTGCCGTCACTAATCCTGCCAACTCAGCCACAAGTCGAACCTGCAAGATTTTGACTCCAACCCAGTCGCGTCTCAAGCAAAAGAACTCGGGGGAGAAGTCTCCGGCAGATCACACACTCCGCTTCCGCACTCACCGCAGTGGATGGAGTGCAAGGAGAACGCCGGTGGACGAAGAGAGACCCAACGGCTGCCTTCAGGCTGAAAACGCTCAAGAGTTAAGATGGTGAGTGCAGCGAACCGATGGCTCCAGGGGTATCCCGCTACAGGAGGCATTTCGTCTCTGTCGCAGAAGGCAACAACGGCCTCGCGAGAGTAGGACTGGCGTATGATGGCAAGTTCTGAATCGAGATCCTAATCGAGATGAGAGCATCCTCATGGTAGTGAGACCGGCACGGAACAGAATTGATGTGTGTGTACTAGAAGCTTCTGCCTATTGGACACACCGACTTTATCGAAAATATTGGTCAGATGATGCCGGACCGTACTGTCAGTAATACACAACCGATGAGCAATCTCTTTATTCGAGAGCCCCTGGCGGACTAAACTAATCACCTCTCGTTCGCGCTGGGTCACGACATCAGGCCAAACAGGCAACGGTCCTTCGTATTCGACCTTCTGCTTGGGCATTGCCTGCAGCTCCTCCCCCACATGCTGTACAGCCTGGCCGCAGTTCTTCACAGGGGCATAGAGCGCCTCAACCATGGCCAGCATGACTGCAGGAGGCTGAATCTTGAGAATGATCCCGTCGACACCGCATGCAAAAGCTTCGTACAGCCGTTGCCGGTCTTCAATCCCGCTCAACAACACGACCTTACTGTTCGGAGCCAACTTCCGAATTTCTTTGATAGTACCAACGGCGTCGTGTTCGGTCTCAAGATCAAGGATGAACAGGTCTGGTCGGTGTGCGGCTTGGAGCAGGTCAGGCGTCATCCGCTGGTGCGGCTGCACAACAATCCGGAGCATTTCTTCATGCTCGAACAGTTTCTGCAAACCCAAACACACGAGAGGTTGACGACTAACGATCGCGATCCTGAGGGGTGAAGTCGCTATATTGGTGCCGATCATGGCTGCTCCTTTCACTGACGTCGCATGTAAGTAGAGTCTCTTCACAAAATCGATCGAGCACGTGCTTCATCACCTCGTTAGAAACCGCTTTTTCTTTGCTCGAACGGTGTTTAGGGTCACCATGGCCTCGGAACAACTGTCCATTCATTTACGCATAACTCATACCTACGCCCTCCTGTGGACACACGTTGTGATTTGTTCAGGAAATGACTGAGTTATCAGAGGCTTGGCTCAAGCTGGATTTGTAGGAGTGAATACTGATGATCTCCATCAGCATCGGAGAGATTCAATCAGATACAGCCTGTATCTTTTTCGATCCACCCTAATAGTTATACGCGACACCGTGCTCGATCGGATTGCTCCCTGGTCCACAGACTCGACTACCAGCAGGGTCTCCACCTGGGAGTTCATTCACATCTACCATGAGCATCGCGCGGATGGCGCACTACTCAAATTGGGCATCGGCTAAGCCTACTCCACCTATGCGTGCAGGTATCCGACGTGATGAAAGGAAAAACGAAACTGAAGAGCCTCCAGGCTCTGACACTGAGAACATGGGGACATATGCGGCAACCCTGGTGGGAAAATGCGATAAACGGCTCAAGCCGATCGCAGCATCGTCGTCTCGAGCATAAAGGTTTCCATAGTGTTGCACTGGCTCCGTCCAATTGGAGGAGCACCGACAGAGTCTTCCGGCAACTTCGCCACCTTCCAAGGCGTGAAGCACTTCGCATCAATCACTCGGCTTTCGTGCAACGGCACAGCTCTCCGCTAAAGATAGGAATGCGATCCTGCACCCGTGCGTCTCTCAGCACATCCTGGCTTCTCGCACAACCTGCTCCAGCGCTTACCGCCCCTGATACGGATCGTCAAAGATCGCTTGGCATTCAAGGCAGCGCACCTTGCCGCTTCGTTTCTTACCCCTCGTCAGCACATCATCAATCGCCCGGCTGTGGGTACAAGGATTTGTCGCGGTCGTTCTGCTGGCTGGTTGAACCGTCACGGATTCCGTTACGAGTTCCATGATGTCCTCCGTCAGGTGTGCGGTCACCGCATCTGTCTCTGCAACATGATTGTCTTTTTCTATAGATCCTCCGGCCAGGGTATCTATGTTCCAGGCGCACCATCCTAAATATACCCTTCGTTCATCCGGTTCGATGAACTCACCACAGACTTCGAGCGCCTCAGGACGAACAGCATGGGCATTGACCACACGTACGACCATTCACTCCTTCTGCTGTTAGGCCTGCACCCAGTAATTCCTGTCGGTGTCCAGCGTCAGGCACACCTGACCGATTCGGGTGAGGTAGTCGATCGCCAGAAAAACTTGGTCCGTCGTCAGGTCAGGACAGAGCCCCTCAACCGATTCAAGAGGACAACGCGTCCCCCGTTGCTGAAGCGCGGTCAGGACCCGATCAATGTGGGTCTGATCGATGGTGATCGACACGACCGTAAGCCGACTCCTTTTGAATGTCGCGTGCGACTCTAGCGCAACGATGTATCCGTAAAAACTAGGCGTTCGCCCTGGTTGTCGGGGTGAAAGTTACCTGACATACAGCCTCATTGTTCGAGTTCTCTTCATGGCTGTCGTAGGTGGATCAACGGATGGCCGGCAAACTGCTCATCCGTTGCGGTGACTCTGGGAAGGCGACCGCTCATGGTAGACTGCGGGAGGATTACGGTTGGTCGCCGGCGAGGCCCTGCGTGATGGCATACCGCATCAACTCTGCCGTGGTATGGATGTTCAGTTCCTGCATCAGACAGGTCTTATGGAATTGGACGGTCTTCACGGATACGCTCAACAGAGTAGCAATCTCCTTGGTGCCTTTCCCTTCCCCGATGAGTTGCAATATTTCACGCTGTCGAGCGGTCAATTCGTCCAGCCCGCCTTTGATGGTCGGTGTCTCTTCCGACCTCAGCGCTTGGTCGATCACTGGCTTGGCGATCGAGGGAGTCAGATAATGTTTCCCTTGCATCAGCGCGGTGATCGCCTGAGGCAACTCGGACGCGGCCGACTGTTTCAGCAGAAATCCGTGTGCGCCGACCTTAAACGCTTCCGTCGCGTAGCGAGGGCTCGCATGCATCGTCAGAAAGAGAAGCTTTGTCTCGGGCAGCGTTTTCTTGAGATGCCGAGCAGCCTCCAAGCCGTTCAAGAGCGGCATGGAGATATCGAGAAGGATGAGATCCGGTTTAAGTCGATCAGCCGCCTCGAGCAAGGCCCGGCCGTCCTCCACGGTCCCCACGACCTCACACTGATCCTCGATCAGCTTGCGCACCCCGGCCAGGAAGATAGAATGGTCGTCGGCCATCAACACACGAGGCTTACTCGCTTGATTCATGCCGGTGCTCCTCCATTCGATGAAACCTCGCACTGGCCGAGAGGAACCCACGCATGAACCTCTGTCCCGTCATCTGGTTTAGTCTTGAGGCGGAACGTGCCCTGCAGCGCCCCCACCCGTTCTTCCATGCTGATGAGACCGAGCCCTTTTCGTCCATTGGACGTCTGGTGGTTCTGGTCAAACCCGCGTCCGTCATCATGGACACAGAGACCGACGCCGCGTATCGAGCCCAAGAGCCTGATCACGACATAAGTCGCGCTGGCATGCTTGCGCACGTTCTGAAGGCTTTCCTGCAGGACCCGATAGAGGCACGTCGCGCGGTCGAGAGAGAAGGCGGTCGGCAGGTTGCGCACCTGGACTTTTGTTTTCAGCCCCGTCCTCGCCTCAAACTCTTCCACATACTCTTGGACTGCCGCTTCCAAACCGACATGTTCCAGAAGTGACGGGTGCAGCTGATGGGCCAGTCGTTGGAGGTCCGTCGTGATCTGCTCCGCCATTTTTCCGGCTTGGTGAACATGCGCGAGCAAGGACGCCTCCGATCCAGGCGTCACTGAGCGGATGCCCTGCAGATCAATCGCCACCGTGGCAACCCGTTGCGTGATATCGTCGTGTAGTTCACAGGCAAGTCGCCGTCGTTCTGTCTCCTGAGCCATGAGCAGCTTCGCGGTCAGCTCTTCCAACTTCGCCTGAGACCTTTCCAACTCTCGCTGCTTCACGTAAAGAGTTTCCTCCACGCGCTTGCGGTCGGAGATATCCAGATGGGAGAGTACGACACCCTGGGATTCCACCAACGGCGACACACGGAGGAGGAACCAGCGCTTTTCATCGGGCGAATGACAGGGGTACTCCGCGCTAAACACTTCCTGCCTCCCCGCCAGCACCGCTTCGATACCGGAGAGGATCGGGAGTACCCTGGTATCGCCGTCGGCAATGGCCCGGCGGCATACCTCAAGATAGTTGTCCCCCGCCGCCCCGATGGTCCGGAGCGTATCGGAATTCACCTGAGCAAACTCTTTCCACGGTTGATTCGTCCGGATGATGACCCCATCCCGATCCAATACACAGACATGGGCCGAGAGCGAGTCCAACACCTCTCGGGTAAAGGCCTCCTTCGACTGGAGCAACCGCTCATCCCGCTTGCGCTGAGTGATGTCCGTCACCAGCGCCACAAAGTACAGAGGCCTGCCCCGGTCGCTGAAGAGAATGGAGACATGCATCTGGACCCAGACGGGGCTGCCCGATTTGGTAAGGTACCGATTCTCGACGCGAAACCAGCCTCGTTTCCTTTCCAGTAGTTGTTGCACCAGTTCCACGTTCTGTGCGCGATCCTCGGGATGGATCAGGGAGGAGAACTGCCGCGTAACCAGCTCTTGGGCGGAGTAGCCGGTAATATCGCAAAATGCCGCGTTACACTGGAGCAGATTCCCCCTCTCATCGGTGATCGCAATGCCTTCCGCCGCATGCTCGAAGAGCTTGCGGAACCGCTCCTCGCTCTCTCGCAAAGCCGTCTGAGTCCGTGCACGTTCGATGAAATCTCCAACCTGACGAGCAAGCAGGTCCAAACGCGCCAGAGCATGCTTGTCGATCTGGATCGGCGTCTTATAGTGCGTCGAGAACATGCCGATCAGTTTGCCCGACCTGTCCGTCAACGGCGTAGAGACGACTGAGCACACGCCGACTTGCAGCAGCGTATCCCTCGCAGCCTCGTCGGTATAAATCGGACTTTGCCTCACATCGTCGATGATGACGCGCTGTGCGCGCTGCAGCGCCGTGCCGCACGCCCCCTGCCCCTTAGGCACCTCATTCCAAAACTTGACCCACCAGTCCGGAAATCCCCGCTCCGCAACAATCTTCAAGTGGCCGGACTCCGGATCCAACAGCTGGATGTTCCCAAAGTCAGACCTCGCAACGACGATGGCCGCATCCACGATCTGTTCCAGCACCGGCGGCTTCGTATCCTCGCTCAAGGAGAGCTGGCCCAGCTCATTGAGCACCGTCATGACCTTGAGATCGGCCTTCAACTGTTGTTCGCTGTCGTTCAGCGCCGCCGTACGTTCAGCGACACGCTGCTCGAGTGTTTTATTGAGCTGGCATAGCGTTTCCTCAGCCTGCTTACGCTCGGTAATGTCCTGATTCACCCCGACCATACGAATCGCCCGCCCGGCTGCATCTCGCAGCGTCGTCGCCTTCGCATGGATCCAGCGAATCGTTCCATCGGGGCGGACAATACGGTGATCGAACGCATAGGAGATGTCGGGATATTCCAACGAAAGTCGCGCGATTCGTTCTGCCTCCTCCACATCGTCCGGATGCACCAGCCGTCGCCAATGCTCATAGGTCCCTTCAAATCCACCGACCGGAAGGCCCCAGATCCGCTCAGTCTCCGGCGACCAGATGACTCTTTGCGCGGGAATATCCCAATCAAACGTCCCGAAATTGCCAGCCGACATCGCCAACCGCAGTCGCTCTTCGCTCCCATTCCTCTCCTGCTTCGATGCAATGATCTGCTGGGTCGATTGTTTTTGGAGAAGCAGGAGCCAGCCGATGATGAGGAGCAGCGCCGAGGCCATGGCTCGATTGGTGACGACCTCCAGCGTCAACTCGCCGGGCGAGAATGCCGCTCCGATCCAGGTGAGGAGGAGGGCGCTGCCGGCAAGAAGGATAGTACTGTGCCGGCCTGGTAACGACCCTGAGAGCAGGATCGGCAACACATAGAGCATCGGCACCGCATAGCCCATCGGCAGCAAGAGATCGATACCAAATACGACTGCTGCAATGATCCAGCCGCCTGATGGTATGGTCACAGCCTCATCCCCTCATCGAAAGATGATTCCATTACCAACACCACGGTGAATGCCTGTTTGGCTTTGCTAAGGTCGCAGAGCCAGTCTTGTCTCGTGGACATGCCCAAAGCCTCTACACAGTCGTAGAGGCATTTGATTCTAGGCTTGGACCTCTAGGCCTAGCAAGTGCACAGAAGAACCAACTCGAGAAAGCGTTAAACCTAGCTCATTTTGTGACCTAACCAGGGCAACTGCCTAGGTGCTCGCGATGATATGCTCTTGATCCTAGTCACATGTCGCCTCTTGTGCCAACTTGCCAGGAACCGCCGAGGACAATCTCCTCCGCCCGTGTTCTGTCGACAGGCACCGATACCCTCATGTTCTTCCTTCGACTTTTGCCCTTTCCATCTATTGATACCGGCCCGGCATTCCCATCGCTCAGAAGCAGGTCCGCATACATGAGGAGAACGGCTTACCAGGGAATGGCTTACACATAGGAATTCGGCACAGGAGGAAACTACATGAGGATCCGGGGATATGACTGTCGACGATACAGCGGCATGATGGTCGAGACCTATTCGGAGCTGCTCAGTCCACGGCGACTAGAGATCACGTACTCGATGTACCCCGCCATTGTTCATCTCGGAAAGGGGGATCACCTGGCTGGCTACACAACACCCCTGATGCCTGAAGAAAAGACTGTGCTTGTAAGCGATGACGTGTTCGGAAATGCCGGGCTGGAGTGTGAGTGTGACTCGTGGCGACGTCGTTGCACAGCAGCACGAATATCTCACAGAGCCTCGAATCAAATGAGGTGCCTCTGTCCTTTGGAGAGGATCAAGCAAGTCGAACCCACTCTTCAATCAGACAAACACCGAGCCCGCATTAGGTACTCTCAGAGCGCTGTTTCCCCTGGCGCAGATGCAAAGAAACTGATTGGCCCCTGTCAGACAGAGGCACCTTGTCGTTACCTAGCCACTAAGCCTGGAAAGTCCGGTTCAGAATCTCGCTTTCCGCATCCAGCCAATCCTGCTCGGCATAGCCTTCACGGCAACCTCGTTCAACGTACAGCTGATAGGCTCTCGCGGTAATTCGTACATGCACGTCGTCGAACACCGAATCCTTCTTTGGAATGGCCCTCTCTGTCGGCGATGACGCCTGAATTCGACTCACTTGTTGAATAACCGGTTCCTTCTTGGCTCCCTGCTTCGTTGGCTGGGATTTCATCATCGCTCTCCTTAACTTATGGAGCATTTGCCGTGGCTGCGCAGGGCCCCCACGACACTACATAATCTTCGCTGATGGTGGGATCAGGGAAACCTGGTCGGCCATGTGGACTGAATAGTGTCCGCCCCTTTTGGGTGTCAGCGTGACAGCTCCCTCTCGGTTCAACCGATCAATGGCCGTAAAGACTTGGTTCCAGGTGAGGTCTGGGCACTGCAACACCACTTCATCGAACGCAGTGCCCGGCGAACGGATGATAATCTCGAGCACGGGATGATCTGCTGTGGAATATGGTGGCATAATTCCTCCTTCCGTTGAAAAACGACACCGTCTCGAATCGGAATTGTGCAGGATATGTGCCATCCCGCCATACTGAGAAGTTTCAGTACCATAGACCCATGAGCCGGTCGTCCATGCAGAGAAGAGCGTATGGTTCATCCTCTCTATATCTGTTCGAATGTGAGAATTGAGACAACGTTACACCACCGATAACGCGACCCGAGACCATACGACGCTCGAGCGGTGGGAAATCGCTGATGCCTTCAGAAGACAGCCTTTGAAACAATGTTTGGGAGCCGAACCACATCGTGAGCGGGCGATATTGCACCAGTGGCACGTGCGAAATCTCAATCATCTGCTTCCCCCTCGTTCGCTCGTGGTAATCGGCACATCGGAAAATGCATACGGTGAGTTACGGGGTGATGAGGGAGCTGCTGAGCGATAGGTGTACAAACGCCATCCTGCTTACGTCGCGCTTCCACATGGAGCAGTAGTCGACTTCGTGTGGAATGCCATAGGAAGGCAGGCATAAATATTGTCGAGAGCGAGCGTTTCCAGAATGCGGCGGATCATAGCTTTGCGTACCACGACGTTCTCATTCTTTTCCGCACTCAGCATGAAACCCTTTCGCCCCTGATGCTTAACAGAGCTTCTCTTACGCGTACTGCTTGACTACTCAATAAGGCTAGGGATTAGAATGACCTTGCTAGGAACGACGACATGACACAACTTCTTCTTCAAAAAATACGCTGCGAAGAAGCCGCGCTTCTCGATTGCATCGGCGATGGGGTAGTCACGATCGACCTCGATATGAAGATTCACTATATGAACCGGGCGATGCGGGAACTGCTGGGATACGAGGAGAGTCAGCCTGTAGAACACCCGCCTAGCTGTCATTTCCTAGTTCAGGGCTCTATCTGCTTGACTCAGGACTGCATCTTGGAACGTGCCATTCGTAACCGAGAAAAAGTCAGAAATTATGAAACAGTGATCCAAAACAAGGACGGTCGGAAGATTCCGGTGAGTCTGAACACGGATCTCCTCCGCGACGAGTGCGGCAATTTGGTAGGGATCGTTGAGACCTATCGCGATCTGAGTCAGATCAATGAGCTCAAGACAAAGCTCAAACAGCACACAGGCAGCAGGACAAGCGGCCCACTTGTGGCGCGAAGTAAAACACTGCAAGGGATTCTAGATCTGCTGCCACAGGTTGCCAACGCAAAAGCGACCGTACTGATCGAAGGAGAGAGCGGTACGGGAAAAGAATTGATTGCCAGAGAAATTCATCGGTTAAGTCCTCGGCGGGATCAGCCGTTCGTCGCAGTGACTTGTGCGGCGTTGGCAGAGGGTGTGTTGGAAAGTGAACTGTTTGGCCACGTGAAGGGCGCCTTCACCGGAGCGATCGCCGACCGTTTGGGAAGATTCGAGATGGCTCACAGGGGAACTATCTTCCTGGACGAAATTGCCGACATCAGTCCTCTGGCCCAGGTCAAACTTTTGAGGGTGCTGCAAGAATCGGAATTTGAAAAAGTCGGCGGGAACAAGACCGTGAAAGTCGATGTGCGGGTGATCGCCGCGACGAACAAGAGTTTGGCAGCAGCGGTTGAAGGAGGGCATTTCCGGGATGACCTCTATTATCGATTACAGGTATTCCCGATTCGAATCCCCCCCCTCCGGGATCGTCAAGAGGATCTGCTGCCACTCATCGAACATTCGATGGCACGACTCAATCTGACGATGGGCAAGAATGTCAGGCACATTGACAGCCCTGCTCTGAAACTGTTGGAGGTCCACCAATACCCTGGCAACGTCCGTGAGTTAGAAAATATCCTCGAACATGCCTTCATTCGATGCCCAGACCACACCATCCGATCAGAGCATCTCCCAGAATACTTATGCTCTGACCGATCTCAGCAGGAGCATTCTTCCAGAGAGCCCCAGACAGCGAGCGGGATCACGCTTGCCGCCCTTGAACAAGACGCGATCGTGCATGCGCTCAAGCAAACGAACTGGGACTACAAGAAAACCTGCAAGATCCTTGGATTGAGTCGGTCAACCCTGCTCAGGCGAATCAAACACTACAAACTACTTCGCACGCCTGATTCAAAACGATCCGATGCATTCCAAATTGACACTCGTAACTGATTGATTATACTTATTCGCCTTGCCTGCCAGCTTCATATTGAAACTGTCCCATCCGTTCCATCTCTCCTTCCAGAAATAAAACCCTCGCAAATCAACGGGTTCGGCATCCTATTTGATTGAGTGTCGTTGGCACTCGATCTGCACAAGAAAGTGGTATCAGGCAGTTTATGGGTCTTCATCATTCTCAACAAAGAAGGGCGTACGTCTGTCCACAGAGGATTCGCTCTTGCCAGCCCTTCTCGACCTGCGGAAAGGATCTGATGCGGAAGTGAATGACAAGACGATCGTCTTTAATCGATTGGTTCATCTCGTCGATGAAGACGGGCTCATTCGGCTAGGCCTGAAACTGGTGGAACAGGTTGCCCACGTGGAAGGTCGAATTCCTGTCGCATTCAGCAATGTCGCGCACACGTCTCTTAGAGTATCCAAAGGAGGACGGCACCATGGCATACAGCGACAAGGTCGTGGATCATTTCACTCATCCCCGCAATATGGGGAGTTTTCCGAAAGAGGATCCCCAGGTCGGCACCGGCATGGTCGGAGCGCCGGAGTGCGGCGACGTGATGAAGCTTCAGATTAAGGTCCAGGACGATACGATCGTCGACGCAAAGTTCAAGACGTTCGGCTGTGGATCCGCCATCGCGAGTTCAAGTTTGGCTACGGAATGGCTGAAAGGGAAAACGCTCGCAGACGCGAGCCAAGATCAGGAACACGGACATTGTGCAAGAGCTGAATCTGCCACCGGTCAAGATTCACTGCTCTGTTCTAGCAGAAGATGCCATCAAGGCCGCCTTAACGGATTTCCAACAGAAGCAGCATGCCGGTCTGACGGCAGTGGTGCAGCAGATAATGGTGGTGCAACCCTAACCATACCCATCATCGCGATCCGCGAGAGAACACCATGAACTGTCCGCGTTGCAATGGGTGGATGATAGAAGACGAATACCTCGATATCGAGGACTTGATAGGTCAATGCCGACTGGTTGCCTGGCGCTGTTTGATCTGCGGCAAGGTCCTGGGCCCAGTAATTCTGAAACATCGGAGATCCACTCCACAACCGATGGTGGACCGAGCCAGACTTCCCTGCGTCGTTCACAATCTCTTCAAGGTTCATTGAACGAGCCGAGGGATTCGCCGGTCGCAAAGACAAGGAACGTGTTGCATGGCACTACTCATCACGGATGACTGTATTTCTTGCGGAGCCTGTTTACCGGAGTGCCCCAACGAAGCCATTTTTGAGACACGTAGCGGTGCCGAAGCCAAGGGTAATCACGTCGGCGATGGGCAAGGTGTCGGCGATAATATCTATGTGATCACTCACGAGCGCTGCACGGAGTGTGTCGGCCATTTCGACGAGCCGCAATGCGCGGCAGTATGCCCGGTTGACAACTGTTGTATTTCAGACCCGGCTTACCCTGAATCGAAAGCGGTTCTACTTGAACGAGCCACACGCCTCAATCCAGACAAAAAGATCCACCCCAATAAGGTCTGGACCGGAGTTCGTGGATGAATATGTTTGAGCAGGGATGAGCCATGGCTGAGGACGTGAGGGTTGCCGGCATGAGCGAAGTTCCCCCTGGCAGCGGACGTGCCGTAACCGTGTTTGCTGAGAAGTGTGTCTGGAGGAGCTGGAGTAAGACCGACGGCCTATTTGAACAGCGTTCTCGTGCTGTTACTAGTTATTTGATCTTACTCATTATGGGAGAACTGGCACAACTCGTTCCATCAATCACATATGCGATCAATCAAGAGCGAACTAGCGAGGACCGAATGATCACAGCCAAGGGCCAGTTCCTCCAGCTGACATGGACGGCGCTAACCTTCGTCCTTGTTCTTGGTGCACTCTCGATGATCTGGCCCAGCATCATGGCCCTATTTGTCGGTCTATTTCTGCTGCTCCGATCTTGCCACGCCGAACAAAGCGCTGCGGTGCTGTGATCGTCTTTGCCTCGTGATGCACGATTACGAAAGGAGCTGACGATGCTGACTATCTCATCAGATGCGGAATGCAAACTTCGTGAGTTCATCCAGCAAGAACCCGAGGCGATCGGATTACGCATCTATGTCCGCGGTGGGGGCTGTCACGGATACCAATATGGCATGGCGTTTGAGGCCAAGATCGCCGAGGACGACACAGTGATCGAAAGAGGAGACCTCAAGATCATGTTGGATTCGCAAAGCACTCCGCTCCTGAAAGGATCCGAAGTGAAATATCTGGACAACGTCCAAGGCTCCAGGTTCTCGATCAAGAACCCGCAGACCAAGACGACCTGTGGATGCGGAAGTTCCTTTAGTGCCTAAGAAGTCTTTAAAAGAAGGGAGTGCGTGATGATTCCGACCATCACCCTCCGTGAACTGAAGGACCGGCTCGACAAGGGAGACAAGCCGGTACTTCTCGATATGAAAGAGCCGTGGGAATACGCCCTCGTCAAGCTTGATAGTTCACATCTCATCCCACTCGGCACGCTCCCGCAGTCCGCCGCGAGGGTGGATCGAAACACAGAGATTGTGAGGTATTGCCACCGCAGCATATCCGATACAACTCTAGCACCAATAACGGTCTGAACATGTCCACGCCAACACCCGTAGCAATTCCCAAAGCACCTCGTAGAGCCAAGTCAACTTCGAAACTTGTCCAATGGCTGAAGACCATCACGCTTTACGAGATCGCAGTTGGGATGAAGACCACACTGATGCACCTCCTTCGTTATCATCCCATCACAATTCAATATCCCCACGAGAAGCGCACCTTACCGGACAACTACCGAGGCATGTTGGGGTTACTCCGATACGACGATGGGACTGAGAAATGCATAGGCTGCGACCTCTGTGAAGCCGCCTGCCCCAGCCGCGTGATCTCGGTCATCAGTGCGGAGGTGCCCGGAGAACCGATTAAGCGCTATGCCAAAGAGTATTCTATGGACATGACCCGCTGTCTCTTCTGCGGCATGTGCGTCCAAGCCTGCCCCGTCGATGCGTTGGCCATGACGCAGGAATTTGAATGGTCGACCTATGACAAGCGGGACCTCTTTCTTAACAAACAGCAGCTCCTCGCCATCGGCGACCGTAATTTCTCAGTTCGAGAAAGACGGTTGGAGTTCCAGCATCCTAATGTAGCTTTCTTCAATGTTGCGTTTCAGGACAACCGTCCGAAAGAGTTCTAGAGCATTGGACATATTTGCAGGCAATCCACCTATGAACAGAAAGGTGATCTGGGGCAGCGAGTGGGACCAGCTGCTGGCGCATGATCACGAAGGTCTGCTGGTACGCCGAATGGATGAGGTCGTCGGCGGCTGGTATCAAAAGTACACCGTGGAAGGAGGCGCGTTTGCCCGTCAATATTTCTTCGGCTCCGATCCACGGCTGTTTCAATGGTAGCGTCCTATTCAGATGAGCAAATTCACAAACTGTTGCGCAGCAGCCACGACCTGCGGAAAATGTATGCCGCTTACAAAGCTGCTGTCGAGCATCGTGGCGCCCCTCCGTAATCCTTGCCAAGATAGTGAAGGGCTACGGACTTGGCGAAGCTTGACGTCAGCCGTAGACTTTGGCAATCCAGATTTTGTGCGCTATGCCGAAAGCTTCGTGGCGAGGGATACCGCGTCAAAGAGCCTTCGGATCTGCGTCCGATCCTGGAACAGGCACTACAGCACCACCGGGCGGTTGTGATTGATTGTCCTATCGACGACGAAGAAAATCTTCGGCCCACGGAACGGCTGCAGTCTCTCAAATCTCCCTCAGGTGAACGTGATCGTCGGCACAAAGCTGATCTGCGGTCCCCGTACGTTGGAAGACGACGTACCTCACGAAACGTGATATTTACGTATATTTAACAGTATTAACGAACTGAATTCGCTCAGCCCACGAGAGGCATCAATAATATTATCCTCCATGACAACCTGGTGTGTGTAATACAAGTTCCTGACACTTTCAGCGGGGCCTTTCCTTAGCGTGCGGTATCATCCCAAGTTTGTAGCGCCCCATTGTGGAGTTTCGGCGGCGGGGTCAATCCTGGCAACGTTTTCTGGCTCCATACCGGTCGGTCCCAGCGAGTCCTGACCTGACCCTGAGGCAAGTCTCGGCGCTACGGAACCGGAAATAAGATGATGATTCCTCCTATCACATCATAGAGCTGATAGTCCCGCTTCGGGCTCGTAGGATGGTTGTTGTGACACTGGACGCAAGCTTTCGTGACAGCCCGGTCCGCGTAGATCGCTTTGAAATATCTTTTGTCGCCTTGGACAATCATGCCGGTATAGGGTTTCTTTGGATCGTTCGCAACCGCCTCTAGACCTGCGCGTTCAAACTGATCGGCGGGTCTGTTTTTGTCATAGATAGGCCACAAACTCGCCAGCCTGAGGCGTAGTCCCAGATCGTACCCTTGAACCTCCTGACCCGTCATTTGGAGCATCTGCGCCGGAAGAGGTACCGTCCCTCTTGCCCTTCATTCTTCGGAGGCTTCGGTGATCTCCAGATCCTGCAAGCGTTCGACCACGTGGGTTGAATAAAGGGTGCGTTCGGCTTGAATGATCGCATGGAGATATTCCGCCACGATCTCCGGAGGAATGCCCGGCGGTTCCGCAGCCTGTGCGGGCATCCATTTGGTGACCGCAACCACGAGGACACAGAGCCCGATGAACTCTAGAGTCCCTTTACCTTTTTCACGCATGGTACACCTCCGGACCATAGCCACCCACGACCACGTCTTATCGGCATCGCTGCTATTTGGATGATGCCTCCACAATAAAGATTTCACCGCGCATCGAATCGTCAAGGAACTTCCCGTGAACATTGCACCAGAAATGGAACTGATCATAGCCGGCGTCCGGGACATCGAAGCGAAGAGCCACGCGTTCGTGCGGATCGACTCGAACTCCGGCAGCCGTCAAGGTGTAGACCATGGTCGCCTTGCCCGAAATCTGAAGATCTACTTTATGGAGCAACGGTGAGACAAACTCATGCGCTACGTCGTCTTCATTGCGCAACAGAATTACGACATCGCTTTGGGGGGTCAGCGAAAATGTCGGTTGGCTCTTGTTTTGTTCAGCCCCTTTGAGGATGTGGAAGAACTTATCTTTCATGACAAGCACCACATCGGGCGCCTCCTCAAGTCCCTGTGCCAAGGTGGCCTTGGGGAATCCCCAGCCCAGCACTACCGCCAGGCTCATGAGCGTGACCACCGCGGGAGATAACGGCAATCGCGATAGCCTTCTTCCCACGTCTTCTTTTTCCTGCATAGATGGTCCCACCGGAATCATTCTATTTCAGAAAGAGAGGCCTTCGTTGCCTATCACACGTCTTGTCACATGCTTATGGGATGAGGCCTGCCCCCGAAACATCTGGAGAGCGGAGCGGCAGTAGAAAAGGACCGGGTCGTCCAAAATTTTTCGGACGACCCGCGTGACCCGAATGACCATCAGCCGCCGCCGATTTCTCCTTTTGTTTCGATGACCAGCATTTCACCGCGCATTTTGTCCCCATGCTCCTTGCCGTGAACGTTACAGTAGAAGATATCGTAGGCACTCTCTCTGGCGCCGTAGGCATCCGACTCAGGGATCGGAACCGTGAACTCAAGGGTCACATCCTGTCCTGGATCCAGCCGAACACCGGAGGCTCTCCCTGCCCTCACCATTGTGGCATTGCCCGAGATGTGGAACGGGATGTCCCGGAACATCGTAGAAACGAACTCGTGGGCCACATTGTCCCTGTTCCGGAGCCGGATCATGGCCGGCATCCCCGCCACCAGATCGAAGCCTCCGCTCCTGCCTCCTTTCGTGATCTCGAAGGCCTTCCCATCGATCCTGATTTCGACGTCGACTTCCTTCGATGCCACCGACTCCGGAGGTTTCACTTTGGCCCAGAACTCACGTACTTCCTGGACCGAAATCATGTTGGCGGCGGAGTAGGTGGGTGGGTGCAGCTGTTCGAACCGCTCCTTCGTGACAAGCAGCATCATTTTTGGTTTGTTGGGTTGCGGCCATTCCTCTTTGAACTGAGTCATGGGGCAAGAAGTATGGCGTTGTTGTCCGCATCGACGAGGAGGCCGTACGACGTCCCCAACAGAGTGTCGGTGAGCGTCCCTGCGAAATGACCCACAGGGTTCCCGTCTTTCGTCTCGACCGGATAGGCCGGCCCTGACTTGAACGCCAACATTCCGTGCGGAATATCACCCTCCCACGCTTGAGGCAGCCCCAGTTGTGCAGTACGTGAGACCGGAGGCGAGGCATGCCGAATGAGGCTAGCCCATCCCAGATCCGAGATCTCGGCTCTCACGGTGTCCCCTGGGATAAACGGACAGTCCCCGATCCGAAAACCGCTCCCGGGCTTCGCTGCGATTGTTGTTTCTTTGTTGCCGGGACAAACCGGGCAGATCAGGTGAGTCCCTTCCGTTACCCCGACTCGCACGACATCACCGGAATACTTCCTGATCCAGTAGGCTTCTTTTTCGATCCTGACAATATACCCACTCAGCATGTATTCGGCCCCACCAACCGTCACTTGCGCTTTTTCTTCAAAGGACCCGGCACTCGCGGTCGCAGCAACGGCGAGCGCGACGACGACTCCACCTATGACGTGGAAGTAGCCCATAGCTCATCCCTTCTTGCGACAGATGATCTTCACGATCTGTTCGTCCCATTCGTTCTACCGCAGTTTGCGGATCTAAACTGGCCGTGACAAAGCGGCCCCGGTGCGGTTCAGTAATAAGTATGGCTCACGATGATCACCGTCTACACCAACGGAAAGGAGTTGTTTCAGAGTCTGAATTGAGTAACACAGCAAGGGAAGCAACAGGAGGGCGTCGAACTACATCACGGCCGCATCAGTTTTGGAATTGATCTTCTTGGCCGTTACGAGACCGATTGAACGTACTTCATGGAACCAGCATGATCCCCTCCTTCGCTCACCCCTTTGAGTCGTCTCACTCCTCAGCCTCCTTATCTATGCGCCGACATCCGTCCCGCCGCTTGTCGCTCAGCAAGCCCTTGTGGCCCGCTGCATTAAAGCGCCTACCATTCCTCTCTCCTCCTTGGTTCGGAATACTCTCGGTGACAGGATGCAACTCCTAATCTTGAGAGAACTCCGACGCCAATCGGCATATCTGCAGACATGCCTAGACAATCAGCGGATTGGGTGGATATCAACGACCATATTGTCCTCGTTCAACTCCACCTGCACACGTTGGCCTTCCTTCAGAACAGCCAACCTGCTGCCAGTCGCGTCATCTACCGCGAACGTCTGCTTCCCTTCCGCAGTCGTGATCTCGACGACTTCCCAGAGCCGGTCCGCATAGGTGAGTTTCCCATCGATGTTGTGATGTCCTGCCGGTGGAATGTCTTTCCTGTGCACGTCGATCAAAAGGTTGCTCTCATCGATGACCAGGATAACCTCATCACCCGCCTTGGCCTGGGCGAGCCCCATACGCTCAGCTTTGTGGAGGCTCACCGCGCGATGCCCTAGGCGTTCCGTCGGCGTGAAATACATGAGACCGGATTGGATCTTTTCGACCGTGGTCGTGAGCTGTTGGTGTGGGGAAACCTCAGCTTGACTCGCCGTACTCACACACAATAACCCTCCACCCCACATAAGACTCATCGCCACAATGATACTGACAAAAATGGGACGCATAGTGCCCCTCCTTTCTGGACTCATGCGTGTGCTAACTCGGCACGGTGAGACTCAGTACCTCCCGCTCGGCATCCAACCAATCTTGCTCGGCCCATCCCTCCCGACACCCTCGTTCCATGTACAGCTCGTAAGCACGTGCCGAGATACGAGCATTCACATCATCGAACGGCTGGTTGTTCCGCGTGACAGGCTTTGTCACGATCAATGGGTCGTTGTCCCCTCGACCAAGAATCATGAACGATTTCTTCTCCGTCACCTGTTTCGTAGTTCCAGTCTTCATCAGAGCTCTCCTTTCCTTGGTTCCTATGGCCTTCACTTCGTCTCCTCGTATGCTGTTCTCAGATCACTGGCTGTAGGATGTGTGCTCTTGACCCCCGTGATGGCGACAAAAATCAACACGGCTGCGACCACGATCATCCCCACCAGATACAACCAGACCTTATTCATGACTGACTCCTTTCTGCGACTCACACCACTCGGTTGTGCCAGACGTACTCGGACGCCTCACTCACAGGTTGGTTCGGGGACTGCATGTTTCGCCTTATCGGATTGAACCACTTGGTGACCCCGCCCCCACTTCACCTGTCGGGTCTCGACCGAGAGAGTGCAGCGTGCGACGCTTTACTGCTTTTTCGCGGGGTGCTCGGCCTCTTCCGCATGACCCAGAGCCATCTCCGCATGCCTCAGCGATTCCTTGGCATGTTCGAGCGCCTCCATGGCGTGTGGATTTTCACTGCCTTTGAAGGCCTCCTCCAAATGTTTGATGGTTTCCTTTTCGTGGGTAATCCCCTCCTTCGCGTGTTTGATGACCGCCTTGACGTGCCCGTCTTCGGCCGCGACGGCCCAACTCATGACACCGCCTGCCAGTACCGTCCATACCAAGCTTGCAGCCATGACCAGTTTGAGCCAGTTCATACGTCCTCCTTACGAATTTATCGATCAATGGGTCCTCAAGCTGAGCCTAATACCGTGGGAGCACGACCCCCTGTTCAGAATCTCAGATGATCGAGGTGTAGGCTGGTATCCTGGTCTCACACTGCCGAGCACCAGGAACCTCGCGGCTCAACCCCATCTCTTTGTGCGTCCCTCATAAGAGGTCGTCAACGATCGCGAACATCCGAGACAGCGAACCTGGCCCGTCTTCAAATGATGACGTCCACCGCCATACACACTCCCCTTTCCTCTGATAATCATCTTCAGTCAGCTTACTTCGGTGACCTCACAAGGTGACCTAGCCGTTCACCCGGGCCATCAGCCGAACGTTGCCTGACAACTGCTTCAATGTTGATTGGTGCCCTGTGGAGAGTGCCTTCCATTCTCTCTTGAAGAGGAGAGGCCATGGCATGATTCGATGAACGGCCGATCACGGACCATGTCAGGATGAGAAGGAACTGCGGAGCAGAACCGGGTCAACCGGATGCATAACTCAACGCAGGACAGCGATGGCGAGCGTGGTCGATCTGGATGAAGCTAATGTGCGCACAACCTTCGAATCAATCCTCACGGCTGTTTTAACACTTCCGCACTCAGCATGATGACTTCGATCTCTTCGGTGATCTCTTCCTGACGTAAGCTGTTTTGTCTCAGGGCAAGCTCTGCCATGTCTTTTTCCAAGCGCTCAATAGCTTGTTCCATGTCGAGGAAGTCGATCACCAAAGAGATTTGATTGCGGGTTAAGTCCACGAGAGCCCCGAGACCTTTCACCGGATTAGGGTGTCTTCTGCTGTTGCGATGCGGTCGACACTCGTACCTTTTCACATGATGACGTCCGCCGCCATACGCACTCCCTTTCCTCTGGTGATCATCTTCAGTCAGCTTACTTCGATAACCTCACAAGGTGACCTAGCCATTCACCCGGGCCATCAGCCGAACGTTGCCTGACAACTGCTTCAATGTTGATTGGTGCCCTAAGGCGCTGCGCCATTAGGGCAGGCACCGAGGAGCACAACCGCGCCCCTGTCCCTCCGGAGCAACTCGTGCATTCTTGTGAGGGCTCGAGGTTATTCACGAGTCAGGGAGGTGACTTTTCGCGTGAGTCGGATCCCGCTCCTTCGAACGGCCTGCAAAATATTCCTGCGAGCGGTAGCGGGTAACGCCTCGGGAACATAGACTCCTGTCAGTTCATGCGGCATGCATTTCACGAATAAGGTCGTTAGATGGGCAGTGCCCCAGGCAATCGGTGACGATGAAATTCTTCGTCGGCGCAGCTCGAACATCGAGGGGAACTGGGCATCCCAACGGATAAGGCACGACCGTCCCTGCTTGTCCCCATATACCAAGACCGCCAGGGCAAAACGCTCATTGTGCAGGATTCCTTCCTGAACCAATGTCGTCATCGCGGCTGGGGTCGGTGTCGCAGGAAATCGTACCGGGCTGAGCCTTCGAGACTGGCGCAATTTCCCCTGGCGATACCACCGCCGAAGACGATCGATGTCCATCCCTCCGATTTTCGCATCCATCTGTTTCAGGCCAAGGGTTCGCGGAATCGTCACGACCTCATCTTGTGCAGCCAGCACGACCCCGACCCGACCGATCGGTCCGGGAAACCGGAAGAGTTCACGTTCTCCAAATCGAGGGCCGTAGCGAAATCGACCCTCGCGATAGATACGGGGACGTGAGACCGCTTCATCAAATGAGGACTCCGCCGACCACTGTGACACCGGAGCGTCGCTCGCCGTTTCTTCAAAGATCCGCACCTCCACCTTGTCCACTCGATCAAGCTGAGCAGCAGCCTGCACCGCAAAGAGATTCGTCAGGCCAGGTGCAGCACCTGCGTGAATCAGCGCCCATTGCTTGTTCTTCCGAAACTGTTGATCAAAGCGGAACTGCTCCGGTCGAAAGGGGTCGGCTCGCAAGTGTGAGGCCGTGTCGAGGTAGTGTGCTCCCAAGCTCAGAGCGGCGCGCATGACGATGTTGTTGAAGACGGCAGGACAAGCATTGATGAGCAGGTGGCATCCTCCGGCAGCCTTGACGATACTGCGGAGATTCCTCGCATTGACCTGCTGAACCGCAATCGGGGATTTCGCACCGAGAAACTCGCGCGCACGGACGGGATCTCGGTCGCCACACGAGACGTGATGCCCCTGACGAGCAAGTAACTTCACCAGGAGGGAACCGGTCGCTCCAACTCCGAGAACAAAGACCTTCATGGGGTCGCCACTGTACCATAACTTCCTTCCCGCATCGTGGATGCTCGGAAAGAGTGCGCTGCGCGCGCGTGTGTCTTCGGGACAAGTTGAAGGAGGAACTGGACGCTCACGTCCGATGAGAAAGGCTGGTGGAGATTGCTGCAGAGTAGGACAACCACTGCGGCATGAAGGGACAACCTGCTCAGATCAGGGGTGAGGATGGCCGCTGGATTACGAAGCAGCTCTGAAACGCGGATGACTACGGAGTGGAGGGAATTGCCGACTTCCCACTGCCTTTCGATGTGGCAAAGGTCAAGCCCATGGCCAGCGCGCCACCGCCAACGGCAGCTGCCATGTCCTTCTGCGCATCCCACTCATCGCCTTGAGTGCCGAGATAGGCATTACCAAGTTCGGGGCTTACAAGAGTTGCCACGACGGATTCGATGATTTCGAACAGGCCGCTTTGGGCGAGAATCACGCTGACCGATAGAGAGTAAGACCAGAGGCCCCGCACTCCGGCCGAACGCATGAGGATCTCCCGCACCGGATAGGCCAAGAGCGCGCCATAGGCGAAGTGGACGATTCGATCGAAGGGGTTTCGGCTCAACGACAACAGATCTTGGAGCCAAAACCCCAAGGGCACCTCGGCATACGTATAGTGTGCAGCCACTGCGTGGAGCGTCATGAAGACGGTGATCAGACAATAAGATACAGTTGAAAACTGAAACCGCCGGTAAGTCAGGGTCAGCAGTGTCACTAAAGCGAACGTGAGCAGATTCTCAAGGAGCCAATCTCTCCGATTGACGGGGGCGATGGCCAACCAGGTCCAGAGCAGTCCGTACCAGAGAAGAAGTCCCGAGCGCAGAGAAATGCTTCTCGACTCTGCCCGACCGGGGCTTGGGAGACCACCCTTCATTTACGTGGATGAGTCAAGGATAGCCGGCTGAGGCTGGGATGGCAGACGTGTGCCTCGAATCACGCGGACGGCTGCAAGGATTGTCACACACAGCAACGATCCGTAGAGCGCGGCGGCAATGTCCTTCTGAGCATCCCAGATATCTCCTTGTGATCCCAGATAGGTGATCCCCAGCTCCGGATGGAGGGTACTTGCCACCCATGATTCGATGATTTCCCAGAGTCCGCTCAATCCTAAAACCGTCATGACCGGTAAATAATACAACAGCCAGCCTCGCACCTCTGCACTCAAACGGAACAGTTCTTCCATCGGGTAGGCGAGTAAAAAGCCGAAGCTGAAGTGGACGATTCGGTCGAAATGATTCCGACCAAGATGGAACACCTGATCCACCCACTGACCGACCGGGACTTGGGCATAGGTGTAATGAGCTCCAATCGCATGGAGAGTCAGAAAGAGAGTGATGAGAGTGTAGGATGCATGGGACAACGGAAACCGGCGATGCGTCGCGATCAACCCCACAACGAACGCCGCCGGCAACAGACTCGAGATCAGCCAAAACTGGAGATCGGTCGGCGACTGAGCCGCCCAGACTGAGAGGGCCAGATACCAAAGCAACAAACCGATCAACAGAGCCTTGTCACGCGCCCACATCGGGTCTCCTTCTGAAGTGGATCAATGGAGAGTCAAGCTAGAAGCGTATGCTCTTATTACTCTACCGAACGGATGGTGACCCTGCAAGCTGATCGCATGAGGTGCACCTCATGCCTTTAGGTTCGTGTGTGTGAGCAGATACCGTCTCCCGGAGTCACGTTGCAAGAGACGGCTGCTCGCAAATAGAACACCACCCCAACCCGTTCTTCATCTCACCTACTATAAGGTCAAACCTGGCACAGGGCATCCCTCGTGTTGATCACATATCGGTCCGCACGTGGAAACGCGGCTCCAGCGCCTTCAAATTTTCCATGATGCCCGTATACTCTAGTTCCGCCATGGGCAGCATGGCCGCACCAAAAAAACCTTGGCGTCGCATCGCGATGGCTTTGTCGGAGACTGTGTCACGTACTCGGTTCCAGAAGGGATGAGCGAAAGCATCCACCGGTTCCGTGAACTGTCCGTCGTGCATGGCGAACGCGGCACAGGTGATCACCGGAGGACCATCGAAGTAGCTGATGCCCGACTGCAGCGGGACCGGCATCAAGGGCATCTGATGGGAGCCCCGCATGCCGCCGGCCACATAGGAACCGATCGCATAGGGCGCGAGGACTTCGCCCGTCGCTGGAAAATCCTTCTGTACCCGGACCAGCATCACGGGATCGTCCTTGCCGGTGTACTTCCCGGCAATGTTATGCAACCGTGAAGTGGAGGCCACCACGGCTTGCTCGCCGCTGGAGGCGGACCACACCGATTCGACGACGTACCGTTCGGTGTCCCGCAGCAGTGCGGCGATCTCGTACAATTCTTTCGGAGCACTGAGCTCGATGATCCGATCTCCTTCAGTATGATTCACATCCATGATGACGAACCGGAAGCCTTGCGCCATGTTGGGCGCCAACATCAACCCCGGGGTGTTCATGGGGTCGGCAAAGGCCAGGTACAACGGGAGATTAAAGGCACCGGGATCGGTCTTGTCGGCGGCGAAGAATAGAAAAGGCTCATTCGGGCGCTCGTTGAATTCCATCTCCGCCACGGCCGGTCCCATTCCGTGCACATTGCCGGAAAAAGCGTCTTTCAACAAATCCTGACCGGCCCCGTACAGCCCCTGCTGCTTGGCCACTTCGGTTCCCGCAAGGAACGCGTCCCACGCCAGCTTATGAACGGGCTCGTACCCCACCCCATGTCGATGACTCATTAAGATCGCGATATCGTCACCCGTACTGCTGACATAGTGGTCAATCAACATCGAGCTATGCTGGGCCACATAGCGCTGAACAGTTTCCAACAGTTGCCGGGAGGGACAGATATGGCCCCCGATCGAACCGATATCGGCTTTGATGATGCTGAGGGTGACTTTCATGGCAATACTCCTCTTTCGAAAACAATGCGAACAGTTCCTGCCTTATTTAACATGAGCAATCTCGGTGCCACACTGTCCATAGACAGATTGTTCACGAATTCTCAGGCATGGTTAGGAGAGGACAAGCTGGAACATCGGACCGGACCATCCCGTGGGGTACACATCTACAGGAACGTGGGACTTCATGAGGCAAGATGCGACAGCGAACAAGGTGAGATGCCGCAGCAATTCTCCATAGCCCAGCTCTCCCAATGGGGTGCTGCGCCACCATGAACTTCGCCAGGGCTCCGGTCGCTGATCACCTGCGCAACAACTACCCTCTTCGCCGGTGAGTTCAAAAAAATCATGAAACGCCTTGCCGTAATGTGGCCAGGTCTTCTGCCGACTGTTCGTTCAGGACATCAGATGCAGGGGGCACGGTGTCTCGAATGGCGGGACCAAGGGAACCATGCTCCTCTGGCCCCGTCACTTCGACCCGTCACACACCGCTGACACATAGCCGGCCCTATCTCACAAACAAGTCCGGGGCAAGTCTGAAGAAGCCCCATCCGCATCGTCGCGGGTACGTGATGTGGGAAGCGAGCGAGGCATTATGTGCCGCTATCGCCACAGGTGATCGGTTTCCCTTGTAGCAGAGTTCCCCAATCCGCGCAGCGCGCATTTTCCTCATCCCGTCTAACTCTCTGAGATATTGCTCAAATGCACTGTTGCCGAAGCGGCAGGTTGTGGCGCCGTCCTTGCTGAATGCATGATCATGGATTCGTATCAGAGATGAATGGTGGTCAACCGCACACATGCGTATGAGGGGAAGGGGGGATTTTTATGTCCGTTGCCAAGATCATCGAGATCAGCTCCGAATCGCCCACGAGTTTCGAGGATGCCATCGTTCAAGGAATCGCCAAAGCATCCAAGACCGTCCACGGGATCAAGTCGGCTTGGGTGGCAGAGCAACATGTCGTAGTGGAAAACAACCAGGTCACTTCGTATCGCGTGGATCTGAAAGTGACGTTTGTGCTGTATTGATGACTCGAGCGAAGAAGCGGCAGCCGTGACAGGAGGGTTGGGAGGGTGAGTATGCTGGCCGTCGTGGATCGACGACCGGTTCTTTACGATACCGTAGGTGTCGTGCTGATCTGGCTCGTCTCCCTCGACGCCGTACCATAAGGCTCAGAGTCCCTGACCGAAGCAGTCTGCGGAACAGTCACTCGGATTATCAGTATTCTCGAAGATCCGGCACTGAAAGATCCGGCCAAGTTCATACCTCGCCGCCGCATGTTGGAAGAGGTGATCGCTGGCAGATGTGATTATGCTGAGATGTCGAAACGGGCCTGGCCACTGAGTGTGTTCCGCTCATCAAGGTCCGGTGTGTAAAGTTTGTCGAGCTCTTCAAACGGTTCCTCTCCGACCGATACGCCGAAAAGATTGAAGGTTAGAGCGGACAGCAAGTAGTGTACCTGTCCGAACGGAGCTCCGTCCGGACAAGACGATCATTCCCATGGACTATCGCCTCCTCATCAAGGAAGGCCGGTGGCATGCCTACGATATCATCGTGGATGGTGTGAGCTTGATCGATCCTTCGTCAAATCCCAGAGTTCTCCATTGCCCTTCTTCGGCCACCAATGTTTGACCGATGCCTCGTCTATGTCACACAAGGGAATGATGACCTACAAGACGATCCCATAGCCGATCTGCTTCAACATCGTCATGCCCTCACAACGAGCGGGTTCCAGTGGCCGCAGTTCTTTCAGAGCGTAGCAAGAAGTTAATACAACAAGCACCTGGATGCCGCCAATAGGCCGCATTGACGAGATACAGGTGAATGCTCAATCGATCCGCATTCATACAGCAATTCGCTCGCCTCTATAAACCGCTTCCAAGACCACCATATTCCTAAACGCTATATCGACTTCGCAAGCGCGAAGGGTTGTCGAACCACAGTTTTCCACTTCTTCGCGTCGGCCTTTCGAATATCACTCAGATAGATTTCGTGGTGCTTTCCAATTAGCTTGCCTCCCCGTGATTGAATGAACTGATGGACGCGCTCGATCGTCGGGCCTTCTTCGGAAAACGGGCCGACATGGAGAATCTGCGCGCACTTGCCTTCTGCCAATTCTTCGAATCGTAGATCCGGCAGCGCGCTGAGTTTCTTCTTCTTGCCCACATCGACGATGGCTTTTTCTATGAACCCTTTGGTGACGGGTGGCGGTTGCATGATCATTGCTGTCCATTTCCATTTCGCCTTGTCTGCCGTGGAGAACTTGGCCATGTCGTCGGTCCACCACAGCCCCTCCAGCGGCATGACACCATAGTCTATGGCCGAAGGACCTTTCTTGATCATGAACTTCACGGCATACGCAACGGCGAACAGCGCTTCCACCGCATCCGCATAGGCCTTGGAGGTATTGGGATCACCCTGACCGTCGATCATGAGGAAATTCATTGATGGCACGTCGACCTCAGCGACTTCTTTAGCCGAGGGTTGGTAGAGGTGCTTCAGTTTCTGCTTATGGTTGATCTTATCCATCATCACCTCCATTGCACGTTCCTGAGTTGAGCGATTCAAGCACGCGACATACTAATGGCTAACCCGAACCCGGGACGACCAGCATGGGTAAAGCAATCACGGATAACAAAGGCCAACGCCCCGGCTCCGGCCAGCCGTATGGAAAACATCACCCCGTCTTTCCACCTTATCCCCACGACTATTCACTCTACTCACTGAAACTGTTTCCGGAACCGCCACAGGCCGAAGCCGAACAGCGAGCTTCCTAGCGCCACCATCGCCAAGGTCTGACTCCAGAGCATCTCGAGCCCGACGCCTTTCAACAGGATGCCGGTCGCGATTTCTATGAAATATCGGAGCGGAGACAGTGCCATCAGATAGCGCACCCAGACAGGCATCGTTTCCAGCGGCGTGAAGATCCCGGACAGCAAGAGCATCGGCGCAACCACGAGTAACGTCATCATCCCCACCTGCGCCTGATTTTTCGTGACGGTCGATGCAAACACCCCTATCCCCGCTGTGGCCACGATGAAGAGAGCCGTCAAGAAGAACAGCAATGCCATGCTTCCTCTGACCGGCACGCCGAATATCGGGAGCATGACTCCGAACAAGGCCACCGCCGTCGCGCCCAGAATGACCAACGTCATTGCCACGACTTTGGGTAACATAATTTGCACCGGGGTCAGCGGCGACACCAGAAGTTGCTCCACCGTGCCCCGCTCTTTCTCCCGCACCAACGCCGCTGCCGGCAACAACACCGCAAAAATCGTGATCATCCGCAAGAGGTGCGAGATGGACTCAAACCATGTTTCGTTCTGGTCTTGATTGAACCAGACGCGATGGTCGCTCAGGATCATCGGCACAGTTGCCGATGACGAGCTCGTCCGGCCATTTCGCGTCATGATCAGTTCTTGACTGAACTGCCCCACGATACGAGCAGCGTAGCCGGCGGCCGAAAGCCCTTGCGGCGAGTTTGTCGTGTCGACGAGCAATTGCACTGCGGTCGGCTCCCCTGCGATCAACGCCTCATGGAAGCGGACGGGAATATCCAACACCATCATGGACCGTCCACGGTCCAGTCGTAACAGTCCGTCGTTCGGATGGGATAGCTCGCCGTCGAAACGGAAATACGGGGGGTGAAACCGAGAGATCAACTCACGCGATGAAGCGCTTTGATCGGCATCGGATACCAGCAGCCCGGCATTCTTCAGTTGCGTCTGAATGCCGTTTCCGGTGACGTACACGGAGAGCGTGAACGAATAGACGAGAAATCCCATGAGCGGGATGTCGCGGAACAACTGTAGCAGCTCTTTGTGAGTCATCACGGCGAGCCGTCGACACCAGACAATGAGGCGATCGGACGCTCTCATACGTTCGGCCTCTTGGTGAACAACCGATAACCGATGGTTCCAAGCACCGCCGCGTAGACGGCGAGGGCGAGGACATCCGTCCATAAGACCGCGGGACCGACATTCTTCAGGAACGTTCCTCTGACGATGTTGGTGTAATACATGCCGGGAAACAGATGGGCCTGTACTTGCGAAGCAGAGCCGAGCGACGACACCGGCACGATCAGCCCGGAATAGAGGATCGTGGGGACCGTACTCACCACCACCGTGATGATCAGTGCAGCCTGCTGCGTGCTCACCAGTAAAGACACGACAAGGCCGATTCCGGTACTCGTCAGTACGAACAGAACGGACGTCGTCATGAATAACAAGAGGCTGCCCTTAAACGGCACGGCAAACAGGAAAACGGCCATCAGCCACAGGAGCACGACATTGACGGCGGAGATCATGACGTATGGGACCAGTTTGCCGACCAGAAACTCCATCCGGCTGACCGTGGCGCTGTAGATGTTGTAGATCGAGCCGGTTTCTTTCTCCCGAACCAAACCGAGCGCGGTTAACAGAGGAGACGAGACCATGAGTGAAAACATGATGAGCGCGGGCACGGTCGACCACGTGCTGCGGACCTCTTCATTGTAGAGATACCGCACTTCGAGCCCAAGCGGCCGCGTGCGCCGAATCGCCTCGTCGCGCGACAGACCTTCGGTTCGCCCCAGATGATCCGCCAGCAGCTCCATATTGAACGCATTGTTGATCGCGATGACGTAGCCCTTGGTAATATCCGCACGAAGAGGGAACGTGCCGTCGATGAGGGTCTGGACGTCGGCCGACCGTCCCGACAGGAGGCGCTCTTGGAACTTCTCCGGCAAAATAACCACAGCCCGTGCTTTTCCGCTTTGCAACCAGGCATCGGCTTCCCCTTCACCCGCGAGTTCTCCTTGAAAGCTGAAATACCGCGATTGGTAAAAGCGGTACAGGTAGTCCCGGCTCAGTGAACTGTGATCATGATCCACTACCACGAAGGAGATGTCTTCCACGTCCAGGACAAGGCCATAGCCGAACACAAACATCCACACGGCCGGCATGCAAAAAGCCAGGAGCAGAAACATCCGATCGCGGGTCACTTCACGCCACTCTTTGGACGACACGGCCAGCATGCGCCGGAGATTCACGCCGTCTCTCCTTTCACCTCCGCTCCCTCCCGGCGCTCCAACTCCATGACACGATGCACGAACACGTCTTCAAGACTAAGGGGACGCGACGCAACGCGCTCGACATGAACGCCGTCTGATGACAACGCCGCACGAATCCGCGCTGCATCCCGGGGAGGGTCAGGCGAGAGCAGATGGATCTTGTTTCCAAAGAGCGCAGCCCCGGAAAACCCTTCTCGCGTCACTCGCCGCAAGGCCGTCCCCGGTTGATCCGTCGAGACCTCGAGAATCTGTCCCGCCTCCTTCTCAACTTGCCCCTTCATGTCCGCCGGAGAGCCTTCCGCCACGATCCGGCCCGCATACATCAGCGCGAGGTGGTCGCAATGTTCCGCTTCGCTCATATAATGGGTGGTCACGAGGATCGCGACTCCATCTTCCCGCGCCAGCTTCGACAGGATGTCCCAGAAGTGCCGACGGCCGACCGGATCGACGCCGGATGTCGGTTCATCGAGGAACAACACGAGGGGTTGATGCACCAGTGCGCATCCGAGCGCCAATCGCTGCCGGACTCCCATCGGCAATCGGCCGGTCAAGCTCGACTCATATCCTTTCAAGCCGGCCATCGACTCAATCCATTCAAGCCGCTGGTCTGTCGCCTTGCCGTCCAGTCCATAGATCCCGGCAAACAGACGAATGTTTTCCACGACGGTCAGATCGAGATAGAGGGAGAAGGCTTGCGACATATAGCCGATTCGTTCCTTGATGGCACTGCCCGCAGTCTTCATATCCGCCCCTGCCACCCAACCTTCTCCTCCGGTCGGCGGCAGGATGCCGTTCAACATTTTGATCACGGTTGTCTTGCCTGCCCCGTTGGCACCCAACAATCCGAAGATCTCACCTTGCTTAACCTGAAAGTTCACATGATCCACGGCCCGGAACGCACCGAAGTCACGCACAAGCTTGCGAGCCTCGATCGCGAGCCCGTGATTTTCCATCCGCTTAGCTGCAGGGGGAATTTCAGCTATTTGCTGGTTCTCAGCCTGTCTCAGGAGAAGAGAGACGAAGACATCTTCCAATTCAGGATCGTCCACCTGCACCTGATTGGGCTTGATATCACCAAGGCTTGCCTCGATGTGCTTCACGGCCTGAGTGTGATCGAGGTCTTTCGTAAGCACATGGAGTCTGGGACCTAGCGCCTCGACCTGTTGGTACGTTTGCTTGAGACGAGCGAGCGCATGCAGCTGCGGAGTCGCTTCAAAGGTCACCAGCGACCCCGGAACCAGCGCTTGCACTTCCGTGGGAGTCCCGGAGACCAGTACCTTTCCATTCGAGAGAAACGAGAGTCGGTGAAACCGAGCGGCTTCGTCCATGTAGGCTGTGGAGACCAGTGCAGTCATCCCTTTCTCTTGCAGCAACTCCGCCAAGATGGCCCAGAAATCTCGACGCGAGACTGGATCGACACCGGTCGTCGGTTCATCCACAATCGCCAGCTCCGGCTCGTGGATGAGGGTGCAGATCAGTCCCAGCTTTTGCTTCATGCCTCCAGACAAATTCTTCATCGCTCGATCGCGGAACTTGTCGAGGCGGGTCATGGCAAGCAACCTGATCTTTCGCTTACTAAGATCGGGCTCCGGCACCAGTCTGAGCCGCGCAAAAAAGTCGATGTTCTCCTCGACGGAGAGGTCAGGGTATAAATTCAGCCCCAACCCTTGCGGCAGAAATCCGATTCGTTGTTTCACGCGCTCCGCAGCACGTTCCGAGTCGACCTTCGTCCCGAAGACTTCGACCGTGCCTTCATCATAGGTCAACACGCCGGCAATCGCCTTCATGAGGCTGCTCTTGCCCGCGCCGTCCGGCCCGATCAGACCGTACATTTCACCCTTCCTGATCTCAAGATCGACCCCGCCAACCGCCACATGTTTCTTGTAGTACTTCACAAATCCGGACACCTTGACGATGGTGTCCGAAGGCTGGGGACTGAGAACTGAGGACTGAGTTGAAGATGAATGCATAGAAGGCCCGTAATGCTGTTGCATCTCAGTCATCAGTCCACGTTGCTCAGTCCTGTCAACGTGGTTTCGCCCAAACCACATCCTCTTTCCACCGAATGATCGCATCGGCCGGGAGGCCGGGTGTGAGTCGATGGTCTGGATTCTCTCTCAGGTAAAGCTTCACGGCATAGATCAGTTTCACTCGCTCATCCGGCGTCTGAACTTCCTTCGGCGTGAACTCGGCTTTTGATGCGATGTAACGCACCATCGCCTCGAAGGGCTGTTCGGGAAAGGCATCGGTGAAGATACGGGCCGACAGATCCAGCCGTAATTTCCCGATCTGCACCTCCGGCACATAAACTTTGAGATAGAGGTGGTCGAGATCAACCAACTCGAGGAGCGGTGCTCCTGCTGCAACCACTTCGCCCATATCAACCATCCTAGTGGTGACCGTGCCACTGGTAGGGGCTGTAATCGTCAAATCCTTCAACACGCTTTCCACTTCATCAAGGACTGCATAGGCTTGGTCGCGTTGACTCTCCAACGCAGAGACCTCGGCTTCTTTGGCGCGGATCCGCTTCCATCCTAATTCGGCCTGGGCAAGTTCCTTCATCTCCTTCGTGAGCGCAGACCGCGAGGAGGCAATGTCTTTCTGCGCGACCTCCCATCGTAGGGCGGCTTGATCCCGTTGCTGGATTGAAGCCTCATCTTTCTCCGCGAGATCCCGGAAGCGTTGGGCGTCGCTGCGCGCCTCCCGTTCCACGGAAAGGGCCTTGTCCACTGCATCCTTCGCTTTAGCCACCTGCGCATCAGCTCGTTCAATCGCGAGCGGCACATCCAGATTGAGGATGGCCAAGGTCGTATGGGCCCCCTGCACCTGCGCTTCCAACGCTTCGGCTGCGTGCTTTGCTTGGTCGACTTTGGCTCTTGTCTGAACGTCATCGAGTCTGATCACTACCTGGCCCGCTGTCACCGTCGCTCCCTCGCGCACAAGCAGTTCTGTGATTCGACCAGGGAACTTACTCGCCACCGTCACATGATCACCCTCGATACGGCCATTCGCCTGAATCAGGCCGTCAGGGAGTCCTTGGTTCAAGACCCACCGATCGAGCGCGACGTAGCCGCTTCCGGCGAGGACGACGGCCAGGGCAGCGAGGGTGATCGGTTTTCGTGGGGTCGTCATCTATCATGCTCACTTAGAACAGCTTTTCGATTTCGCCCTTGGCCCGAGCCAGGTTGATCCGTGAAGCATTGAAGCGGAATAAGGCTTCGATCTGGTTGTCACGTGCCCGCGCGACCGACGTTTGAGCATTCGTCACTTCGATGTTGGTCGTCAGGCCGGCCGTAAACCGGTCACGTGCAAAGGTCAATTCCTTCAGTGCCAGCTCCAAGCCTTTCTCCGCGACGGCGACCTGCTGTGTAGATGACTCCAGTGTGAGCAGAGCGTTCCGAACTTCAAGTGTGACTTGGTCCGAGACATCCTTCATGCGGATCGATTCCTGGCGAACCCGGCTGCGTGATTCTGAGATCCGGCTCTCCCGCTGACCTCCGTCAAAGATCGGGATGGAGAAGTTCAGCCCGATCGACCGAGTGGCCAACGCATCTTCCGGTTTCAAGCCGATCCACCCATAGTCCCCGGCAAGCGACAGGGACGGAATCCGTTCGCTGGTGACGGAGCTCAAGCTGAGAGCCGCCAATCGCTGCCGCTGTTCTTGCGCCCGTAACTCCAACCGCTGTTGGCGCGCGACCGTCAGCGCCTCTTCTGTACGCAACGGCTCAGGCGGGATGAATCGTAGTTCGTCGGTCAGTACCAATCGCACATCGAAGTCTATCCCGAGGGTGCGGATCAGATTAAGCCTCGCACTTTCTTGTTCGTTCTGAGCAACGAGCACACGCTGCCGATCGTTCTCCAGCTGAACCTCTTCCCTCGTCACGTCGAGCCCCGTGGCAACACCGGCAGCCCTTCGGTCTTTAGCCAGTTTAACGAGTTGCTGAGCCAATTCGATGTCCGCTTGTCGTGCCTTGACTGCCTCGTCGGCCCGTAACGCTTCGATGTACAACAAGCCGACGGTCGCCATCACGTCGCGCTTGGTAACCTCCGTCTCCAGATTCGCCACGTCGATGCCACTCTTCGCCGCGCGCCAGCGTTGGATCAGACTGAGGCTGAAGATGTTCTGCACGAGGGTTGCCCGCGCGTCATACACTTCGAAGGGATCGGTCACGCTGCGCCTCAGTCCCAGCCCTGACAGGCGGTCGGGTGGAAGCCCGAAGGCACCGAGATTCACGGTTTGATTCCGGCCGCTGACGTGACCGGACACGTTCGGCAAGAGGGCGCCCAAGCTCGTGTTGGCCTGAGCCTGCGCCGCCGCGATACGTTCTTTCAGCAATCGTACGTTGACGTTGTTGTCGACGGCCGCTTGAATCGCTTCGCGCAGACTCAGTTTCAGCTCATGAGAATTGCTCTTCAACTCCTCTGCCTCGACAGGCCATATAATAGACATCCCGCAGAGAATCTGGAAAAAGACGAGCACCACAAGCAGCCTTGTGGCAACGGAGCCTCCTCGTATGCGATGGGAAAGCCGCATGACTGTATTCCTGTTTCTGATTGGCTAGGATTGCAAGGAAGAAGCCGGTGAGATACTCAATTCCGTTCTGCCGACTTTTGACAGAAAACTTAGCGAGTTGAACGACAAGAACTCCGAGCAGGTTCTTGAAAGAGGGGAGACTTGCAACAGAAGGAAATCTTCCACTGGCGCAGAATGCGACAGCTTCCGCCTTAGGTAAGAACCGGTTGAGAACTTCTTTCTTCGGAACTCCGCGCAGGATCCTTGCCTATCGATCCAACAGAGGGAAGGCGCGGTGCAATCGACTTTCTGGTCACATGGTAGTAGAGCAGAGGAATCACGACCAGTGTCAGCAGCGTCGAGGCACCGACACCAAAGAGCAAGGAGACGGCTAACCCCTGGAAGATGGGATCCAGAATGATGACGAAGGCTCCGACCATCAATGCAGCGGCAGTGAGAAGAATGGGGCGTGTGCGAATGGCACCTGCCTTGACGACGGCTTCCGATAAGGGCACTCCCGCACGTTCTTGCAGCTGAATAAAATCGACGAGGAGGATGGAATTCCTCACAATGATGCCGGCGAGCGCGATAAAGCCGATCATTGAGGTCGCCGTGAAATACGACCCAGTCAGCCAATGGCCTGGCAGAATACCGATGAGCGTGAGCGGAATAGGAGCCATGATGATCACCGGCGTGATGAACGATTGGAACTGTCCGACGATGAGGAGATAGATGAGCAACATGGCCACAGCAAACGCGATCCCCATGTCACGAAATGTTTCATACGTGATGTGCCATTCACCGTCCCACTTCATCGCGATCTTCTCTTCCGACCAGGGTTGCGAGGCATAGTATTGCTCGATCTGATACCCCTCTACCACGCGAAACTCTTCCAGCTTTTTCCCGACTCCCAGCACTCCGTATACGGGACTCTCGGCTTTCTCCGCCCCGGAACCACCGACATCCGCAACCACGTACACCACCGGCTTTTGATTCTTGTGATAGATCGCCTTGTCTTGGACCGTTCGCTCGACCGTGAGCAGTTCGGACAGCTGCACGATCCCTCCGGCACTCGTGCGCAACCCGATCTCACCGAGATGCTCAAGGCCCGTCCGCTCAGCGAGCGGGAGGCGAAGCACGATTTGGACCGGACTTTTCTCTCGCGGGATATGGACGAGGCCGACCTTTGTTCCTTGGAGCGCCATGCGAAGCGTGTCGACGATTTCGCCGGAAGAAATGCCGGCAAGGGCTGCCTTGGCACGATCAACGGTGAAGACATATTTCACCTGATCCGTCTCGATATAGTCATCCACATCGACCACTCCCGAGGTGGATTTGAAGAACCCTCGAATCTCCCGTGCTACGGCAAGTTGCCTGTTATAGTCAGGCCCATAGACTTCCGCCACCAGCACCGATTGCACAGGCGGCCCCGGCGGCACTTCGACGATCTTTACATTGGCTCCGTATTCACGAGCGATCTCTTGAACCGGTGGACGAATCCGCTGGGCGATTTCATGGCTCTGAGCGGTTCGCTCATGCTTCGCAACGAGATTCACCTGAATGTCCGCCTCGTGAGGTTGTTCCCGCAGATAGTAGTGACGCACGAGTCCACTAAAGTTGAAGGGGGAGGCCGTTCCGACATAGGCCTGATAATCCCGCACTTCGGGCACTGTCTTCACATAGCGTCCCAATGCCTGCGTGACTCGGGCAGTCTCTTCGAGCGTCGTCCCTTCCGGCATGTCAATGACAAGCTGGAGCTCACTCTTATTGTCGAAGGGGAGCATTTTCACCACGACATGGCGGGTGTAGAGCAACAAGGTTGATCCAATGAGCAAGAGCCCGACTCCGGCCAGAAACGCATAGGCAAGGAGCGGATGAGCCAGCAGCGGAGAAAGAACCTGCCGGTAGATCCGAGCCGTCAGACCTTGCTCATCGCCCTCATGGTCGACGCCCGAAACGGTGGCCCCGGGACGATAACAAGTCTGGCAAAACCAGGGGATCACGATGAACGCTACCAGCAGTGAGAAAAACATCGCGATGGAAGCGTTGACGGGAATCGGCCTCATATAGGGACCCATGAGTCCGGAGACGAAGGCCATCGGCAGAAGGGCGGCAATGACCGTGAAGGTCGCCAAGATCGTGGGATTCCCGACCTCATCAACCGCCCGGATGGAAGCTTCGTGGTGAGCCGTGAGTCGCATCGTCAGATGACGATAGGTGTTTTCAACGATCACGATGGCATCATCCACGAGAATCCCGATGGAAAAAATGAGGGCAAACAGTGTCACCCGGTTGATCGTGTAACCGATCATCATCGACGTGAAGAGTGTGAGCGCAAGGGTCAGAGGGATCGCAATCGAGACGACAAGGGCAGGCCTCGGCCCCAATGCCACACCGAGAAAGACGACCACTGCAACGACGGCGATCAGGAGATGCCAGAGCAGTTCGTTGGCTTTCTCTTGGGCCGTTTCTCCGTAGTCACGCGTCACCGTCACACGGACGTCCGACGGAATAGCCATGCCTTTCATCTCATCGACTTTTCGAATCACTTCAGCGGCAACGGTCACGGCATTCATACCGGCTTGTTTGGCAACTGCAACGGTCACGGCCGATGACTCGTGAGAAGTGAAAGGGAAAAGATGAAAAATGGGCTCCTTCATTTCACGTTTCACCTGTACCGTTTCACCGGCACTTCCAGCGCCTAAGCCGAACCAGACATAACTCGTCGCCTCTGCCGGCCCGTCCGTCACTTCCGCTACCTGGCGCAAGTACACCGGTCGCTGCTCGTTGACGCCGACAACCAGCCCTTCTAGATCTTCACGTGACCGGATGAAGCGGCCGGTCTCGACCAGAAAGTTCTGATTGCGACTGTCGAAGCGACCGGTCGGCAAGGCGCGATTCTCGCCACGCACCACGTTCATGACCTGTAGCGGCGCCAGCCCGTAGGCCTTCAATCTCGTGGGATCGATCTGGATACGTAACTCGCGCGGCCGCCCTCCCACGATGAATCCAGCCGATGTGCCGGCTACTTTCTTGACCTCTTCCAAGACCTGTTCGGCCAACCGATGGAGCTCAAACTCCCCATAGCGTTCGCTCGACAACGTCAGCGTGACGATGGGAACATCGTTGACATCTTTCGGTTTGACCAGAAACGGTTCGGCGCCTGGCGGCAGGAGATCTTGGTTCGCCATCAACTTGTCGTAGAGATCAACCAAACTCTGTTCCATTGGTTGGCCGACATAGAAGCGAACGATGATCAGCGCACCACCTGGTCGTGAGATCGAATAGACATACTCGATCCCCTTGATCTCCGAGAGCTTCCGTTCAAATGGTTTGGTGAGTTGCTCTTCGACGACCTTGGCTGATGCGCCGGGAAACGGCAGCCAGACATCAGCCATCGGTACGACGATCTGTGGCTCTTCCTCCCGCGGTGTACCGACCACCGCAAACAGGCCCAGCAGCAGCACGCCCAGCATGATGAGCGGTGTGAGTTTGCTGTCGATAAAGAGGGCGGCGATGCGACCGCTCAAGCCTGGACGATAGTTCGTCATGCCTCAACCGTCTTTCGTCGTTCGTATCTCGCCCTTCCGTAAACCGGACCGGTCTTAGATTGAGCGTTGCTTGTTTCGAGTTTGGAGTTCGAAACGCCTCCGTCACGAGACTCGAAACACGCAACTCTTACTTGGACGGCTGCTCCATCGACCCCACGACTTCCGTCCGTCAAGACCCGTTCGCTCTCGCTAATGCCGGACAGGATCTCAACCTGCTTGTCGAACCTCCGCCCGACTTTGACCCATCGGAGGCGAGCGACCTGATCCGATCCGACCACGTAGACGCTGCTGAGCTCGCCTCGCTCAACCAGGGCGGTCACAGGAACCAGAATGGTTTGCGTGACACCTTTCTGGAGAGGAAATCGGCCGAACATTCCAGTCCTCAGCCCTTCGATCCTTGGCAGATCGACCTTGACCATGAAGGTATGGGTGTGAGGATCTCCGGCAGGCAGAATCTGGCTCACTATGCCGATCAATTCTCGTCCTCCTAAGGCCTCAATGACGACTGGGATTTTATCGCCTCGAGAAACCGACCTGAGATCTCCTTCTGCAACCGTGGCTTCCAGACGAAGTTGGAGGGAATCTTCCATTTTGAGTAGTGGCTGACCTGGCGAAGCCAATTCTCCCGCTTCCACCTTCTTCTCGGTGATGATGCCATCGAACGGTGCTTTCACCTTCGTATAGCTGAGCTGAGCCTCCACCGCGTTGCGACTTGCTTCCGCCACGCGATACGCCCTGGTCGCATTCTCCATCTCCTGTTTCGAGACAGCATCTTGGGCATACAGTTGGCTCATCCGGTCGAAATGTGCTTTCGCATTCTCGCTCTCGGCGTTCACACGCGCCAACTCCGCCCGAAGGTCTCGGCTATCTAGCTGGATCAAGAGCTGTCTTTTGGAGACCTTCGTGCCTTCTCGAACCAGTAATTTGTCGATGGTTCCCTGGATACGACTGGAGAGCGTGGCTTGGTAAATTGGAGCAACCTGTCCGGTCACTTCAACCCGAATCGGCACCGGTGTCGACTTGGCTTCTACGACTACAGCCTGAATCGTCTTCTGTGGAACGGCGGATACCTCCGGCGCGGCCGGTTCTTCCTTAGACCCGCACCCGGTCACGATCAGCAGCGCTAGGAGCATATGTTTCATTGGTTTGAATCTCATCGGCATGATGTGTTCCTCAGGACTCAGGGTTCGCCCACTACAGCTCGAGCATAGTCCTCACACCAAATGCCGACACTCAAACACCTTTCACAAGCACCCGGTTATTCTTGAACCCCGAGCTTGCGCAAGAGTGCCATCATGGGACACCAGCCGGTAAAAGCCGATTGAATCAGGTTGATCGCCACAAAGGCAGCGAAGTAGTTCCAATAAGGATGGACGGTCGCACCCAAGATCACTGCGATCAGCACAAACACACCTGCGATGAATCGGAGCTGTTCGTTGAGTTTCATGCGGCCCTCCTTTCCTCTTGCCTATGTGAGGCACGGGCCGAGAAAAAGATTCGGGCGAGAAAGGGCCGTTATCCGACGACTTCGCGCTTGCCGATCTCCGTGGCAATCAAGGATTGCCTTCTCAAAGAAGGGCTCGCTGACGCCCCGTTTCATTTTCATCAAAACATACTTCTCAAGGGCGATCTTGGCCGGATGAACCCACTTGCCCTTCTTCGCCCAGGTGACGTTGCACGGAGGCATCTGGGGCAGTGCCGCAAAGGCCACCCCCGTATCCCCCATATCGGCGAGACAGATCGCATTCCACGGAAAAGGATTCGCAGACGGTCCGAGGTTCTTCTGCACTTCGATAGCTGGACGCGAATCGCTGCCGGCTACTCGCCCGCTTTGAATCTGTACATGTCATGACAAGCCGTGCATCGTGCTGTCATGCTCGATAACTGTTTCAAGATCTGTTGAGGAGTCTCGTTTTGTTTGATCGCATCGGCTAGCGCATCCATGTCCTTGTGAATCGACATGCCCATCTGTTTAAACGGCAGCGGCAGCTTGACCATGAGTGCCGGCTCCACGTCCTCGGCCATGTGCATCCCGCCACCTCTGGCTGCCGATTCCATTCGTTTCCGATCAGGTTCTGACTCTCCCAACTCTCTGATGACACCATCCACTGCTTTCAGCAGTTGCCGCATTTCCGCCAGTATCTGATCACGCTCAGCCGGATCCACCAGGATGTCTGTGCGCCCGTCGCTTCCTTTCGCGGTCCATCCATTGATGAAGGACCATCCCAGAACCGTGATCGTAAGAACCCACAGGACAATACCTGCCATGCACCATGGTGATTTCATTTTTGTTGCTATGCCTCTCGATTCATTGTCGAAACAACACCCTCATCTTGATACAGAAAACAGACATGGATCATCTCTTGACCAATCGGTCCGCGAAGGTTGCAAGGATGGAACCGCAGGGCAGGTCAAGAGAACCTAACATTCAGCCCTTGAAATTCACTGGTTCCGCGAACCGAGAAGACCAACAATCGACAAGAGTCGCCCTTCGCTACAGGAGACACCGAACCTTTGTCGCAAAAGGCGACAGTCTACGTTAAGTTTAACGCCCCGCTAACTTTATTTTCATGGATACATAGCAACCTCCCTAGTTTGATCGCCCCGACAGCGTTCCATAGCGTTCAGTCGGCAAAGAGGTTTGTTTCTTCAGCCAATTTGTAGGGAGACGACCAGATATGAGGAACAGAAGTATAGTTGCCGACCAACCGGTAGAAGCTCTTTGCCGGAGACCTGTAGCAAACCTCCATTCATCAACCGCACAAAATGTGGCCGCTCGCTCAGGCTTCTTTATGCTTAAGCTACGTTATGTTATGGTTCCAGCCATGAAGGCTGCGTTCACGACAGCGGCCGGTGCTCTTACTGGAAGGCGAGACCCACTGCCATTGAGCAGTCACAAGTGGGAGGGACGCGCTTATGAGACAGACGCTCGGGGTACTGAGTTTTGTCATATGTTTGAACATGACCGCAAACTCCATGGCACTGGCAGCCGACGCTGGCGAAGACTTCGCCAAAGGAGAGAGTCTTTTAAAGCACACCCAATATGCCGAAGCACGTGCAGTGTTGGAGGCAGGGCTCATGAAGAATTCTTCTAATGTGCAGGCTCATTTCAACCTGGCCGAAGCCTGTCGAGGATTAGCAGCCTGGGACTGCGCGGAAGAACATTATGAGACCGCGTTACATCTGGATGCAAAATCCAGAATCACGGGGACGAGGGAGCCACGGTTAAGCAAAATGAAGGTCTGGCAGTTACTGGAGGAAGTGACCGCGTGGCGGTTGTTGGAGGAAGCAAAGGGTCTGCTTGCCGGCGGACAAACTCCGTCCGACAAGATGAAGCAAGCAGAAGAGGCCCTGGATGGCGCGAATGAGCTGGGCCTCAATAGTGAGCAACAGGCCGTCTATCAACAGTTACAAGCGAAATTCCCTGGGCGACGTTCGCCCACCTCGCCGGATAGTCTGAATCCAGAGGGGTCAGCAGGAGAGGCGTTTCCCACCGATCTCCGCGACATACCAATGGCGCTGGTGCCGGCCGGGGAATTCACGATGGGAAGTGCTCTGAAAGCCGACGAAAAGCCCGTGCATCGCGTGTACCTCGACGCGTTCTTCATGGACAAGTACCACGTGACGGTGGGGCAGTATGCCAAGTATCTGGAAGCAACTGGCACGGAGGCGCCGCCGGAGTGGGAGATCATGAACCAATTCCGCCACCAGAAGCGTCCAATCGTCAACGTCAGCTGGTCGGATGCAGCCACGTACTGCAAATGGGCCGGGAAACGTCTGCCGACCGAGGCGGAGTGGGAAAAGGCGGCTCGGGGGACGGATGGCCGCCTCTATCCCTGGGGCAACGAGGCTCCCACCAGGCTCCACGCGAATTTCGGCAAGAAGGAATGGGCGAACCATATGGCATTGGTTCCGGTGGGGATGTTCGAAATGGGCAAGAGCCCCTACGGTATCTATGACATGGCCGGCAATGCCTGGGAATGGGTCAACGACTGGTATGACCATGACTATTACAAGAAGAGCCCAACGAAGAATCCTCAAGGACCGACAACGGGTAAGTCAAAAGTCGTGCGGGGCGGAAACTGGCTCTATGTTCAGGAGTTTCTGGGATCGTCCTTCCGTTACAATGCCGAGCCGTCTCGCCGGCACCTCGGCTATGGGTTTCGTTGCGCAAAGACTCCGTAACCCTGAGTAGCCTGATCTGAGTGATAAGACCCCGTCCTCACTTTGTTGCCAGGAAGGTTTCATCCTTACTCGATGCGGTAAGCCGGACGATGTCGCCGTGCAGTTCAACCAAGTGGCTCATCAAATCTCGCTACGACCGTGCCAGCATCGCCGCCACAATCACGACTGCCATGGCGATGAGTAGGGACAATCGAGGGAGCCAGCGCGCGGTTTTGAACACAACCTGCTCGCCTGCCGTCCGCTGGGATTCTGGAATCGCACTGACCCGGCTGACCCGAGGACCAAGCACGAGGTCATGCAGCAAGGTGAGGAACAGCAACAGGGCGACCAGCGCCAGCTTCGCCATCACGATTCCTGGCCAAGCGGAAGGGCTCACGACAGCGACGCCGCGAAGAGACAGCAATATCGGACCAGTCAGCAAGAGTATCACCATGGCCACCCAGACGATGGGCCGAAAGCGGAGCGCGGCAGACCGAAACAGCGCCATGAATTCCGGTACTGCTTTCCGGCTTCGCACCAAGGGTGCCAAGACCAACGACAGAAAGATCATGCCGCCGACCCAACTTACCGCGGCAAGGATGTGCAAAATGACCAGAGTGGCATACATACTGGGCTCTCATAATCAATTTGAGGAGATATATCGTTCCGGATGATTGCGGGTCTGCTCAGAGCCTCGGGCGACGCAACGATCGTGTCGGTCACGGCGTGTTCTGCTCAACCATCAGCTTCGCGTAGACATCTCCCAGACTTACTTCGAACAAGAGTGGAATCTTCACCAGCGGCTCACAATACTGAGCCGTTACCGGTCAGTCCTTGGCCTCAAACCACAGCTCCAATGAAACCCTTTCATTCGCTGCGACGGTCAGCGCCTGTTCTCTCAGGCCGAGAATCGGATGCCAGACCTTGAGGCGATATTTCCCCGGCGGGATATCCGGGATGGAAAAGGAGCCGGCTGCATCCGTGACCGAAAAATACGGATGATCGATCGCATAGCCCCAACTCTGCATGTACGGATGCATGCTGCACTGCATGCTGAACACTTTTCGTCCTTTGACCAGCTGCACGGCATCGGTCGTTCCACCCGCCTCCAAAGACGGGCGATAAAAAACCATATCGCCTCCGGTTTGATCGAACGCATACCCTTGGATGTCGTGTGGAACTGGATCCCGATTAAATATCGTAATCAGTCGCTTATCGCCGACCACGGTGACAAGCGGCACAAACTGACAGAGGCTCGCTTCCACTCGGGCATCAGTGAAGGGAAAGGGCTTTCCACGCTCCACACCCTCCACCATCACCAGCACATCTTTGAGGCCGCCGTCCGACCTAACCGTGAGTTCTCTCATGAGTCGATACCCGTGGCCGTCGGACAGCTGACTGCAGTATTCATGGTCGAGATAGCGACGCAACTCGAATTCTTTCGGCGCCGGAACCGTACCAATGAAGGTCACGGTACCGCGTACTGTGGCCCCCTCCACCACTGGTTCCGACTCATACGCCCAGACCTCAGTCCCTAGACAAATCACCAAGGTCATGAGTACCCACCCAACCAGACGGTCTCGGTTTCTGAAACCTCGTTTCACACTACCCTTCCTTCGTATCCTGCCCGTCCCATACAGTTCGTGCAATCTCACAGGGATTGTCTCGGCCTCCGTCGCAGGGCAACTTCACTACCGATGGCCTGATTGTCCGCACAATTATGCATCGCACCCGTTTTGGCAGTTCGCCCTGAGGCATCAGGTGATGCCACCCGACATCCATGCTGAGCGCTGGACGCAAAGACCGCCGAGGGTTATGGAGTTGTTGTACCGTATGGCCCGGACGGACGCAAGACCGTGTTGATGAGGACACAGGACGGGGAAACCCAACCGATCTGTCTCCTACATCTCTCATTCATCAGGGACACATCTCACCTCCCCCACCGGGATCATCACTTGCACAGGTCAGACCGACACTTCTACATGCACATGTCCTGCAGAGCTGGCCGTGGTCGAGGTCCGGGCTCCTTCCGACGTATCACTCTGGGGGGTAACAAGGACGATGACACCCATTAGTTCACCCAGAATCTGCGGGGGCGGCAAGCTACGCCACATGCGGCCCAATGTATAACGAAGCGGTCCGGTTCGATTGATGGCCGAATCATGAGACACCCGAGTAACGCGATCAACCAACAGAACCGCCAATGGGTCGAAGAGGTCTTCCGTTGGTTGAAGACGGCCGGCTTTCGCTACAAGGTCAAGCTCCGTCGCGAGTCGTCTGGCTGTGTACCTTTGCTGCTACAGTCTACAACCTGGTATGGATGCGAAGCCTTGTAACGGTTGTGTCATGAGGTCCTCGGATCTGAACCCACCTACCGCTGCCTCTACCCCCACCTGGACATGACCGTATCTCTCATGCCCAAAACACCGCCTGTATCAAACCAAGCACAGAAATGATAGAAGTCACGACCATCCACGCCACTGCAAAAAAGACCCAGGCGACCAACATCCAACTTACCGCCCCATCGTACCATTCCAGAAACTTCTCTAGACTCATTAGCGCCTCCCCTAAAATAGTACCAAACGAAATGGTCAGGCTGTTGGCACTAACATCCGTTGTACTGAGCGCCCATCTCTCGGAGAAACGTGCTCCGTCCGCATAGAACGGCGTCGGCGCGTGTCTCCGCAGATAGGGGGTCTGGCCAACTCGCCCCAAGTTTTTCCGCAGCCTGCTCAGCGTATCAACAGTTCATCCTCGTAATCCATCCAGTCTATGAGGGCGGGAAACCCTGTCGGTGTTCGCCGTACCAGCACGATCACCTGGTTGGAACGCCAGCCGGAGCGCCGGTCACCGCCCTTCAGTGCAAGTACCTTGTCCTCATGATTCATCGCTCAATCTCAGAATATGCAGGCGCTGGCGCCACTCCACTTGCACGTCGCTCCGCTTTAAGTCACCCATCTGAGCAGGCTCTTTTCAGGAACCGGATGCTGAGGATCCTGCACACCGGCCAGTATATCACCATGATATTTCTTCAACTGCCGGTACCACACGGCCAGTGTGTCCGATTCTAAGGTCAAGAGCATGCTTCCCTTTAAGCCAAACCCCTGTTCCTGCAATTCCAACACTTCCCGGTCCTGACTCAGAATCGTCCTGAGAGTCCGACGGACCAGCCACCCAGCAGGAACGCCGCGCAGAAAGTTCCATCCAACGCAGATGTCGAATCGGCTTCGCTCATCCGTGAGCGGGGTGGCCACCAACATGACGGATGCAAACCGTTTGCCGATTTCCCATCGTTCGGAATGAATGCCGGGCAGGACGAAATCAACCGTGGTCGTCGCCGATCCCAGCCTTGGAGACAACGCCCGAAAGATAAAGGTATCCGGCAGCAGGACATTCTGCGAGATCGTTCGAAATCCAAGCGGCAGCCGCGTGAAGACTTTTTCTTTCTCCCTGGCGGCCTCACGCCGACGGAAATAGTTGTTGTGCACGAACGGAACATGAGCGGGATCCATGAGACTATCCACTGCGAAATCCCACCGGACTGTTGCCTGGGCGGACGCGCGCACGGAGGTCATCGGGCTGCCGTCTGCAGGAGTCGGCAAAGAAGGGGGAGGACTCGAAGGCTCCTTGCACCCGTCCTGTCCCATATAGACCCACACCCACCCGTCCCGTTCCTCTGCGGGGAATGTCCGCACGCAGGCTGAGGCCGACGATGGATGCGGCGCGTTGCCGGTCGCCGGAACCTCCACGCACTCACCCGTGGAGATGAAGCGCCATCCATGAAACGGACAACGCAAGGAATCCCCCTCCTGCCGACCTGAGGAGAGTGGGACGCCTTTATGGGGACAGCGGTCCTGTAACGCATGCACCAGACCACGCCGATCCCGAAAAAGGACAAGAGGTTGGTTGCAGAGGACTGCGGCGCATGGCCGGCCGATGCGGACGTGCGTGCTTTCTGTGGCGATATACCAGAATCCTTCGAGCATTCAGTTCCGTAGGATGAGCCGCAAAGTGTATCGAGCGTTTCCTTGGGCCTTCGACGGATGCAGGTGAAGAGTGGGATGAAGACGAGTGCAGGGAGCCATGAAATGGCTCCCTGCACCGTTGTCAGCGGATACCATGCTCCGCCTTACCGGAACGATATTGGTCCTCTAGAACCCGATTGCTCCATAAATACCGGCGGTCCAGTAATTGTTTACCGTATTGGTTTGGTTGGAGGCCAGGTGGAAGCGGCTGTCGAGACCCAGCCACAACTCTTTCCACACGCGAAACTCGGCGCCTCCCCCGAACTGAACCCCGATGTCCAAATAATTGATCTGACTCGACGTCGGACTGATAACGTGGAAGTCCAACCCGGCGGGAATGATCCAGGGTTGAAAGTCGGTTCCCTGTCGGAACTTCAGCTTAGGTGCCACACTCACCGTCAACATCGTCATCTGCACCTTGCTCAGACCGCCGTTACTCACTCCCGTCACAGCCGTGGTATCGCCGTTCCCGACGTTGGCGGAGGCCCATCTCTTGAATTCCAATCCGATCTCGCCGACGAGCGCCACGCCGTTCATCATACCCCATAGATCCTTGGTGACCATGAGGTCCGTTCCCCCACCGATGTAATAGCCGCTGGTCCCATCGTTCTTCCCGGCCACCCCATGGCCGTCGGTGATCAACTCACCACCGCGATCGCTGAGCAGCTGGCCATAGCCGCCGCGAAAGAACACGCGGTTCCCGGTCGCCGTGGTGTCTTCAGCGGAGACTAGCCCACCGCTAAAAAAGGCGGACGCCGCCACAAGCGATACCGTGACAGCCCACACTCCGATGTTCCCCTTACTTCTCAAAACCTGCATGACACTCTCCTTCCCTGGTTACGCATCGAGGAGCACGGCCCTCCTTCGAGCAATCAACTGACAATATCCGATCACACGCACCTCATCCGGCTTGCTCAACTCTCGACCGACCACTCACACTTCCACCTCTGTGATGCACAGGTTCGGACACCAGTCCACTTCCGCCCGGCGCGCCACTTCCAAGAGCTGACTCGACATCGGAGGCGCGCCTTGATCGCGCGATAGTCCCACACACCGTGAACAAATAAACCGGCAGTGAATCAGGCACGATCGCTCAAGACATCCCCTGTCAGCGCCGACTTTTTCCGCCTGCTGAAGACAATAGGCCTTCGCGTCCGGAGCACTCAGACTCTCCTGATAGCAGCAGAGAGCGGCATAAAAGTTGATCCGGCTCACGACGGGTCTACCTTCGAGTGTGATGTGGACATCGTGCAGATCCCAGGCCTCCTCAATCATTCGCGCGACGATTCCCACCGACGTCGGAAAGTCGTCAAAGAACGCCACGTACTCGGCCCCCTGCTCATCCGCCTCCGCGTCGCAGGCAGGTGCCATCCGGATCAGCCGTAACAGCGTCGGAGCGTCAACAACCTGTGCCTCAGGAATTGCGATTGAGAGATGCACCATCAACTCCTATTAGGGAAGAGCATTGTGATCTGATCAATCATCGCGCCTGACGGCGAGGTTGCATGCGCGTGGGTCGCCTGCTTGGCCTTCGGTCTGCGCATCAGCGCGGCAGGGCCGAAATAGGCGAAGGCGTCCTTCATATTTGAGAATAATTTCTTCACCGGTCCCATTCGTTGATCCGTGACATATTGCAACGTCAGGATCACACGCCGTTCCCCTTCACCCAACGGGGTGACGGCATGCCAGAGTTTGTCTCCGTTGAAGACCACCATCGTGCCCGCATCCATCCGAATACGGATTTCAGGGAGATTCTCGACGACGTTACCCTTCCCGACACGTGCGACTAATCGGCAGTGTTCCGAACGCTCCACGAGCCCGATGAGGACCGTGTAGCGGGCACCCTTGTAGTACGAGGTGTCATAGTGATAGCCGATGTGATCGCCTGGCCTTGTGTAGTAGTAGAGGGCACAGGCATGAGGGTCATCTTCCGGACAGAGCTTCAACTCGGCGTCAGTGAGCCGGTCGAGGAATGTCAGGAGCGCTGAAGACCGATAGAGAGCCAGGATCGCGGGTGCCTGCTCTCGAATGCTGTAGAAGCTGACGCTGCCTCCCTGTTTGTGACCTGGGACATAGTTGCGATGAATGTCCGGCTCCAGCAGCTCAACCTCCGTGAGCAACGGTTCGCATACGGTTGGAGGAAGAAAGTGCTCAAGGTGGATGAACTCATTCTGGCTCCAATAGGCATGCCGGATATTCCGTTGATCCGATCGTGTGACCGTCTCTGCAAGCTCCTCTTCTAGACCGACCGCCAGACTACTCATTTTATGGGCCTCTATCGGATCCTCAGAATGAAAACGGGCCGGTGATCCGGATCATCGGCGCACCATAGCCTTGAGACCTGGACACCAATCGATTTCAGCCATTGCGGCTCGCAACCCGAACGCCGGCTCTTTCAATGGCCGCCCGACCACCGGCACGGTTCGGACACATGAGTCGCAAACAAATTGGCAGGATCTCGCGCATCCATAATCGTGGCACCCCACCAGAGCTGCCTGCTCTTTCATCTTTAGGTCACAGTACAATTCACGGTTCGGCACTCCCAGGCTCGCACGGTAACATCGTAGTCTCTCTCGAACTCCACGAAGACTTGAGAGGCTCCGCCCATTGATGCTGACCCAAGCCCTTGGAACGCGCGTCGATTCCTCCATCAAATGCAACGCCAGATCCACATGGTCCGCACTGTCGGAACAGTCCGGAAAGTGCGCAACCGCCAGTGCTTCCCGGCTGCTTGTGTCATCGACCCTGAAATGCGGCGCCAATCGAGCCACGCCCCAGACATATGGAAAGAAAACCTCCTCAGACACAGGAAAATGTATCTTGATGTCCACAACCGCCTCATCGCCACTGAGTTGCACGTTGCTTCACTCCCATTACGTGTTCGTCGGGCACTAATCTCCCTGATAGAAAATGAGGGGGCCACTCTCACCTGTGACCCCCTCATCGCTGACACGTGGCGGCCGGGACTGCCGCTCACAATGGGGTGGACTCTGCTGGACAGCGAGAGGGCAACTCACCATCCAGCCCGCAGAAAGAGCTAGATCTTTCTGCGTTGCTTTCACTATTCAGCAACTGTCGTGCCACCCTTGGTTGTCACTCCGCAATGAATGATTCACACGTCAGAAGCGAAGAAGGAGGTTTTTCATCGACCGTGATGCCTGCTCCTGCCGCACAGAGGACTCCACGCTCTTGGACAGTGATGGCCTAAATCTCCTCATTCGTTCACATATCATTCGCTTATGCCGTCCACACCAATGGACGTTCGTTCCCGGAATGAAGGGGAGAAAAGGGGCATCCGAATCATCACGGCATGTTGCCGCTCGCAAGATGAGGACACCACAGGTTGAAGGCAGGCGTATTTCTTCCGTCGCCTGAGTCGTGCGCCACATTCATGGTGCTCGAATAGATCGGAACGATGCGTACAATCGCTTCGATGACGTCGGTGAAGAATATGGTGGGTGAAATGTATACGATCGATGCAAAGATTCAGAAGATCAGAGGGCTTGGTCCCCCGATACTCAAATAGCGGACCTTATCAGGCCTATGGCGAAACGATCGAACACGGCAGTTCTTGGTCTGTGATGGGATGATCTCACTCTGTGGAAAATGCGACCCAAGAAAGGAAGGGAGCAAGGGAACAGCTGGCACCTATTCGATGCTATACGCGCGAAGTTTGTTATAGAGACTCGCTCGACTGATTCGAAGCAATTTGGCTGCTTTCAATCGGTTTCCTGCCGTCTTTTGCAGGGCATCCACGATTCGAGTGCGCTCCGTTTGAGCCACCGCCCCGCGCGACGCGGATCGTAAACTCTCGTCTTCCGCCCCAAGGGACTGGTCGAGAAGATCCTGACACACCAGGGATGGGCCGACCGTCGTCACCACAGCCCGTTCGATATAGTGCTGCAACTGTCGGACATTTCCCGGCCAAGGGGCATCACGTAAGAGCCGCAAGGTCCGTTCATCCACCTGTCGCACCGGCTGATGATGCCGTGCACAAGACGCAGCAACGAAATGCCGGACTAAGAGCGGAATGTCTTCTCGCCGTTCCCGAAGCGCCGGCAAATACAGAGGGAGAACGGCTAATCGATAGTAGAGATCCTGACGAAATGTCTTGGCTTTCACGAGTTCGGTCAGATCTTTATTCGAGGCTGAGATGACACGCGCATGGATCTTCACGGTTCGCGTCCCACCCACCGGCTTGATCTCGCCCTCTTGCAGAACACGGAGTAACTTAGCTTGAAAGGTCGGCGTCGTGTCGGCAATCTCATCAAGGAAGATCGTGCCGCCGTCGGCCTCGTCGAACAGGCCGCGCTTGTTCGCCACTGCCCCGGTGAAGGCTCCCTTCACATGTCCGAACAACTCACTTTCGAGCAGCGTCTCGGGCAATGAGCCGCAGTCAACGACGACGAATGGTCGATCCCTCCTGGGACTGAGCGCGTGGATCGTTTTTGCCAGGAGTTCTTTCCCCGTGCCACTCTCACCTTGAACGAGGACGGTCGCCGAGCTCTCCGCGACAAGACGCGTCATGTCGAAGAGCTGCTGCATGATCGGACTTCGCCCGATCAAGTCACCGAGGCCGTCTGCAAGCGGTGCGGCACCGTTGTCCCCAGCGGTCGCGGCAGGAACAGACTTCGATGCTGGCTGGAAGAGCACCAGCATTGAGACGACGGATCCCTTCGCATCCGTTAATGGAAAGGCCTGTTGCATCCCACAGGCCGTGCCGTCACCTCCCCCCGAACAAGACACACACTGCACCTCGGGCGTCTCGAACACTTTGGTCGCCGGGCAGGCCCCGCAGGGATCGGTCCGCTGGGCAAAGGCTTCATAGCATTTGGCGTGGGGCCTGGGAGTGTGCGTGCTCTGCTGGACCGACCACGCTGCTTCGTTCGCATACACGACGTTGAAGGACTGATCCATGACCGCCACACGGTCAGATAGACCCCGTGCCAGCTGCTTGATTGCTTCGACTCGCGCGGTAATGATGGGATCTAGCGATACCGGTTTGTTGGGACTTTCTGGGTCAGACAAGGCGATCGCGTCCTTAGGCCACTCATTCGTATCTGGGTTCCAAGTTTCACGTTCAAGGTTTCACCTTTGCTCAGCAACCAAACACGGGAAACCTGAAACTCGAAACCGTTCGCCGACACGCATCACGAGGGGACTTTTTACCTCCCTTCGTGGTCGAGTAATTGTTGCACACAGCTCTTCAGGTCCGCAATATGGACCGGCTTGTCAAAGTAGGCGTTCGCACCCGCCTGAAGCACCTGCGCCTTCAATCTCGCATCACCGAAGGCGGTCATCACGATGATCGGGCACCTCGGCGCCACCGTCCGCAGTCGGCCAATGTAATCATCCCCCCCCGCCGGCATCCGCAGGTCGGTGAGAATCGCATCCGGCACGGATTGCAAGACCGCCAGAAACGCTTCATCGCCGTCCCGTGCTTCGCGAAGGTGATACCCCATTCCGCAAAACTCATCACACAACAAACTACGCATCTCCCGGTCGTCTTCGACAATCAACAGAACAGTACCCGTTCCCTTTGTCACGGTCACCATCCTCTCCGGCCCTCATTCGCTGTTGTACAGGGTGTCTGGTTGGATGAAGGGCAAAGCGCATGCCGCTGGATGGGAAAAGAAGTAGCCTGAATTCCCAGAAATCCAGGCATGCGCATGGGATGGAGAGATTCGATTGGTGAGAAAAACCACAAACAAGAGTCGGGCAACTGTTGCGGGATGCTACAGCCCTCGGTCGTACTGAGCGTGAACGCGCTGGGTGCTGCCTTTCAAAAACCCAAGACTTCGCACTCAGAACCCAGCACTTCTAGGGGTTGGCTATTCACTCTTCGGCAGGAGGATCGTAAACGTCGTTCCTGTTCCTTCCTGACTTTCAACAGCGATAGAGCCCTGGTGCTCTTCGATAATTCCCTTGACGACCGTCAGCCCTAACCCCGTCCCTTTGCCGAATTCCTTCGTCGTGAAAAAGGGATCGAAGATCCTCTTGATCGCCTCTCGAGGAATCCCATGGCCCGTATCGGCAATGGTGAGTTTCACCAGCTGTGGTTCAGGAGCAAGGCCGACACGGAGAGTCCCGCCATCCGGCATCGCATGCACGGCATTCATGACGAGGTTGATCAAGACTTGGCTCATCTGGTCCGCATCGGCCAAGACCATGGGACAAGGATCGGCCAACCGCAACTCCACCCGGATTCGACTTCGTGCAAGACGTTCGTGAAACATCTCGAGACTGTCTTCAACCACTTGCTTCAGGTCGAGCGCAACGCGTTCCGGAGTTTTGCGCCGTGCGAAGGAGAGCAGCTGGTTCATCACCCTCGTAATCCGCTCGACCTGGGTAATGATGGTCTGGAGGCCTTTCTTGATCGGCTCGTCCGTGACGCGATCCATCAGATATTCGGCTCGCCCAAGAATGACGTTCATCGGGGTCCCGATTTCGTGGGCCATGCCCGAGGCCACCGTGCCGAGTTCGGCGATGCGCTCGGTTTTTCGTAACTGATCTTGCAGTCGCTTCCGCTCGCTGATATCCCGCAGCATGACCAGGATCGCCGGACCTTCCTCATCCACGAATCGCGCCGTGCTGACTTCTGCATCCACGGATTTTCCACTCAGCGTGACGATTTTCTCCTCAAGCATGGGCACTTGTGCGCGACCTTCCACCAATTCATGGATCCGTTCTCGAATCGCGGGATGATAATCAGGATGGAACAGGTCCATAACCGATTTTCCCAAGATCTCATCGGCCTTCACGGCACCGAACAGTTTGATCGCCTGGTCATTGGCGAAGAGGATGCGCTCGCCTCGAATCACCACAATGGCATAGGGCGAAATGGCGATGAGACGCCGGTAGCGTTCTTCACTTTGCCGCAACAAATGCTCCGCTCGCTTCCGTTCCGTAATGTCAGTGACGAACCCTTCCAGGTAGCTCAGGGTACCGTCCGTGGCATAGATCCCCTCACCCCGTTCCCAGACCGACCTGACTTCCCCTAGTCTGGTGACGATACGGTACGTCGTTTCATACGGGCGATGTTGCGCCACCGCTGCCTGAATCTCTTGCCACACTCGCTCACGATCTCCCGGATGGGTATTGTCTCCATACGAGATGGATCGTCGGACAAGATATTCCTGGGCGGTGTACCCGGTTAAGTCTGTGACCCCTTCGCTGAGGTAATCGTATGTCCAGTCTCGGTCATTTCGGCAACGATAGACAAAGCCTGGAAGATTGCCGATCAGAGTGGAGAGTTGACGCTGGCTTTCCTGGTGAGCTTCTTCGCTCCGCTTCCGGTCGGTGATGTCTCGGAGAATGACGGTATAGTATTTCTGATGCTCTACGGCGATATACGAGATGGCCGCTTCGATCGGAAACTCATCTCCATTTGAGCGAACCCCCATCACGGTCCCCAGTTTTCCCATCTTGCGGCTCGTCGTGCCGGATTGGCCGAACTCACGCATATGGTGGCGGTGATCCTCGCGATACCGGGCGGGCAAGAATCGAGCGAGCGGCTGCCCGATCGCCGCTTGAGTAGAGCAGCCGAACATCTGCTCGGCGGCTCGGTTGAACAGCACGACGTTCTGATCTTCATCCACGGTGACGATCGCATCCATCGCGGACTCGATGATGCCTTCCAGCCTCAGTTGACTGACCAGGAGTTGCTCTTCCGCTTCTTTGCGACCGACGACGGCACGTACGGCCTCCCGATCTGCGTAGGAGCGTGCCTCTTGCGCCTCCATCATCAATCCCTCGGCATGGGCTCGCTCGGCACGTTCCGACATCAGCTCTTGTTCCACCTGTGCTGATTCATGTTGCAGCCGCCTGAAGCGAATCAATCCCAGGGCTAAGATCCACAGAACAGAGGTTCCCAACATACGATTGAGCACGCCATACAAAATAGCGCTACCCTGAGGTTTAAGAAACAACCCGAGCCAGAGGAGGCCGGTGGCAAGGCCACAAAAGTAGAAAGGTTCTTGCTCCTTCGACCTGAACACCGTGAGCAGCAGGGGAACGACGTAGAGAATCGATACGGCAATTCCCACTGGGGTCAGCAGGTCGACCACAAAGATGCCAATCGTGAGGAGTGGGATCGCCCAATGCACAACCCCCATGGCAAGACGGTCGACATCCTTCATGTGATCGATCCCGGCCTGAAGCGGGACTGTCCGGTCGCAGTCCCACTGCGATGATCCGACAGCGGTCGTTATTCCTCTGGGTGAGGCCTGCCTTCGATTTCGGCGAGTTTACGATACAAGGTCTTTCGGTCGATTCCAAGGGCGTGGGCAGCCTGATACTTGTTGCCGCCGGTCTTTTCGAGGACCTTCTTGATGTACTCTTTCT